>NZ_CAJQZK010000027.1:0-44642 GCF_907164655.1 Acidocella sp. C78
GCTCGGCCGCGGCATCGAGCCGGTCGGCGCCAACACTGCGGGCCAGGCGAAGGATGCCGATGCAGGCGCGGAACCCCTGCTCCGGATGAGGCCGGCGTTCGAGGATCAGGGTGCAGAGTGTCGCGACCGAGGGACCAAGCCGTGCGGCTTCCTGATGGATCCGTGCGATGGTCCAGTCGCCATAACGCCGGTGGCTCGAGGGCATGTGCTCGGCGATCGTCGTGTGTTTGCCGTTACCCGGCCTGCGTGCGTGCACGGCGATCCGTTCGCCACGGAGAAAGATCTCGACCGTGCGCACGGTGAACCGGGCCTCGACCTCGGCGCGGGCGTGCCGGTAGGGGACGGAGTAAAAATGCTTCTCGATCTCGACGTGATAATCGATGCCGACCCGCCGGCGCGCCATTGCGCCAGCACATAGGGTTCGGCCGGCAGTTCCTTCAGCGCGGGACGATCGAGTGTTTCCAGCAGATGCCGTCTTGTCGCCCCAGGCGACGGACGACCGCTCCTCGTTCAGCCAGCGGCAGAATTCAGCGATCGCGGCATTCAGTTCGGCGAGGCCGTAAAATGCCCGGTTGCGCAGCTTGCCCAGCAGCCACCGCTCCGCCAGCAAAACCGCCACCTCGACCTTCGCCTTGTCACGCGGCCGCGGCCGCGCCGGGAGAATGGCCGTGCCGTAATGGCGCGCCATATCGGTGTAGGTCCGGTTGACCTGTGGATCGTAGAGGCAGGCGCGGATGATCGCGACCCTGGCGTTGTCGGGCACCAGCAGCGCCGGCACGCCGCCAATTGCTGCCAGAGTGCGATTATGCGCCTCGATCCAGTCCGGCAGGGTCTGGGTCCAGGTCGCCTCAGCATAGGTGAAGCTCGATGCGCCGCGAGAACGGCGACGAAGATCTGGGCCGCACGCGTCTCGCCGGTGAGCCGGTCGATCACCACCGGCACCGTGTCGCCGGCATAATCGACGAACAGCTTCTCGCCCGATGCGTGGGTCTGGCGCATCGTCACCGGTAGCCGGGCTTCCCAGCTCCGGTAGAGCTCGCAGAACCGGCTGTAGCGATACCCATCCGGGTGCTCGGCAATATACTCGTCCCACAGGATCGACAGCGTCACGTGCTTGCGCTGCAACTCGCGGCGGATACGCCCCCAGTCCGGCTCATCCACACGTCGATGCCCCGGCCGCTTGCCCACCGCGCCGTCGAACAAGCGCCTCCAATGCCGCTTCGGACAGCGCCAGAGCCCCTGGCCCATCGAGCCCGGCCGCCTCCAGTCGCCGCAGCGTCAAGCGCACCGTCGATGCCGCAACCCCGACCCGGATCCCCACCTGGCGGGTCGAAAGCCCCGCCATCCTCAATCTGACAATCTCGCGCACATCGCGCATCGCAATCCGCTCCACTGGCATTCATCCGCTCCCTCGATCAGCCAAAGGGAGGGAACCTGAACCAGCCAGCAGAGACCTCAAGCCAACCCGGCCAACCCCGCCCGCCTGGGCGAATAAAAGTCGGAACAGGTGGGCGAATTAATCTCGGAATAGGTGGGCGAATAATTCCCGGAATCCCGGGCGAGTTAATCTCGGAATCCCGGGCGAATTGAGCCCGGAATCAGCACGGGATGAGGACAAGCTTCGGATTGTGGCGGAGGCTGAGGCGCCGGGTGCGGTGTTTGCGCTGGTTGCGCGGCGGCACGCGATTTCGAGAGGGCAATTGTGGAAGTGGCGCGGTCAGGTTCGGCGTGGTGAGTTGGTGCCGGTGCCGATGGTACCGGAATTCATTCCGGTGCGGGTAATGGCGAGTGCGGCACTGTCGATGCGCGGGCGGCAGGCAAGTCAGCTTCGGTGAACGACGCGAGCGTTGATCCGATGTCGCAGAGGCGAGCCACGCGATGCGATGCGAGCCGGATCGAGATCGTGCTGCCGGACGGGACGTGTGTTCGGGTTGATGATGGAGTTGGGGTTGCCGCCTTGCGTCGGGTGCTGACGGCGGTGCGGCGGTGATCCCGGTCTCGGCCGGTGTGCGGGTCTGGCTGGCGTCGGGGCATACGGATATGCGCCGCGGGATGAAGGGGCTCGCGTTGCAAGTGCAAGAAGGTCTGGGACGGGAGCCGTTCTGCGGGGATGTTTTTTTCTTTCGCGGACGCGGCGGGTCGCTGGTCAAGGCGATCTGGCACGACGGCGTGGGGATGTCGCTGTATTCGAAACGCCTTGATCGAGGGCGGTTTATCTGGCCGCAGACTGCGGACGGCGTTGTGTCCCTCACCGCTGGTCAGATCGGTTATCTTCTGGAGGGGATCGACTGGCGAAATCCACAACAAACCTGGCGGCCGCAAGCGGCCGGGTAGGCGCGAAGATTCTGGGGAAAATCCTGGTCCAGAGCGGATTTCTGTAGCGAAACCCTGGAAATTCGTGATTCTATACGGGGCATGGATCTCGATCCTTCGACCCTGCCGAATGATATCGCTGCGCTGAAGGCGATCATTCTGGGCGACCGTGCTCGGCGGTCCGATACCGCAGCGTATATCGCGCATCTGAAGCTGCAGATCGAGAAGCTCAAGCGTGCGCTCTACGGCCCCAAGGCGGAACGCACGGCGCGGCTGCTTGATCAGATGGAACTGGAACTCGAAGATCTCGAGACCACCGCGACCGAGGACGAACTCCGCGCCGAGCAGGTGGCCGCGAAGGCCAAAACCACGACTGTCGCCGGCTTCACTCGCAACCGCCCATCACGCCAACCCTTCCCCGAACACCTGCCACGCGAGCGGGTTGTGCTGCCAGGTCCGACCCAGTGCGCCTGCTGCGGTGGATCGCGGCTCGCCAAGCTCGGGGAGACGGTGACCGAGACACTGGAATCCATCCCCCGCCAATACAAGGTGATCCAGCATGTGCGGGAGAAATTCACCTGCCGCGATTGTGAGAAGATCAGCCAGGAACCAGCACCCTTCCACACCATTCCACGCGCTTTTGCCGGTCCCGGCCTGCTCGCGATGATCGCCTACGATAAATTCGGCCAGCATCAGCCGCTGAACCGTCAATCTGAACGGTTCGCACTGGAAGGCATCCACCTCAGCGTCTCGACCCTGGCCGATCTGATTGGTGCTACCTGCGTGGCGCTGGAGCCGGTTGTTGATTTCCGCTGAGATCTGACCCGGGAAGGCCGGATTTTTCCACTGAGATTTGACCCATGTTTGACTGTTTCCCCGTCTGGAAGAGGCGGGGGCGAACGGAGTGTTGGACATGGCGTTTTTGAGCATTATCCGCCGGTGGCATAAGCGTGAGCATGTGCCGATCCGAGAGATTTCCCGGCGCACAGGCGTGTCGCGGAACACGATCCGCAAATATCTTCGGTCTGATGTGATTGAGCCGAAGTTTCAGGTTCCGGACCGGCCGAGCAAGCTTGATCCTTATGCCGAGAAGCTTTTGGCGTGGCTGCGCCGTGAAGCTGGCCGGCCGCGCAAGCAGCGGCGGACGGTCAAGCAGCTATACGGTGATCTCGTCAGCCTGGGCTATGACGGTTCCTACAATCGTGTGGCGGCCTTTGCCCGGGCTTGGAAGGGGGAGTGCCAACGGCTGCAGCAGACCGCCGGCCGGGGAACCTTCGTGCCCTTGGCCTTTGCGCCTGGCGAGGCGTTCCAGTTTGACTGGAGCGAAGATTTTGCGATCATCGGTGGCGTCCGCGTCAAGTTGCAGGTGGCGCACACCAAACTGTCGCATAGCCGGGCGTTCATTGTTCGGGCCTATCTGCTGCAGACACATGAGATGTTGTTCGACGCGCATAACCACGCCTTCCAAGCTCTCGGCGGCGTACCGCGGCGCGGGATTTACGACAACATGCGCACCGCCGTTGACAAGGTCGGCCGTGGCAAGGAGCGCAGCGTCAACGCCCGCTTCCTGGCGATGACCAGCCATTATCTCTTCGAGGCCGAGTTCTGTAATCGGGCCGCCGGTTGGGAGAAGGGGCAGGTTGAGAAGAACGTCCAGGATGCACGCCACCGCCTGTGGCAGTCCATGCCTCCGTTCGAAAGCTTGGACGCCCTGAACGACTGGCTGGAGCGGCGCTGCCGGGAGCTGTGGGAGCAGACCGCGCATGGCAACGAGCCGGGAACCATTGCCGATGTCTGGGCCAGCGAGGTTGAGAGCCTCATGCCTGTGGGCCGTCCGTTCGATGGGTTCGTGGAACACACCAAGCGGGTCTCCTCGACCTGCCTGATCCACTTGGAGCGTAACCGCTACAGCGTGCCGGCCTCTTTTGCCAACCGGCCGGTCAGCCTGCGGGTCTATCCCGACAGGCTGGTGGTGGCGGCGGAGGGGCAAATCATCTGCGAGCATCCGCGCATCATCGACCGGACGCACAACGGCCCAGGGCGCACTGTGTATGACTGGCGGCATTATCTGGCGGTGATCCAGCGCAAGCCGGGCGCCTTGCGCAACGGTGCGCCGTTCCTGGAATTGCCCGATGCCTTCAAGCGGCTGCAGCAACATCTCCTGCGCCGTCCTGGCGGTGACCGGGAGATGGTGGAGATCCTGGCCCTGGTGCTGCACCATGACGAGCAGGCGGTGTTGGTGGCGGTGGAACTGGCGCTGGAGGACGGCGTGCCGTCCAAGACGCATATCATCAACCGGCTCCACCGGCTGATCGACGGCAAACAGGCTCCGCTTCCGGTCATCACCGCGCCACAGGCACTGACATTGGCCAATGAACCCAAGGCTGACGTCGAGCGCTACGATAGCTTGCGCCAATCTGAGGAGGCCCGCCATGCGTCATGATCCCGCCACCGGCGCGCTCGTCATCATGCTGCGCAGCCTCAAAATGCACGGCATGGCACAGGCCGTCGATGAACTGGCCCAGCAGGGTGCCCCGGCCTTCGAAGCCGCCATCCCGGTACTCTCCCAGTTGCTCAAGGCCGAGACCGCTGAGCGCGAGGTCCGCTCCATGGCCTATCAGTTCAAGGCCGCCCGCTTCCCGGCCTATCGCGACCTGGCCGGCTTCGACTTCGCCAGCAGCGAGGTCAATGAGGCCCTGGTCCGCCAGTTGCATCGTTGCGACTTCATCGAACCCGCCGACAATGTCGTGCTCGTCGGCGGCCCGGGCACGGGCAAAACCCACATCGCCACCGCGCTCGGCGTGCAGGCCGTCGAGCATCACAAAAAGCGCGTCCGCTTCTTCTCCACCGTCGAGCTGGTCAATGCTCTGGAGCAGGAAAAAGCTCAGGGAAAGGCTGGGCAAATCGCCGGCCGTCTGATCCATGCCGACCTCGTCATCCTCGATGAGCTTGGCTATCTGCCCTTCAGCGCCTCAGGCGGAGCTTTGCTGTTCCATCTGCTCAGCAAGCTCTACGAGCGCACCAGCGTCGTCATCACCACCAACCTGAGCTTCAGCGAATGGTCCGCCGTCTTCGGCGACGCCAAGATGACCACCGCGCTCCTCGATCGCCTCACCCACCACTGCCATATCCTCGAGACCGGAAATGACAGCTTCAGGTTCAAAAATAGCTCCGTGCAGAAATCCCAAAAACGAAAGGAGAAAAATCCAGCCTTGACCCCATCATGAAACTCAAATCATAAACTATGGGCGGGTCAAATCTCGATGGAATTCCCGGGTCAGATCTCAGCGGAAATCAACAGCCGGTGTTCAAGCACATCGAGACGATGGTGTTCGCGGGTGCGCGCCTGCATGGCGACGACACCACCGTGCCGGTGATGGCACGAGGGCAGACCGATACGGCGCGCGTGTGGGTTTATGTGCGTGATGATCGGCCGTTCGGCGGATCGGGTTCCCCCAGCGCGGTGTTCTACTATTCACGTGACCGCGCCGGCGTTCATCCGCAAACCCATCTCGCCGGATACCGCGGCATATTCCAGGCCGATGCCTATGGCGGCTACAACAAGCTCTACGAGTTGAACCGATCTCCTGGACCGATCATCGAGGCGGCGTGCTGGTCGCACGCCCGACGAAAATTCTTCGAGCTGGCCGATATCGCGCGGAACGCGAAGCGCAAGGCCCAGGGTAAGACCCCCGCCTTCGTGGCGCCGATGGCCTTGGCCGCGGTGCAGCGCATCGACGCGCTGTTCGAGATCGAGCGGGAGATCAACGGTCAGTCACCCGCTGAACGCCTGGCGGTGCGCCAGCAACTCGGCGCCCCGCTCGTCGCTGAACTCGAGATCTGGATGCGCGCCGAGCGCGCCAAACTCTCACGCCACAACGATGTGGCGAAGGCGATCGACTATATGCTGAACCGTTGGTCATCATTTACCCGGTTCCTGACCGACGGGCGGATTTGTCTCAGCAATAACGCGGCCGAACGTGCCCTACGCACCCTTGCTCTGGGCAGAAAATCCTGGCTATTCGCCGGCTCCGATCGCGGTGGTCAAAGGGCCGCCATGTTGTACAGCCTGATCACGACGGCAAAGATGAACAACGTCGACCCACAGGCATGGCTCGCCGACATCCTCGCGCGCATCGCCAGTCATCCAGTCGCCAGCATCGAGAAATTGATGCCATGGAACTGGACACCGCAATCCTGGGCCCTGGCCGCCTGATCGTGCAGACCAATAAAATCCACCACGTCTTCACGATTGACCGTGTCGCCAGGGACCTCGGCGAGGATGAGGAGTGGCTCGCGGACATCGCCAATGAGATGGAACCCGAAGACGGCCTGATCTGGGTTTACAACCTCAGCGACGGCGGCGTCATAGCCTTCACCGACTTTGGTATCGAAAATCTGCGCGAGCTCATCCTGATCCACCGAGATAGAGCCAAATAGACTCGTCCGCGGCTCTGACCGGATGGGTACTGATCGCGTCGCTCGGCACGCGTGATCCGGGTGCCGCCAAAATTCGCGCTGCAAGATTGTTTTTTGTGGTTGCAGGATTCCTGAAGACAATGAGTCTCAGGATGAGAGACCGCGAGCACATTGATGGCAATGAGGACTACACCGCAGCATGTCAACGGCGGATCAAAACCAGGCCGGCGTGGCGGCGTAAAAACCAGCCACTGGATTGTGACGTGACGGATATGAGAACGGCCCCTGCAGGGGCCGTTCTCATATCCGCAGCCTGAACCGCCCCGGGTTTACCGGAGGCCATTTGGGTTAAGCTAAGCGGCGATCTTCATCTGGTCGAGTGTGGCGAAATATCGTTGTTCGGCTTCGGCGGGCGGGATGTTGCCGATCGGCTCGAGAAGGCGCCTGTGGTTAAACCAGTCGACCCATTCGAGCGTTGCGAACTCGACGGCTTCCAACGATTTCCACGGCCCGCGACGACGGATGACCTCGGTCTTGTAAAGGCCGTTGATGCTCTCGGCGAGAGCGTTGTCGTAGCTATCGCCGACACTGCCGACGGACGGTTCGATGCCGGCCTCCATCAGGCGCTCGGTGTATTTGATCGAGACATACTGGCTGCCCCGATGGCTATGATGGACGAGACCGCCGCTACGTACCGGGCGTCTGTCGTGAAGAGCCTGTTCCAGGGCATCGAGGACGAAACCGGCATGCGCGGTGCGGCTTACCCGCCAGCCAACGATACGCCGGGCGAATGTATCGATGACAAACGCCACATACACAAAGCCCTGCCAGGTCGCGACATAAGTGAAGTCGGAGACCCAGAGCATATTCGGCGCCGGCGCCTGGAACTGGCGGTTGACGCGGTCCTGTGGGCAGGGTGTCGCCCTGTCGCTGATCGTCGTCCTGACCGGCTTGCCGCGGATCACGCCCTGCAGGCCGATGATCCGCATCAACCGCTCCACCGTGCAGCGGGCAACAGCGCATCCTTCCCGCTGCAACTGCCGCCAGACCTTGCGAGCACCGTAGACCTCGAAATTCTCCGCGAACACGCGCCGGATATCCGCCTCGAGCGCCTCATCCCGCCGGGCCCGTTCTGACCGCCTCTCGGGGTTGGCCCGCTTCGCGACATGCTCGTAGTAGGTCGATGGGGCGATCGGCAGGACCCTGCAGATCGGCTCGACCCCATAAGCCCCGCGGTGATCATCGATGAACGAGATCATGGTTTGAACCGGCGGTCGAGCTCCGCCTGGGCAAAATATGCCGACGCCTTGCGCAGGATCTCATTCGCCTGGCGAAGCTCGCGGTTCTCGCGTTCCAGTGCCTTCAGCTTCGCCGACACTTCCGACGGAACACCAGGCGAGCGGCCGCTGTCGCGATCCACCTTCTGCACCCATTCACGCAGCGTATGCGGTGAGCAGCCAAACTTCGCGGCTATCGACACCATCGCCGCCCACCGCGAGGGATGTTCGCCCTCGTGCTCCAGCACCATCCGCACCGCCCGCTCGCGGACTTCAGGAGAAAACTTGTTCGTCGTCGGACTCGTCATGGCTCCATCCTATTTGGGAGTTGGAGCCTCCGGTAAACCCAGGGCGGTTCACATCAGCGCGACGGGGCCAAGCCCCATCTCGCGCGCCCGGCCGCGGATCATGAACCGGAACGACCAGGATTTCGCACCCGAAGGGGCGATCTGGAGGTAGAGATTGTTGCCATCGCCATGCAGGCCGGGGGTGGTCAGCCTGGCGACCTTGAGCGGCGACAGCTTGTTGACGACTCGGGCCATGGCCGAATCTTACCCACAAAGTTACCCACGTGGAAACTATGGATTCGGGCAAATTGGGGTGGATGAGCGTGGACGGAAATCTGGTTTAATGCACTGATATCAAAGACTTTAGGGGATGGTGCCGGACAGTGCTGGATGCAGGGGTGGCGGGCCACGCCCGATAGCGATGATAACTACGTTTACGCCATAGCCCTATGAACTTCACCTGCTATGGAGCCCTCTCAGAGCCCAAGCGCTGCAACAATCTGTCCCTTCACCGTCGCCGCATCAAAGCCGCCGACCTCGGATGTCGTCAGTAGTCCGACCGGAACCTCGCCCTCTCCGATCGGCAGAACGCCAGCTTGACGATACCACTCCTCCTTCGCCTTCCAGCGACGAACATAATCAGGTCGATCGAGCATGCCGAGGTGTTCGATCAGTAGGCGGCGACCAGTCTCACCGTCGTCGATTGTGAAATCGGGATAGCGCACGGAGCCGTCGGGGGCAGTGAACGGCTGCTCATATCCGTAGGACAGTTTCAAGCCATCGAGCAGGTTGGCGATGATCACTTCCGATTTGGACCGCACAAGTTCGCCACGCGTGGTGCGATGAATCAAACCCTCTTCCAGGAAAGTGCCACCGTGCGCCACCAACTTGGGCTCTGTGAACAGGTTCGTAAGCCGCCGAGCTGTCTCGGAGCGCTCCGCATCCGACAGCTTCATTAAGTCTCGCAAATCGCCTTGGTGTAATAGAACGACCTCGCGCTGTTGTCGGGTCAGCGCGGTATAGAGCAGTTCGCGCGAAAGCGGCCGGCAGGGATTCGGTATGACTACGAACGTGGTTCCGAATTCGCTGCCCTGCGCCTTGTGGATTGTCAGCGCATAAGCGAGTTCCAGGCGCTCATTGCCGTCCTCACCGAAGTCCGATCCACCGAAACCGAACTTGAAGCCGAGCTGGGTTGCGAACTCAACCTCTAGCTTCCAGGGCAGTTTCTTCGGCTTCCAATTCCTCCCCTTATATTGGCCAACGACGAGTCCGATTTCGCCGTTCGCTAGATATGCCTTATCCATCGCTGGAAAGACGTCGAAGCGGCGACCATTTGACAGATTGATGACCTTATCGCCGTAAAGGATAGCCTGACTTCCCATCGGCTTGGTTATCTTGCGATACCAATGAGGCTCGGCTTCAGCCCAACTTCGAACCGAGGTACGGAAGAGCCGCTTGATCCAGCGATTCAACCCATCAACGCCCGTCTCCCCGGCGCGAATAGGTGCAAGGATTTGCCAAGCCTCGACACCCGCCCCACCCCCATGTCGTAGCCCCTCTCCATCTTCGCGAGACGGATTGAAATATGCCCGCCCATTCCACTCTGAGCCGCCCAGGCTGACCTCAAACGCGGTTTCATCGCTGGACGATGCGTCCACAGCGGCCCGTACATAAGCCGTGAGCTCGGCCAGCAGTTTGGCTTGTAGTTCGGCGTCACTTTCCCACGCTATTGCTCGTACACCGCGCGCAGAGCCCGCCATCAAACGGTCCCATACTTCGTCAGCGCCCGCGTCGGGCGCCTCGCCACTGAACCAGCGTGAAAGCAGCACATCGTCTCGCGTAGCTTTTGGATCGCCTGAACCTTCAGCCTGACGGCGGACGATGGTGAGTTCAGCCAGGCCACGAACAGGCTTGGTGTCTTGCTCCCGGAGAAGCCGGATCACATCCACGAACGGGCGCCCCGCGCCGATGGGCGGAAGCTGGCGGGGGTCGCCGACAAGGATAAGTCGCTGGACGCTTGACGGGTCAATCGCATCGAGGGTCGCCGCTAGTTGATCCTCGGTGAGCATAGAGGCTTCGTCGATTACAACCGTGGCGAAACCGTTCTCTCGGCTCGGTGCGTTCGTAACAAGGTATGCCCCTGTCTGGGTATCATAGCGGTCCAAACCGAGCAGAAACTGGGCAAGCGTGAACGCCTTTACGTCGCCGGCTTTTTTCTGCATCTGCACCCGTGCTTTGCCCGTGGGAGCCAGAAGCAGCACGCCACCCTTGCGAACCTGGTCAAGCGACAGAAGCGCGAGCAGGAGCGTGGTCTTACCTGTGCCGGCGGGACCGATCAGTACCGAAGCGCGGGCGCGGTATAGCTCTTCGAGTGCTGACGCCTTTTCAGCGCGTGCCGCCTCTTCTGACACGTCCCCGTTCTTGGACCCGCCGCCCAAGGCTGTGTCGATGAGCTCGCGCCAGTCGTACTCGCCGGCGTGCCGAGCCCCGCCCAGGCGGCGTCGGATGCGAGCGCTGATTAACGCGCGCGTAGCTGTGTACCGATCAAGCTGCCAAGCCGAGAGTCCATCTGCGGTTTCGACACTTTCCAAATGGGGCACGAAACTTTCTTTGAATGCGGCGATCCAATCCCCGCTGATGGCGCAAGGCGGCGATACCTCGGCACTGCGCACACGCTCCACTAACCAGTCCTGCGGAAGAAGCGTGTGGCCCTCACCAGCAGAATTTTCGAGAGCCTGAATCATGAGCGCCCGGCCTCTGCGCGGGTCGATGGCTTCCGCGCATGCGGACGGATCGGGGATAGGAATGGCGGCGAGAACCTGCGGATCGGGGAACAGACCCCGGTCAATGACGGGCAGCGGAATGCTGTCCAGGCGACCTCGGTCTGCCTCAAAACAGAGGTAGGGGTTGGCGAGGATTGCGGCGTCGTTGAGGTCTATTCCGGCCTTCGCGCGCTCCTCTTGTACCCACCATCGCTGCGCCTGATCGGCGGAGAGCTCGAAACGAGCGAGGAGCTTTAGGAGTGCGCGACGATCCGGCTGCAAGCTGTCCCATAACTTCGCTGCGACAGGGCCGACCGAATTGGCAAGGTCTGGGGGTAGTTGCTTTGGGTCGTGAAGTATAGACTCAACGACTGGCCATGGGTCGCGAATATCCTTTCCGCCGTCAGCGTGCAACAGCCCGCCGACTGAGTGTGCGAGCAGCGTGCCGTTCGGGAGGCCCATGGCACTCAACGTCGACCCGAGGCCCGGATATGCTCCACGCAACCGCCAGAGTCGGTTCAGCTCTGCGTCGATCCACCGCCGCGCAGCGGTCCAATCGCCGGGGAGCAGCGTCTCATAGCGCCCGACAACGGTGGCCGCGGAAAGCAGTGCAGATACGGCTTGGTCGTGACTTACGTGCTCCGTGCCCATCGAAAAGGCGTCAAAACTTTCCTCTGGAGCGTGCAACACGAACGGTTTGAGATCGAAGTCGATATCGCTTTCAGCCAGCGCCAACAACTCGCGATACGGCAATAAGAAACCATCGCCGATCTCGGACTTAATTGAGTGGTTGACGTTGCGCTCCCACACCATCGAGCGCAGGGCGTTCTTGGCCGCGTTCTCGTAGGCATATTCTGTGGCGCCGCCGACTCCAACCACCCGCCCGATCCCGACGATGACGCGGCGTGGGTCCTCGGCAAGGGGAGTCTTCTTGGCATAGAAAAATACGAGCGAAACTTGCGGTTCGATCGCGCTGAAGAAGGTGTCCAGCATGACAAGCTGATTGCGCCGTTCCTGAACCCAGATGCTCTCGAAGCCGAGCTCCGGTTCCAACTCGGGGCGGAAGCCGAGCGCCAGGCGGTTGGCTATGTCAGGTATGCCGTCATCGCCCTTCATCATCCACGCGAACGGAACACCCGACGCCGATCGGGGCGCGTGAACATATGTCGTCCGGCGGAAATGCGTGTAAAGCGCGTGATGCTCGTAGGGGTGTGGAAAGCGGCGTTCATATGAGAATTCCGCCATGAAGGCGCCGCGTTCGGCAGCGCAGGCGGGGAGTCGGCCACCCTCAACTTCAAACAATTCTCCGGGGACAGATGACTCCCATGCGTCATCTCGAGTGTCGCCGATACGCGGCAGCGCGATACAATGAGTGTTGCCGAGGGGGTTCGCGCAGATACGACCAGACCATCCCGAATCGTGCCACGGCACGCGAATCGAGACGTGTTGTGTTGGTAACTTGCGCGCGCCCTGCATCATGACCAGCCCCCTTGGCTTCGCTCTCTGTCGTCAATCGTAATCTTATAGCCCGTTTCTATCGCTGATCTATGCCACTGGTATATCCCGGCGACGCGGGCGCCTAGGACCGTTTCTGGCGGCTAAAGCCTTGTCGCAGAATCAAATATGAAAACTACCCTTGCATATATGCTAATTATCTTCTACATAGACTCCAACGCGCTGGGGTGGCCTGGCGGTCGGCAGGAGCAAGACCATGGAAGCAATCGCCTCGGCGCCGATGGGTATCGGCCAGGACATCGCCCAGTTTCGCGCTGAGATTAGCGCAACCCAAAGCCAGCTCGCGTCCAAATCCGGCGTCGATCAGAGCCGGGTTTCACGCATTGAGAAGGGTGAGACCGGAACGCCAAGCGAACTCGGCAAAATTCTGGATGCGCTGGCGGCGCTCGGATCAAAGGGCGCGGCGGATTATGGCGCGTATCTCGCCAAGGACTGGCAGTACGTGGAGCGCCCCGACTTCTCTAATCCGCAAAGGAACATCCTGGAGCTAGCCGAGGAAGGCCTTCGTCAAATTGCGGACTTCCTGGAGGAGGAAGAGCGTCCTTGGCCCCTGAAGCGCCAGTTGGAACGCCAGCGTGCGGCGATCGAAACGTCGGCCGTGTATCTGGGTAAGAACGCCCACCAGATCGCATTCATCGGCGAAGTCGGCGTCGGGAAATCGACCGCTATCAGCTTTCTGTATGGCCTGCTCGATCCGTCTTCGCCCCCAAGCGACCTGCGCGAGCGCGTGGTGCTTGAGACGGGCGGTGGCCATACGACCCTGTGCGAAGTCAACATCCGTCGCGGGCCGGGCTTCGGCATCGTTGTCCAGGCGCAGTCCGACGAAGAAATGCGGAACCTCGTTGGCGACTTCTGCGCCGCGACGTGGCTGCGCCGCTCCGGTGGCGACAGCCAGAAGAACGACAGCGTCAATGTCAGCGAGGAGGTGCAGCGCGCGCTTCGCAACATGTCCGGTCTGACGGTCAGGCGCGAGCGAGACGCCAAGGGCAGGACGAACTCCCGCGACCAAGCGGCCGAACTGGCGAGCCAATGCGCCACCGAGGAAGAATTCCGCGCCCGCGTCATCGAGCGGATGAAGCTCGAGCTGCGGACGCGGCGTGAAATATGGATCGAGGACGGCGGCGCAAAAGCGGCCATGCAGCAACTGCGCAAGCTATTCCGCGACATCAATAACGGTCGCCTGGGTGACGTGCCGCTACCGGCATCGATCGACCTTCTGATCCCAGGCTTTGACTCGGAGGTGCCCGGCCTGGCGCTATCCGCGGTCGATACAAAGGGCCTAGATGAAGTCGCGGTGCGAGCCGACCTCGACGCCCGCCTGAAAGACCCCCGGACGCATGTTGTGTTGTGCTCGACCTTCAACCAGGCGCCCAGCACCTCAGTGCAACTTCTGCTCGATCATCTTCGCAATGCTCACGGTGTGCGCGTGGACGCGGGCAAGGTGTCGGTGCTGGCCTTGCCGCGCGATGACGAGGCGATGGCCGTCAAGGACGACAGCGGCGAGCCGCCGATCGACGACGAGGACGGCTATCATCTGAAGCGTGACCAGATCCTCCGCACCCTGGCCAGCGGCGACGGAGCCCTGAACGGTGTGCCGATATTGTTCTTCAATGCCAAGAAGGACGACGCGGCGAAGGTGCGGGGCCAACTCATCGACCAGATCGTCCGCCTCCGCAAATCCTACGAGGACCGGCTGCTCGACGAATGCGCCGCCGCCGACGAAGTGGTTCGGCACCACGAGACCCAGGCTTTCACATCGGCGGTGCAGGCGGTCGCCGATCAACTTAGTAACTTTCTAGGGGCACATGCTCCCTTGCCCCCCCGTGTCCGGCAGCCATCGGCGGAACTGATCGAGGCCTTGGGCGCAATTCGGTATGCATCGACCATTTGGGCGATGACGCGCCGAAACGGCGAATATTACAATTTCAGCGTCAGCCATCAGGTCGGCGCGGGCGGTGCGAAGGATGCGCTTCTCCGGTCCAAGACCTGGTTTGAAAAGCTCCAGGGCGTGCTCGACACCTTGAAGCAGGACGACGATCTCGTTCTGGCGCAAAAGACCATCCAGCAGGTCGAGGTTAGCGCTGAGGGCTGGCGGCGTGCCTTCGCCGAGGCGGCGCGCACGGCGGCCGTCGAGGTTTATCGCGGTCCATTGGAAGCCGATGTCGGGCTGTGGTCTCACTGTGCGGCGCAATGGGGCGCAGGGCCGGGCTTCAAGGTCCGCGTGGAGCGGATCGTCCGTGACTGGTTCGAGAAGCAAACCGAGCTGAACCAGAAGCTGGAAGGCGTCATGGCTGCTTTGTGGGAAGAAGCGGTTGTCAGGCCCCTGGAACGCCTGTCGGACGAAAGCGCCGGGGATCTACCCGAGGATATTCGTCCCGCCAATGTTGTGCCCTTCGCGCGTCGGGTGCCGGCATGAACATCAACGGCTTCATCTGGAGCATCGCCGATGACGTGCTCCACCATGTCTACGACCGGACCAAATATCGCGACATCATCCTGCCGATGACGGTCATCCGTCGGCTTGACGCGGTGCTTGAACCCACCCGCGCTGCCGTTCTGGCCCGCAAGGCGGAGCTGGACGCGGCGGGCATTCCGGAGGCCGCGCAAGGCCCCGCGCTTGATCGTGCGGCCGGTCAGGCGTTCCACAACCGCTCCCCCTTTACCCTCCGCCAGCTTTTGGCCCGGCCAAATGAAGAAACGCAGAAGGCGGACTTCGAGGCGTATCTCGATGGATTTTCTGAAAACGTCAGAGAAGTCATCACGCGCTTCAAGTTTCGTGAAGAGCTGGGACGACTTGTCGAACATAAGCGGCTCCACGCGCTGATCGAGAAATTCTGTGACGAGCGGATCAATCTAGCGCCGACCCCGGTTCGCGACGAACAGGGGCGGGTGAGCCTGCCCGGTCTCGACAACCACACCATGGGCACGATTTTCGAGGAGCTGCTCCGGCGCTTCAACGAAGATTACAACCAGGGCGCCGGTGAACAGTTCACGCCACGCGACATCGTGGAGATGATGGCCGAACTGGTGTTCCGTCCGATCAAGGACCGCATCGGCAACGGCACCTATCTTCTCTACGATGACGCTTGCGGCACCGGCGGCATGTTGACGGTTGGCGAAGCCAAATTGCGCGACCTTGCCCGCAGGGAGGGAAAGAAGACCGAAATCCACCTCTATGGTCAGGAACTCAACCCCGAGACCTACGCCATTTGCAAGGCCGACCTGTTGCTCAAGGGCGAGGGCGAAGAAGCCCGAAACATTGCCTTCGGCTCTACCTTGTCCGCCGACGCGCATGGGCGAAACGGGCTGAAGTTCGACTTCATGATGGCCAATCCGCCATTCGGAACAACCTGGAAGATCGACCTGGCCGAGATGGGCGGCAAGGCCGCCGCCAACGATCCGCGCTTCGTGGTCCAGCATGAGGGCCTGGCCGGCGACGAGGATCGGCTGCGCCTGTTGCCGCGCGTGTCGGATGGCCAGCTGCTCTTCCTGGTCAACAAGCTGTCCAAGATGAAGGACACGCCGCTCGGCTCGCGCATTGCCGACGTTCACAACGGATCGGCCCTGTTCACCGGCGAAGCGGGCTCGGGCGAGAGCAATGTTCGCCGCTGGATCATCGAGAACGACTGGCTGGAAGCCATTGTCGCCCTGCCGCTCAACATTTTCTACAACACCGACATCGCCACCTATGTCTGGGTGCTGAGCAACCGCAAGGCGGAAGCCCGCAAGGGCAAGGTTCAGCTTATCGACGCGACCAAGTGGTTCAGGCCTCTCCGCCGCAATCTGGGCAAGCGCAATTGCGAGATGACGCCTGAGCATATCCAGGCCGTGCTCGATGCCTATGAGACGATGGAGACGAGCGACACCTCCGTCGTGCTGCCCAATTCGTCCTTCGGCTACTGGAAGATCATCGTCGAACGTCCACTGCGGCTGCGCTCGCGCTTCACGCGCGAAGCGGTCGAGGCGTTGCGATTCCAGAGTGGGCACCGCGCCTTGCGAGAGGCGTTGCACGCCGAGTTCGGTGACGCCTTGTTCGACGATTTCGCCGGCGTCGCCGAGCGGCTGAAAGCGCATCTCGATCCGCCCGAGGCGGAGGTCGAGGACTTGACCGAGGGCGATGAGGAGGCCGGCGCGGACGGCGACGAAACCCCCGCCGAGGCTGAGGACGCCACGCCGAAACTGCCGCGCAAGACGGTGAAGAAGTTGCTCGACGCGGCCACCTGGGCGCGCGACCGGCGCCTGCATCGCGCCGCCGAGCGGTTGATGGCGGTGATCGGCGATGCCGAGCATGACGATTACGCGCTGTTCGAGGCGAAGGTCGCGGCGGCGATCAAGGCCGAAATGCTCGCCTTGAAACCCGCCGAGGCGCGGCTGATCGCGCGGGCGATGAGCTGGCGCGCGGCGGATGCCAAGCCGATCGTCAAATCGGTGTCGAAGAAGACCGCCGATCCGCGCGGCGGGCTGTTTGCGGTTACCGTCAAAGGCAAGGCGACAGTGGTCGCCTATGAACCTGACAAGTCGCTGTCGGATACCGAGATCGTGGCGTTCGGCGAGTCCGGCGGGATCGAAGCGTTCTTCGAGCGCGAGGTGCTGCCCCATGCGCCAGACGCCTGGATCGACCGGGAAAAGACCAAGATCGGCTATGAAATTTCGTTCGCGCGGCATTTCTACAAGCCCAAGCCGCCGCGTCCGCTGGCGGCGATCAAGGCCGAGATCGACGCGCTGGAGCGCCAGACCCAGGCGTTGCTCGACGCTGTGCTGATCGAGGCCGACGCATGAGCGCGAAGCTGAAGCCCTATCCTGAATACAGCGATAGCGGCATCGATTGGCTGCCCCGCGTGCCGATGCATTGGGAAGTTGTGCGTTCCAAGCGCGTCTTTCGTGAGGTCGATGATCGGGGGAGCGACGGTACCGAAACGCACCTTGCTATGAGTCAAAAATTCGGGCTGGTCCCGAGCGCAGACCTCGCTACGAAACATACGCGGTCCGCCTCCTACGCAGGGGCAAAACGCTGCCTCCCCGGCGACATCGTATTGAACCGGCTTAAGGCGCATCTTGGTGTATTCGCTCGGGCGAACCATCAGGGTGTCGTCAGCCCAGACTATACTGTGCTGCGATCAGACGGTGACATCGAACCACGGTATTTTGAGTATACATACCGCTCTACAGCTTTCCGTGGTGAGTTGAGGAAGTCCGTTAAGGGGATAGTAGAAGGCTTTTGGCGTCTCTATTCTGCCGATCTTGGCAAGCTGATGGTTCCTTCGCCCCCGCCCGAGGAGCAGCGGCGGATCGCCGATTTCCTCGACGCCTACACCGCCCAGGTCCACCGCCTCATCGTCGCCAAGCGCCGCACCATCGCCGCTCTCGTCGAACGGAAACAGGCGATTATAGAGGGGTTGCTCGGCGCTGGCGTTGTCCAGAACTCTGCTACCGTCCAGCATCCAGTCATCGGTGCTATTCCTTCTCATTGGCGCGTCGGTCGATTGAAAGACTGGTGCCAGGTCAATGCGCGGACGCTGCCCGAAAGCACGCCAGGGGATTACACATTCGACTATTTCGACATATCCGCCGTTGGCACCGGCATCCTGTCAGGCGAGCCACAAGAAATAGCGTTCGATGCCGCGCCTTCGCGGGCACGCAGGCGCTTGGCCCCAAACGATATCCTGATCTCGACCGTTCGGACCTACCTCAAGGCTATCTATTTTTTCCGTGACTGGCCACGCGATGCCGTTGCATCGACTGGATTTGCTGTCCTGACACCGAAACCTGGCATCATTCCTGAACTGTTGGCATATGCGTTGATGACACCGCGTTTCATTGACAGTGTCATTTCACGATCAGTAGGTGTCGCATACCCCGCCATCGCTGAGACGCGGCTTTCGGCGCTCCACCTTGCGCTCCCGCCCGATGAGTCCGAGCAGCAGTTGATCCTCAATGCGATTACTCACCAGTCGGTAATTAAGACGACATTTTGCTAGTCGTATGTTTGCGGGGATGATATAATTCTGGCATGAAACGGGACGGTCGCAGATTTGATCATCGCACCCTGGAAACCATCCGGCTGATGGCTGTAGAGCGGGTGCGCGAGGGCGAAGCGGCCTCTTTGGTGATTGCCTCATACGGGTTCAGCCGCACAACAATCTATAAATGGCTCAGCGCGGCATCGAAGCCTGGGGTCGGGGTGAAAGCCTTGCGGTCACGGCCGGCAACCGGCCGGCCGCGGCGTCTGACGCCGCGCCAGGAGCAGCAGGTGTTGCGTTGGATCAATGGCCGCGATCCGCGCCAATACGGCCTGGATTTCGGGCTGTGGACCCGGCACGTTGTGGCCGAACTGATCGAGCGCAAGTTTGGTATCAAACTCGGTGTGACGGCTGTGGGCGAACTGCTGTCGAAACTGGGCCTGACGCCGCAAAAGCCGTTGCAGCGTGCCTATCAGCGCGATCCGGAGGCGATCGAGGCATGGCGACGTGAGCGGTTTCCTGAAATCGCCAGGCAGGCCAAGTCCTGTGGCGGCGAGGTCTTTTTCTGGGACGAGTCCGGCTTTCGGGCCGACGCCGTGCATGGCAAGACCTGGGGCGTGAAGGGACAGACGCCGATCGTCGAGCGTCCGGGCCAACGGCAATCGATCAGCGCCGCCTCGGCGGTGACAGCCCGCGGCGGGTTCTGGTATTGCACTTATGAAGGCGGCCTGAATGCTGAGTTGTTCGTAGCGCTGCTACGCCGGATGATGCGGCACCGCACGAGGCCGGTGCACCTGGTCCTCGACGGGCTGCCTGCCCACAAAACAGCGCTGGTGAAAGCCTACGTGGCGTCGACCAATGGAATGCTGACGTTGCATTTTCTGCCAGGCTACGCCCCTGACCTGAACCCAGATGAACTGGTCTGGAGCCACATGAAGCGGACGGGCGTCGCCCGGACTCCGCTACGCCAAGGCGAAAAGCTTCAGGACAAAATCGAAGCCCAACTCGCCGCCATCAAGCGCAAACCACGTCTCGTGCAATCATTCTTCAAAGCACCAACTGTCGCCTATATTACCGACTGCTGAGTAAGACCGATACCAAGCTAGTGGATGAAGCCATCGCCAAGGAGCGCAGCCAGATCGACCTCATCCTCGAATACCGCGACAACCTGATCGCCGCCGTCGTCACCGGACAGCTCGATGTGCGCGAAGCCGCCGTCCGCATCGTCGAGGGCGACGGACTTGCCGAGGAAACAGCGACCAACGAAGAAGACATGGAGGATGCGCTCGATGCGGTCGACTGACGTAAGCGAGGGCGGACTGGAGGCGCTGATCGTCGCCGCGCTCACGGGCGCCGCGTCCGCGCGGGCATCCTCGACACCGGGGCTATCGGAGGAGGCCGCGCCCTTCACAGGCCCCGACGATTATATCGAGGGCCGCCGGGACGACTACGACCGCGCATACGCGCTGGACCTCGTCCAGCTCGCGGCTTTCATTCACGCCACCCAGCCCGACCTTGCCGGCCCGTTATCGATCGACGCCGACACGCCGGTGCGGCGCGCCTTCCTCGCCCGCGTCCGCGACGAGATCACCAATCGCGGCGTCATCGATGTGCTGCGCTCCGGCGTCCGCCATGGTCCGCACGAGGTGAAGTTGTACTTTTCCTTGCCCTCGCCAGGCAACACGGCGGCGGCCGCGCGCTTCGACGCCAATCGCTTCTCCGTCACGCGGCAGCTCGGCTATTCGCTGGATGCCGCCCGCCGCGCGCTCGACCTGGGTCTGTTCATCAACGGCGTGCCTCTCGCCACCTTCGAGCTGAAAAACAGCCTAACCGGCCAGACCGTCGCCCATGCCGAGGCACAATACAAAACCGACCGTGACCCTAGGGAGCTCATCTTCCGTTCCGGCCGCTGCGCCGTTCACTTCGCGGTCGACGACCGTGAGGTACGCATGTGCAGCCAGCTTGCCGGGCAGAAAAGCTGGTTCCTGCCGTTTAATCGCGGATGGAACGACGGCGCCGGCAACCCGCCCAATCCCGGCGGCATCAAGACCGATTACCTCTGGCGTCAGGTGCTGGCCAAACGCAGCCTGGCCGACATCATCGAAAACTTCGCAGGCATCATCGAAGAACGCGACGCGCGCGGCCGGATCACCGCACGCAAGCCGATCTTCCCTCGCTATCACCAGCTCGACGTTGTGCGGTCGCTGTGCGCCGACGCCGCCGAACGGGGCGCGGGCAAGCGCTACCTGATCCAGCATTCGGCGGGCTCGGGCAAATCCAATTCCATCGCCTGGACGGTGCACAAGCTGGTCGGGTTGGAGCGTGCGGGTGCATCGGTTTTCGATACCGTCATCGTGGTGACAGACCGCCAGGTGCTCGACAAAAACCTGAGGGACACCATCGGCGGCTTTGCGCAGACCGCGCGCCTGATGGGCCATGCCGAGCGCTCCGGCGACCTGCGCGGCTTCATTGAAAGCGGTAAGAAGATCGTCGTCACGACGGTGCAGAAGTTTCCCTTCATCCTGGACGATATCGGCAGCGCACATCGCGGTCGCCGCTTCGCGATCGTGATCGACGAAGCGCATTCAAGCCAGGGCGGACGTGCGGCCGGGGCGCTGAACACGGCGCTCGGCGGAAGTGCTGCGGATGACGAGATGACGACCGAGGATCGCATCCTCGCCATCATCGAGGGCCGCCGGATGCTGGATAACGCCAGCTACTTTGCCTTCACCGCGACGCCAAAGAACAAGACCCTGGAGCTGTTCGGCGAGCGCTATGAGGAAGACGGGGTGGTGAAGCATCGGCCATTCCACCTCTATTCCATGAAGCAGGCGATCGAGGAGGGATTCATCCTCGACGTGCTGGCCCATTACACGCCGGTTTCCAGCTACTATCGCCTCGCCAAGACCGCGGCCGATGACCCTGAAGTCGATGTGTCCCGGACGCTGAAAACGCTGCGCCACTATGTCGAAGGCCATGACCATGCAATCGCCACCAAGGCGGGCATCGTGGTCGATCATTTCCTCGATCAGGTGATAGCCCGGCGCAAGGTCGGCGGCGAAGCCCGCGCGATCATGGCCGCTGACGGCATCGAGCGAGCAATCGATTATTGGCGCGCAATCAACGCAGCCCTCGTTAAACGGGGCTCACCTTACAAGGCTATCATAGCGTTTTCAGGCACCGTCGACGACGCGGGCGAGCAGCGCACGGAGGCGTCGTTCAACGGATTTCCGAGCAGCGAACTGGAGGACAAATTCGACGCCGACCCCTACCGATTCCTCGTCGTCGCGGACAAATATCTGACCGGATTTGATCAGCCCAAACTGTTCGCGATGTATATCGACAAGACGCTTGCCGGCGTTAAAGCGGTGCAGGCCTTGTCACGTCTCAACCGTGCCCGGCCGGGAAAGACCGAGCCGATCGTGCTGGATTTCCGCAACGACCCCGCCATCATCGAAGCTGCGTTTTCTGATTTTTACCGCACGACAATCCTGTCCGGCGAGACTGATCCCAACAAGCTGCATGACCTGAAACGCGCGCTCGACGAGGCGGGTGTCTACACAGAGACCAACGTCGAGAACGTCGTCTCGCTGTTCCTGCAAGCGGCGCCCCGCGACCAGATCGACCCCATCCTGGATGCATGTTCGGCGCAGTACGAAGCACTCCCGGAAGACGATCAGATCGCGTTCAAGGGTGCGGCCAAGGCGTTCGTTCGGACCTATGCGTTCCTCGGCGCGATCCTGCGATATGCGGTGCCGGAGTGGGAGAAGTTGTCGACTTTCCTCACCTTGCTAATCCCGAAGTTGCCCAGTCCCGCAAGTGACGAAACGCCCGTCGACGTGCTGGAAACCATCGACATGGACAGCTATCGGGTTGAGGTCGAGGCGGCCATGGAGATCGCCCTGGCTGATGCGAATGCAGAGATCGAGCCGGTTCCAACAGGTGCGGCGGGAAGTCGTCCAGAGCAAGATGTTGACCAACTGAGCAGCGTCATCCGTGACTTCAACGAACGCTTTGGCGCCACGGAGTTTCGCGATCAGGATCGTGTCACCCGGTTTCTGTTCGAGGAGTTGCCGGGGAAAATTGGCGCAAACGACCGTGTTCAAAATGCACTGCGGAACAGCGACAATCAGAACGCCCGGATCGAACACGACCGCGCCGTCGATGATGAATTGCTCGGCAGCTTGGCCGATCACACCGACCTCTATGCGCTCTACAATACGGACAAGGCTTTCAAGGCCTGGCTGCAAGAAAGACTATTCGACGCCGCAAAGCGGGCGCAGACGCCGGTGCCGCCGCCGGCATGATGTTTGTGTTTTCCGGGACCGGCGACAAGCGTTTCATCGCAGATTAGGCAGGATCGGGTAGGCGCTGCTGTCTGTCGATCCGGCGGTATCTTTGATTGGTATATGGACGGAGGCTCAGCGGTGATTTGCGGGCTTGAATATGATGGGGAGTATGAGGGCAAGATAAAGCGAGTTGCCTCGCTACCGGAACTTCGTTCCTAAGTGTTTGTCTGCACATTGTTTTTTAGCGGCTCTCCGCCGAGGGCGCGAGGTGCGCCGGCGCCGGGGAAGTCGATTTCTGCAATGTTTTCAATGGCATTTTGGGTGGCACCCGCAATGTGGGGCGTGCGCCGTTCCGCCGCTTCTACGCTATGGCAAGTATTTCTACGCCACGGCCTTACGCCGCCATTTTCGACCTTGTGTCGGCAGTTTTATCTTCCAATCGTCGCATCATGGCGACCGACGAAGACCATTTCCGCATCCGTCCCGGCCGGGTCCGCGACCGGGCTGGCGGGCGCACCACGCGCGCCGTCCGGCCGCGCCCCAAGACGTTCCTTGCCGAGGTGCATCAGGCTATCCGCCGCGCCGGCGGCGACCCCAATCGGCTGGGCTCGGCCGGGAAGGGAAGCGGCCGGTTCAACGCGCGAGGCCGGGGCGCTACGGCCGCCGCCGTGCTGAAGGGGCGGAGCGCCTGGAGCCAGGACGCCAGCGGCGGGCGAACCCGCGCCCGGCGCGTGACGGTGAAGGCGCGGATCGTGAAGCTCAACCCGCAGCGCGGCGCGGCGCGCGGACGGTCGTTCGTCAGCGCGAAGGCGGTGGACGCCCACCTGCGCTATTTGGAGCGCGATGGCGTCAACCGCGACGGCGAGAAGGGACAGGTTTATTCCGCTGAGCGCGACGCCGAGGACGGCAGCACCTTCCTCGACCGGAGCCGCGACGACCGCCATCAGTTCCGCTTCATCGTCTCCGCCGAGGACGGCGTAGAGCTGGCCGACTTGCGAGAGACCACCCGCGACCTGATGAAGACGATGGAGGCTGACCTCGGCACAAGGCTCGACTGGATCGCGGTCGATCACCATAACACCGGTCACCCGCACACCCACATCCTGCTGCGCGGTGTCACCGACGACGGGAAGATACTCAACATCGCCGGCGACTACATCGCCCACGGCATCCGCGAACGGGCCAGCGAGATCGTCACGCTGGAGCTGGGCCGGCAGACCGAGCAGGAGGTCAGCCGCCAGCTTGAGCGCGAGGTGGACGCCGAGCGCTTCACCCGGCTCGACCGGATGCTGATCGCCGAGCAGGAGGCCAGCCACGGGTTCGCCGATCTGCGCCCCGACCAAGACATGCTGGAGACCGCGCGCCGGAACCGGGCGCTGCTGATCGCCCGCGCCCGCAGGCTGGAAAGCATGGGACTGGCGACCGAGGTGGAGGTTGGCCGCTGGTCCATCTCGGCACAGGCCGAGCCGACCTTGCGCGAACTGGGCGAGCGCGGCGACATCATCAAGACCATGCACCGGGCGCTGGCCGACTACGGCCTCGCCGACGAACGCGCCCCCGCGCAATATGTGGCGCACGGCAAGCAGATCACCGAACCGATCGTGGGCCGCGTGCTCTCCAAAGGCCTGGCCGGCGACGAGATGGGCGACCGGTTGCACCTCGTCATCGATGGCGTGGACGGGCGCACCCACTATGTCGAGATGGCGGACGCCGGCCGCCTCGACGAGATAAGACGCGGCCACATCGTCGCGCTCGATCCGACGCCGACCAAGGCCGAGCCCCGGCCGGCGGATGTCAACATCCAGATCATGGCGGAGGCCAATGGCGGCATCTACCAGCCAAGCCTGCATCTGGAGGCAACGCGTGACATCATCGAGCAGCGCCACGGCGACCCCGACGCCTTCATTCGCTCCCATGTGCGCCGGCTGGAAGCCTTGCGCCGCGCCGGGCACGTCGAGCGCATCGACGCCGACCATTGGAAAATTCCCGGCGACATCGCCGAGCGAGGCATGGCCTATGACGCCCCCGGCCGACCCAAGGATTTCGGCATCCGCACATTGTCCACGCTCGACCTCGACCGGCAGGTTGGCAGCGACGGGGCGACCTGGCTCGACCGTGAGTTGGTGGCGAAAGACCATCTGGCCCTTGCCGGGACGGGCTTCGGCCAGGAGGTGAATGCCGCGCTCGACCGGCGCGCCGCGCGTCTCGTCGAAATGGGCCATGCCAGCGTGAAGGACGGCCTTATTTCCATTCCTCGGCGCACGGTCGCTGCGCTGGAGCGCCAGGAGTTCGATCGAGTCGGCAAAGATATGGCCGCCGAGCGTGGACTGACCTACAGCCCGTCTGGGCCCGGCGAGTACGTCTCCGGCCGGCTGGCGGGCGTCGCCAATCTCGCCAGCGGGCGCTTCGCCATGATTGAGGACGGACTGGGCTTCCAGCTCGTGCCCTGGCAGCCCGTGCTGGAAAAGCGCCTCGACCAGCACATCAGCGGTGTCCGCCGCGACGATGGCGGGATCGAGTGGAGCTTTAGCCGCAAGCGGCAGATCGGACTGGGGCTTTGATCCGCCTTGATCAATACGGCATTATGCCGTATATGTTGGAGCCGAAGGAGTCGCCCATGCCCAAGCCCCAAATCGAAGCCGAGACTGCCCGACTGGAAGCGCGCGTCCCCGTGCAGGTCTACGACCAGATGCAGCGCGCCGCCCGTCTACGTGGGATGACCCTGACCGGCTATCTCATCTCCACCGCCGGCGAGGACGCCCGCCGCGTCGTCGAGGACGCCGACATCATGCGCCTGGCGCGTGAGGACCAAATCCGCTTCGCCGAGGCGCTGATCAATCCGCCCCAGCCGAACGCGCGACTGGCTCGTGCGGCGAAGCGCCATGCCGAGCTGATCGAGCGCCGGTGAACGTCCGCTTCGCCATCGAGCCGCTGGCGAAGGCGCACAAGCGGGATGACTTCACCTGCGGCAACGACCGTATCGACAGCTATTTCCGCGAGACCGTCTCCCAGGACGTGAAGCGTAAATACGCCACCTGTTTCGTCGCCAGGGAGATCGCGACGGACCGGGTGGCGGGCTTCTACACGCTGTCGTCCAGCAACGTGCCGTTGACCGAGGTTCCCGAGCCGCTGGCGAAGAAACTGCCGCGCTACCCGACCGTCCCGGCAGTGCTGATCGGCTGGCTTGGCCGCCATAGCGACTATGCCGGACAAGGGCTGGGAGAAGCCCTGCTGTTTGACGCCATCAAGACCGTGGCGACCGCGCCGATCGGCGCCCACGCCATCTTCGCCGACGCGATCGACGACCAGGCGGCGGCCTTCTACGTGGCATTCGGCTTCGCACCCTTGGTGCAACGGCCGCGCACCCTCTATCTTCCGGTGGCGACGGCGTTGAGCCTGATGTCGCCATGATGACCGCCTTCGCCCCTACGCGGTTTCCGCTCCACGCCGCCGCGCGCAAGTCTTTTTGCGCCAAGGTACGCGGGGGCTTCCAGCGTAAGAAAAGGCTATTCTTTCAGGCGTCAGGTTCGGCGATTCTGGTGCAATGGCCAGACTTCGCAAAGAACGCCCCCCGACTGCATCGGAACAACTTGAAGCGTTGCTCGGCCGACCCTGGCCGTTTCCGGGCCGGCCGCCGAAGCATGACCTCTCGACCTGGATCGTCACCGACGACTGGCCCGCGCATATCCCGGTCACGGAAGCAGAGGTGGATGTGTTCGAGGCGTGGTTCGGCGAACTCTTCGATGAGTTGTTCGGGCCGCGCCGATGAGGTGAGAAGGAGACATACGCCATGACCGTGCCGCTGCGGGCCGCCCTTTACTTGCGCGTCTCGACAGCGCGGCAGGCCGAGCATGATGTCTCCATCCCCGATCAGAAGCGCCAGGGCGAAGCCTATTGCGTCTCGCGCGGCTACCAGCTCGTCGAGACCTATGTGGAGCCCGGCGCGTCGGCCACCAATGATCGGCGCCCCGAGTTCCAACGGATGATCGAGGCGGGCACGTCGAAGCCCGCGCCGTTCGACGTGGTGATCGTCCATTCGTTCAGCCGCTTTTTCCGCGATCACTTCGAGCTGGAATTCTACGTCCGGAAGCTCGCGAAGAATGGGGTTAAGCTCGTCTCCATCACCCAGGAGATGGGGGACGATCCCATGCACGTCATGATGCGCCAGATCATGGCGCTGTTCGACGAATACCAGTCGAAGGAAAACGCGAAGCACGTCATCCGCGCCTTGAAGGAGAACGCCCGGCAGGGCTTCTGGAACGGCTCGCTGCCGCCCATCGGCTACCGTGTCGTCGCGGCCGAGCAACGCGGCGCGAAGGTCAAGAAGAAGCTGGAGATAGACCCGCTCCACGCCGAAACGGTGCGCCTGATCTACCGGCTGGCGCTCCACGGCGACGGCGCCAAGGGCCAGATGGGCGTGAAGAACATCGTCAGCCACCTGAACCGCAACCGCATCTTCACGCGCGACGGAGGCCGTTGGGGCATCGGCCAAGTCCACCGCATCCTGACCCGCCGCACCTATATGGGCGAGCATGAGTTCAACAAACGGTCGAAGTCCAAGGAATTGAAGCCGGTCAGCGAGATCGTGGTCGTGCCCGTCCCGCCGCTCATCGACCGCGAGACCTTCGACGCGGTGCAGGCGCTGCTCAAGGCCCGACATCCCACGGTGACGCCATCCGCCGTCATCAGCGGCCCGACGATGCTCACCGGCCTGATCCACTGCGCCAAGTGCGGCGGCGCCATGACCATCCGCACCGGCAAGGGCGGGCGCTATCGTTATTACGCCTGTTCGATGAAAGCCCGGCAGGGGCCAACAGCCTGCGAAGGTATGGCCGTGCCGATGGACAAGCTGGACGATCTTGTCGCCAGCCATCTCGAAGACCGTCTCCTCCAGCCCGAAAGGCTGGAAACGATCCTCGCCACCGTGCTCGACCGCCGGCAGGAGAGATCGGAGCGCCAGCGTGAGCACATTGGGGAACTGAACCGGCGTGCGGCGGAAGCCGAAGCCCGCCTCAAGCGCCTCTACGACGCCATAGAGGCGGGTGTCGCCGACTTGAACGATCCGGCGCTCAAGGACCGCATCGACGGCCTGAAGGCCATCCGCGACCAGGCGAAGGCCGACGCCGAACGCGCCCAGGCCATGCTTGAGAACTCCGGCAGCAAGGCCATTACCCCGCAGATGGTGCGCACCTTGGCCGAAACCGCGCGGCGGCATATCCGCCTTGAAGGTGGCGGCTATCGCCGCGACCATCTTCGTGCGCTCGCCCAGCGCGTGGAAGTCGCAGATGGCGAGGTCCGGATCATGGGATCGAAGTCCCGGCTGCTAAAGGTGCTAACCGGAAAAAATGGCGTAAATTCAGTGCCCACTCAGGGACTGAAGTGGCGGAGGGAGTGGGATTCGAACCCACGGTACGTTTTCACGCACACACGCTTTCCAAGCGTGCGCCTTCGACCGCTCGGCCATCCCTCCGGCGCAACGGCTTCATAGCCAACAACCGCGCCGGGCTCAAGCGGGGGGTGGCGTTATTCCTCTGCTGTGTCGAGGCCGAGCAGGGCAGGGGCTTCGGTGGGGTCGAGCTCGTCGATGTCGCGCAGTTTGCGGCCGACGGCGCGGATGCGCACCTGGGTGCTGTCGATCCCTTTCGAGAGCTGTTCGGCGCGCTTCGCCAGCGCTTCGATGCTTTCGCCGAGTTTGCCCCATTCGAGCTTCACCGCCGAGAGGATGCGGCCGATTTCGCCGGCGCGGCGCTCGAGCTGGACGGTGAAATGACCGACCCGGATCGTGTGCAGCAAGGCCGGCAGCAGGCTTGGGCTCTGGATCAGCACCCGGTGCTCGCGCTGCACCTGCTCGACCAGGCCGGGAATCCGGGCGACCTCGGCGAACAGGCCTTCGCTCGGCAGGTAGAGAATCGCGATGTCGGTGGTGCGCGGCGGGCGGATGTATTTCTGCGCGATCTTCTTCGCCTCGTCGCGGATGCGGGTGCTCAGCGCCCGCAGCGCCTGGGTTTCGCCATCGCGGTCGCCCGCCTCGGCGGCGAGCAGCAGGCGGTCGTAATCCTCGGTCGGGAATTTCGCGTCGATCGGCAGCCAGACCGGCTGATCCCCTTCGCGCACCGGCATCCGGAGCGCGAATTCCACCGCCTCGGCGCCGTTCGGATCGGCGCGGAAATTGGCCTCGAACGTGCCGGGCGGCAGCGTGTCGTCGAGCGTCTGGCGGATCTGCGCCTCGCCCCAGCCGCCGCGTGATTTGACGTTGGCGAACAGCCGCTTGAGATCGCCCACCTGGGTGGCGACCGACTGCACCTGGCCGATCGCCTGTTGCACCTGGGCGAACTGTTCGGCCACGCGCTGGAAGCTCTCGCCGATCTTCTGCTCCAGCGCCGATTGCAGCTTTTCGTCCACCGCGGCGCGCATCGCGTCGAGCTTGGCCTCGTTGCCGGTGCGGATTTCGTCGAGCTTCTGCTCGACACGGCCGCGCAGCGCCTCCTGCCCCTCGCGCAGGGCAAGCGAAACGCCGGCGAGATCGCGGTTCATCCGGTCGGCGAGCAGGGTCTGGCTCTCGGTCAGCCGGGCGATCGCGGCCATCGTTTCGCTGAGCCCTTGGGCGCGGCCAGCCTGCGCCGCCGATTCGGCCTCGGCCAGCTTGCCGGCGAGCAGGAGGGAAAGCTCGCTCATGGCGCCGTGCAGGCGCGCGAGCTGCTCGCCCTGCGCCCGCGCGCCCTCCTGCACCCGGTCGAACGCCTCGCGCAGCCCGGCGCGGGACTGTTCGGCCACCTCGGCGCGCAGGGCGGCGATCTGGCGGGATTGCAGGAGCGCGAGGACGACGAGGATCGCGGCGCCCAGGGCGGCGATGGTGGCGGCGATGGCGGCGGCGAGCACTGGGCTCAGGCGTCCATCTTCAGCGCCGCGAGGAAGGCGGTCTGCGGGATTTCGACCTTGCCGAACTGGCGCATCCGCTTCTTGCCCTCCTTCTGCTTCTCCAGCAGCTTGCGCTTGCGGCTGATGTCGCCGCCATAGCACTTGGCGGTGACGTCCTTCGACAGCGCGCCCAGCGTTTCACGGGCGATTACCCGACCGCCAATCGCCGCCTGGATGGCGATCTTGAAGAGCTGCCGGGGGATCAGGTCCTTCAGCTTGGCGCAGATCGCGCGGCCGCGGGTGTCGGCGACCGAGCGATGGGCGATGAAGGCCAGCGCATCCACCGGCTCCTGGTTGACCAGGATGGAGATCTTCACGAGGTCCCCCTCGACATAGTCGTCCATCTGGTAGTCGAAGCTGGCGTAGCCGCGGCTGACCGATTTCAGCCGGTCGTAGAAATCGAACACCACCTCGTTGAGCGGCAGCCGGTAGACCGCCATTGCCCGGTTGCCGACATAGGTGAGGTCGACCTGCTGGCCGCGGCGCTCGTTGCAGAGGGTGAGCACGGCGCCGAGATAGTCGTCCGGCACCATGATGGTGGCGCGGATCCACGGCTCCTCGATATGGTCGATGATCGAGCCGTCCGGCATGTCCGCCGGGTTGTGAAGCTCCATCATCTCGCCGCTCGTCTTGTAGAGCCGGTAGACCACCGAGGGCGCGGTCGCGATCAGGTCGAGATCGAATTCGCGCGACAGGCGCTCCTGGATGATTTCCAGATGCAGCAGGCCGAGAAAGCCGCAGCGGAAGCCGAAGCCGAGCGCCGCCGAGGTCTCGGCCTCGTAATGGAAGCTCGCATCGTTCAGCCGCAGCTTGGCGAGGCTGTCGCGCAGCTTCTCGAAATCGTCGGCATCGACCGGATACAGTCCGCACCAGACCACCGGGATCGATGGCTTGAAGCCGGGCAGGGGTTCGGTGGCGGGGGCGCGGTCGTCGGTGATCGTGTCGCCCACGTTGCAATCGGCCACGGTCTTGATGGCGGCGGTGATGTAGCCGATCTCGCCGGGGCCGAGATCGGCCTGCGGGGTGAGCTTGGGCGAGAAGGTGCCGACCTGGTCGATGGTGTGGACGGCGCCGGTCGACATCATGCGCACGCGCTGGCCCTTGCGCAGCCGCCCGTCGCGCACGCGCACCAGAATGATCACGCCGAGATACGGGTCATACCAGCTATCGACCAGCATGGCCTTGAGCGGGGCGGTATCGTCGCCCTTCGGCGGCGGCAGGCGGGTGACGAGCGCTTCCAGCACCGCTTCGATATTGATGCCGGTCTTGGCGGAGATTTCCACCGCGTCAGATGCGTCGAGCCCGATCACGTCCTCGATCTGCTGCTTCACCCGCTCGGGCTCGGCGGCCGGCAGGTCGATCTTGTTCAGTACCGGGACGATCTCGTGATTGGCGTCGATCGCCTGATACACATTCGCCAGCGTCTGCGCCTCCACGCCCTGCGAGGCGTCGACCACCAGCAGCGAGCCCTCGCAGGCGGCGAGCGAGCGGCTCACCTCATAGGCGAAGTCGACATGGCCCGGCGTGTCCATCAGGTTCAGGACATAGGTCTTGCCGTCCTTCGCCTTGTAGTTGAGGCGCACGGTCTGCGCCTTGATGGTGATCCCGCGCTCTTTCTCGATATCCATGTTGTCGAGCACCTGCTCGGTCATCTCGCGGGCGGAGAGCGCGCCGGTGGTCTGGATCAGCCGGTCGGCCAGGGTCGATTTGCCGTGGTCGATATGGGCGATGATCGAGAAGTTGCGGATCAGTTCGGTGGGGGTCGAGGTCATGCGCGCTCTTTAATCGAGATCGGGGCTTCTGTCAGCTTCATTGCGCGGGATCGCCAGCGCCCGTCCGGCCGGCGCTCACCCGTATATCTCGGTCGCGTCGCGCCATTGAAAAGAGCGGTCGGTTGCGCCACACACGCTTGCGGTCACGGAACGGTGACGCGGCGGGACGTGACATCGGGGCTGTGCCTTCCCATGTCCCGGGCAGGATCGGCGTCCTGCCGATACGCCCGCTCCGGCACCGGACCGTCGTCCATCACGACCTGCGTTGAGGAGATCTGCATGAACCCCCTGAAACAACTCGCTGAAGCCGGGCAGGCGCCCTGGCTCGATTTCGTGCAGCGCGGCCTGATCGAGGGGGGCGAGCTTGCCGCCATGATCGAGCGCGACGGGATCATGGGGGTGACGTCGAACCCGGCGATCTTCGAGAAGGCGATCGCGCACGCGCCGGAATATGGCGCGGCATTCGAGCGCTTCGTCGCCGCGCATGACGGCACGCCGATGGAGATCTACGAGCATCTGGCGATCGCCGACATCCAGGCGGCGGCGGACGCGCTGGCGCCGGTTCACCGCGCCACCGGCGGGCGCGACGGGTTCATCAGCCTCGAGGTGTCGCCCTATCTCGCCAACGACACGCAGGGGACGATCGACGAGGCGCGGCGGCTCTGGGCGGCGGTGGACCGGCCGAACCTCATGATCAAGGTGCCGGCCACCTCGGCCGGAATCCCCGCGATCCACGCGCTGATCGCCGAGGGGCTGTCGGTCAATGTCACGCTGCTGTTTGCCGTGCCGCGCTATGAGGCGGTGGCGCAGTCCTACATCGCCGGGCTTGAGGATTATGCGGCGAAGGGCGGCGATGTCTCGAAGGTGGCCAGCGTGGCGAGCTTCTTCGTCAGCCGGATCGACAACGTGATCGACCGTGAGTTGCAGGCCAGGATCGATGCCGGCGGGCCGGCCGGCACGATCCAGCCGCTGCTCGGCCAGGCGGCGATCGCCAATGCGAAGGTCGCCTATCAGAGTTTCCGCCGGATCTTCGCCGGCGAGGCCTGGGCCGCGCTGGCGGCCAGGGGGGCGCAGGTGCAGCGCCTGCTCTGGGCCTCGACCAGCGTGAAGAATCCCGCCTATCCCGACACGCTCTATGTCGAGCGGCTGATCGGCCGCGACACGGTGAACACCATGCCGCCGGCGACGATGGACGCGTTCCGCGATCACGGCACGGTGGTGCGTGACGCGGTGGAACATGAGGTCGAGGCGGCGCACGCAGCACTCACCGCGATCGAGGCGCAGGGGATTTCGCTGGCGAGCGTTACCCAGGACCTGGTCGAGGACGGCGTGCGGCAGTTCGCCGAGGCGTTCGACAAGCTGCTCGGCGCGGTCGCGGCGAAGCGCGAGGCGCTGGTCGCGGTCAATGCGGCGCGCATCGAGGCACCGGAGGACATCGCCCGCGCGGTGGACGAGGCCGCCGCCGGCTGGCGGGACGATGGCACGATCCGCCGGTTATGGGCGGGCGATGCCGGCGTGTGGAGCGGTGCGGACGAGGCCGACTGGCTCGGCTGGCTCGGCATCGTCGGGCAGGAGCACGCGCATGTCGGCACGCTGGTCCGTTTCGCCAACACGATCCGCGAGGCCGGCTTCACCCATGTGGCACTGCTCGGCATGGGCGGATCGAGCCTCGGCCCCGAGGTGCTCGCCATCAGTTTCGGCCACCAGCCCGGCTCGCCGCGCTTTCACATGCTCGACAGCACCGACCCCGCCCAGCTCCGCGCGCTGGAGGCGAAGCTCGATCTCGCTAAGACGATGTTCATCGTCTCGTCGAAATCCGGCAGCACGCTTGAGCCGAACATCATGCTCGCGCATTTCCGCGCCCGCATGATCGAGACGGTGGGCGAGGCCGGCTGGGCGCGGCATTTCACCGCTGTCACCGATCCGGGCTCCTCGCTCGAACAGGTCGCGAAACAGGCGCATTTCGCGCATCTCTTCCATGGCGTGAAATCGATCGGGGGGCGCTACTCGGTGCTGTCGAAATTCGGCCTGGTGCCGGCGGCGGCGATGGGGATCGATGTGTCCGACCTGCTGGCGCGGACGGCTCGCATGGTCGCCTCCTGCGCCGCGAGCGTGCCGGCGGACCGCAATCCCGGTGTGCGGCTCGGGCTGCTACTCGGCACCGCGGCAACGAGGTTCGGCCGTGACAAGGTCACGATCGTGACCACGAAGCGCATCGCCGGCCTCGGCGCCTGGCTCGAACAGCTGATCGCCGAATCGACCGGCAAGCATGGCCATGGGCTGATCCCGGTCGATGGCGAGGCGCTGGGCGCGCCGGATGTCTATGGCGATGACCGCGTCTTCGCCCAACTCGTCCTCAAGGGCGAGGAGGATGCGGCGCAGGATGCGAAGCTCGCCGCACTGGCCAAGGCCGGGCACCCGGTGGTGCGGATCGTGCTCGACGACGTGGCGCAGATCGGCCAGGAATTCTTCCGCTGGGAAATGGCGACCGCGGTGGCCGGCGCCATCATCGGCATCAATCCGTTCGACCAGCCGGATGTCGAGGCGAGCAAGGTCAAGACCCGCGCGCTGACCGACGCGTACGAGGCGGGCACGCCGGTCGCATCTCCCGAGCCGGTGTTCCGCGCGAACGGCATCGCCATCTATGCCGATGCGGCCAATGAAGCTGCGCTCGGCCGGCACAACACGCTGGCGGCCTGGCTGAAGCAGCATTTCCACCGCGCCCATGCCGGGGACTATATCGGCCTGCTCGCCTATATCGAACATACGCGGGCGCACGAGGCGGCGCTGGCGTCCATTCGCTTGCGGTTGCGCGACGCACGCAAGGTTGCGACCTGCGTCGGCTTCGGGCCGCGCTTCCTCCACTCCACCGGCCAGGCCTACAAGGGTGGGCCGAATACCGGCGTCTTCCTGCAGATCACCGCTGACGATGCGGCGGATCTTCCCGTGCCCGGCCATCGCTACAGTTTCGGCCAGGTGAAGGGGGCGCAGGCGGAAGGCGATCTCGGCGTCCTCGTCGAACGCGAGCGCCGGGCCATCCGCGTTCACCTCACCGAGGTGGAGGCGGGTCTGGCCGAACTGGCGAAGGCCATCGACCACGCCTTCGCCTGACCCTGGTGTCCTGTCCCTGAAATTCGTGGGGGAATTTCAGGGATGGGCAGGCCGCCGGGATACTGAGTTTTCCAGTGTCGGCCTTGAACCTGAAATCCATCGGGTTTCAGCGTCGCGACACTAGAGCACTTTCCGATCCATCCGGATCGGATGTAGTGCTCTATGGTATTGATAAATAGAGCATATTTATCCGATCAGATGACTCCATCTGATCGGATGATGCTCTAGCGGGCGCGCAGCTCCGCGCCCGACCGGAGACCTTTGACGAGCGCCTGGCCCGGCGGCCCCGCATCGCGGGACCGTCAGCGGTCCGGCGCGGCAACAGGAACGGAGACAGAGCCATGAAGATCGGTGTGATCGGCCTTGGCCGGATGGGCGGCAACATTGCCCGCCGTCTGATGCGCGGCGGCCATGACTGCGTGGTGTTCGACACATCCGCGGATGCCGTCGAGACGCTGGCGGCGGCGGGGGCGACGGGGGCGCGCGATCTCGCCGGTCTCGTCAAATCGTTGGAGCCGCCCCGCGCCATCTGGGTGATGTTGCCGGCCGGGCGGATCACCAGCGAGACGATCGACGCGCTGGGCGAGATGCTCGGGCGGGACGACGTCGTCATCGATGGCGGCAACAGCTTCTATCGCGACGACATCGCACATGCCGCGCGGCTGGGGCGCAACGGCATCCACTTCGTCGATGTCGGCACCTCGGGCGGCGTGTGGGGGCTGGAGCGCGGCTATTGCATGATGATCGGCGGCGAGGACGAGATCGTCCGCCGGCTCGACCCGGTGTTCCGCACGCTCGCGCCCGGGCTTGGCGGGATCGAGCGCACGCCGGCCCGCGCCGCGCGCGATCCGCGGGCCGAGCTTGGCTACATCCATGCCGGGCCGAACGGCGCCGGGCATTTCGTGAAGATGGTGCATAACGGCATCGAATACGGATTGATGCAGGCCTATGCGGAAGGTTTCGCGATCCTGCGCAACCGCGACGCCGAGGCGCTGCCCGAAGCCGAGCGCTATGATCTCGATGTCGCCGACATCGCCGAGGTGTGGCGGCGCGGCAGCGTGATCTCATCCTGGCTGCTCGACCTGACGGCCGCGGCGCTGGCGCGCGACGGGGCGCTTTCGGACTATAGCGGCTATGTCGAGGATTCCGGCGAGGGGCGCTGGACAATCAACGCCGCGATCGAGGAGGCGGTGCCGGCGGATGTGCTGACCGCCGCCCTCTTCGCCCGCTTCCGCTCGCGGCTCGACCATACATTCGGCGAGAAGATCCTCTCGGCCATGCGCCAGGGATTCGGCGGCCATATCGAGCAGGGGCAGCCCGGCGCGCCGCGGGGAGGGAACGAATGAACCCCCTCGCGCAACATCCCTCCCGTCCCGATGCGGGGGCGGCAGGCGTCGTCTCGGCCGCGCCGGCCGGACCGTGCAGCGTCGTGATTTTCGGCGCCGCCGGCGACCTGACCAAGCGGCTGCTGGTGCCGGCCCTTTTCAACCTCGCCAATACCGGGCTGGTGCCCGAACATTTCGGCCTGCTGGGCGCCGATATCGCCGATCTCGATGCTCGCGGCTGGACCGCCTCGCTGCGCGCGATGCTGGAAAGCTTCGTCGGTGATCCCGAGGCCGAAGACCAGATCGGGCGGGTCGACGATGCCGCATGGGAGCGCCTGACGGCCCATGCCGATTACGTTCAGGGCGATTTCACCCGGGACGAATTCTACGAAACCCTGAAATCCCGTCTCGAGGCGATCGAAACATCGCAAGGCACCGGCGGCAACCGGCTGTTCTACCTCGCCGTGGCCGACCGGTTCTTCGCGCCGATCGTCGAGCATCTCGGCAAGGCCGGCCTGCTGGCCGAGGGGGAGTCGGGCGAGGGCCCCTGGCGGCGGATCGTGATCGAAAAACCGTTCGGCCACGACCTCGCCTCGGCGAAGGCGCTGAACCGGCGGCTGCTGGACGTGGTCGCGGAGCGGCAGATCTACCGGATCGATCATTTCCTCGGCAAGGAAACGGTGCAGAACATCATGGCGCTGCGGTTCGGCAACGGGCTCTTCGACCCGCTCTGGAACCGCGACCGCATCGATCACGTCCAGATCACCGTCGCCGAGACGGTCGGCGTCGAGGGACGGGCGAAATTCTACGAGCAGGCCGGAGCACTTCGCGACATGGTGCCCAACCATGTGTTCCAGCTCGTCGCCATGGTCGCGATGGAACCGCCGGTCGGCGTGCGGGCCGAGGCGATCCGCGACAAGAAGCTGGAACTCTTCTCCGCCATCCGCACGGTGCGCCCGGAGGACGCCGTGCGCGGGCAGTATGACACCGGCGAGGTTTCCGGACGACGGGCGCGCGCCTATCGCGAGGAGCCCGGCGTCGCGGCGGATTCGAACACCGAAACCTATGTCGCGCTGCGGCTGGCCATCGACAACTGGCGCTGGGCCGGCGTGCCGTTCTATCTCCGCACCGGCAAGCATCTTTCCGAACGGATGACGGAAATCGCCATCCGCTTCCGCAAGCAGCCGCTGGCGCCGTTCAAGGGCGCGTCGATCGACGATCTGCCGCCCAACTGGCTGGTGCTGCGCATCCAGCCCGATGAGGGCATCGCCATCGAGTTCGAGGTGAAGCGGCCCGGCCAGACCATGCAACTGGCTCCGGCGCAGATGCAGTTCCGCTATCGCGACCGGTTCGATCCGGAGCCGAATGTCGGCTACGAAACCCTGCTGTATGACTGCATGACCGGCGACCAGACGCTGTTTCAGCGGGCCGACATGGTCGAGGAAACCTGGCGCGTGGTCGGCGAGGTGCTCGATGACTGGAGCGGCAGGCCGGCGGCGGGTTTCCGAATTACCGCAGTTTCAGCGCCGGGCCGGAGGAGGCGGAAAGATTGCTGTCCGACGATGATCCGACGCGGCGGTGGCGCCCGGTCGCGCTCGATCCGGCGGAGGACGGGTCGTGAGCCGGGCGATCGATCTCGTGATCGCCGATGTCGATGGCACGCTGGTCACCGACGACAAGCGGCTGACGCCGGCAACCACGCAGGTCGTGGCCGCGTTGCGGGAGGCTGGCATCCGCTTCGCGATCACCAGCGGGCGGCCGCCGCGCGGCATGCGGATGCTGAGCAAACCGCTCGGCATCGACACGCCGCTGGCCGGCTTCAACGGCGGCGTGATGATGGCGCCCGATTTCAGCCAGGTCGTTGCCGCGCACGATCTCGATGACGGGGTGATCGGCCGGGCGGTCGGGCTGCTCGACGATCACGGGCTCGATGCCTGGGTCTATACGCATGACCGCTGGCTGGTGCGCGACGGCGCCGCGCCGCATGTCGCGCGCGAGCGGCGAACGGTGGCGTTCGCCCCCGAGATCGTCGGGCGGTTCGACCTTGCCGCCCTGCATGGCGTGGTTAAGATCGTCGGCGTGACCGACGACGAAGCGCGGATGACATCCTGCCGCGATGCCGCGCGCAAGGCGTTTGGCGAGGGCGTGACGGCAGATTGCTCGCAGCCCTATTATCTCGATATCACCAGCACGCGGGCGAACAAGGGCGCGGTCGTCGATGCGCTGGCCGAGCATCTGGGCATTCCGCACGCGCGGATCGCGACCATCGGCGACATGCCCAACGATGTTGCGATGTTCGCCCGCAGCGGCTGCGCGATCGCGATGGGCAATGCGGAGCACGATGTGAGGCGCAAGGCCCATCACGTGACTGTATCGAATGACGAGGACGGCTTTGCCGAAGCGATGAAGCGCTTCGTGCTGGAGGGGAGACGCGGATGAAACCCGTGCGTGGCGAACTTGTTGTGGTGCCGGATGCAGAGGCCTTCGCGGAGCAGGGGGCGCGGCTTTTCGCGGAAGCCGCCGCGGCGGCGGCGAGCGCTTCCTCGCCTGCCTTGCCGGCGGATCGACCCCGCGGGCACTGTATGAGCGGCTGGCCGGGGCGCCCTGGCGCGACACGATCGACTGGGCGCGCGTCGATCTCGTGCTCGGCGACGAGCGGTTCGTCGCGCCGGAGGACGAGAAGAGCAATGTCCGGATGATCCGCGAGGCGTTGATCGCGCATCTGCCTGTAGCGCCCCGCCTGCACCCGGTGCCGTTCGCGGGCCTGACCGTCGATCAGGCCGCCGCCGCCTATCAGCGGGACCTCATCGCCCTTCACGGCGCGGCGCGCCTCGATCCGGCGAGGCCGGTCTTCGATCTGTGCCTGCTCGGCATGGGCGATGACGGCCACACCGCCTCCCTGCTGCCCGGGCAGGAGGAGTTGCTCGGGGAACGCCAGCGCTGGGTTGTGCCGGTGACGACGGGGCGGCCGGAACCGCGCGTCACCCTCACCTACCCGATCCTGGAGAGCGCGCGGCTGGTGGTGTTTCTTGTCTCCGGCGCCGGCAAGCGCGAGATGCTTGACCGCGTTCTTGGCGGCACGGATCGCGATGTTCCGGCGTCCCGCCTGAACCCGGGGGGCGGCTGGTCTGGCTCGCCGATCGTGCGGCCGCCGGGCGCTGGGCAGGCTGAGGCGACGCATGGGCATTGATCCTGAAATCGGCAAGCGCGCGGCGGCGCGTGAAGCGGCTGGCCTTGTCGCCTCCGGCATGCGGGTGGGGCTCGGCACCGGGACGACGGCCGCGCAGTTCATCGACCAGCTTGCCGCGCGCGTCCGCGCCGAGGCGCTCGATATCGAATGCGTCGCGACGTCGGAGCGGACGGCCGCGCAGGCGGCGGCGCTCGGCCTGCGCCTCGCCCCGCTCGATGGCGTGCTCGATCTGGCGGTGGATGGCGCCGACGAAATCGAGTTCGGCACGCTGCGGCTGATCAAGGGCGCCGGTGGCGCGCTGCTGCGCGAGAAACTGGTGGCGCAATCGGCGCGGCGCTTCATCGTCATCGCCGACCGGAGCAAGCTGGTCTCGCGGCTCGGCGGGCGCGCGCGTCTGCCGGTCGAGATCGTCCGGCACGGGGCGGAGCGCACCTGCGCGCGGCTCGCCGAGCTGGGTCTTGCCCCGGTGCTGCGCGCGGCACCGGGAGGACTCTTCGTCTCCGATGGCGGCCATCACATCGCCGATTGCACCCTGCCGGCCGACATCGCGCCGCAGACGATCGACACCGCATTGCGCACGATCGCCGGCATCGTCGAGACCGGGTTTTTCCTCTCCGGCTGTGCTGCGGCGATCATCGGTGATGAGCACGGCGCCGCCCGCGCCTTCGACGGCGATCCGGTTTCGGCCGCCGGGCTTGCGCCGGTAGCCGCCATGCTGCGCTGCCTCGAACTGCCGAAGCCGGCTGCGCCGCCGCGCCTCGCGGTGATGGGGGTTTCGGCATCCGGCAAATCCACCATTGGCCTTCTTCTGGCCGATGCCCTCGGCGTGCCGTTTTGCGATGGCGACGATCTGCACCCGCCGGCGAACCGCGCCAAGATGCACGCGGGCCAGCCGCTCGACGACGAGGACCGGATGCCCTGGCTACACCGCATCGCCATGCGCCTTGGCGAATGGCGGGCGAACGCCACGGGCGGCGTGATCGTCAGCTCTCTGCTGACGCGCCGTTATCGAGATCTGGTGCGCGCGGGCGCGGGGCCGTTCACGCTCGTCCATCTCGATGGGTCGCGGGCGCTGCTGGCTGCACGGATCGCGGCGCGGCGCGGCCATTTCATGCCGGCCTCGCTGCTCGACAGCCAGCTCGCCACGCTGGAACCGCCGATGGCGGACGAAGATGCGATCGTGGTGCGGATCGATGAGCCACCCGTTTCCATCGTGCGGCGGGTCGTTGCGGAACTCGCGCGGCGACAGGGAGGCTGACATCCGGTTTCGGGATGTCCGCGGCCGCGGCGGCGCGGTGGCGGGCGCACAGGCAACGGGAGCTATCATGAGCCAGAGAATTGAGGATTACGCGATCATCGGCGACCGGCAGACGGCGGCGTTGGTGGGCAAGGACGGATCGATCGATTTCCTCTGCCTGCCACGTTTCGATTCCGATCCGTGTTTCGCGGCTCTGCTCGGCACGCGCGAGAATGGCCGCTGGCGGATCGCCCCTGACGCGCCGGTGCGGCGGGTGGAGCGGCGCTACCGGCCGGAGACGCTGGTGCTGGAAACCGACCTTCACACCGATGACGGCGCCGTCAGGATCACCGACTGCATGGTGCCGCATCCGCACGATACGACGCGGCTGGCCCGCATCGTCACCGGCCTGTCCGGGCGGGTCGATCTGCGCCTCGATCTCGTCTTCCGCTTCGGCTTCGGCGCGGTCGTGCCCTGGGTGCAGCGGCTGCCGGGCCATGAGGGGCTGGTCGCCATCGCCGGGCCGGATATGGTGGCGGTGTGGGGCGATGTGCCGATGACCGGGCGCAACCAGCACACCGAGGCGGCGTTCAGCGTCGCCGCCGGCGAGACGGTCGAATTCGGCCTCGAATGGCTGCCCTCGCACCGACGGGTGCCGCGGCGGTTCAATATCGCGGCGGGGGTGGAACAGGCGGCGGAGAGCTGGCGCGGCTGGGCGCGGCGGGTGCCGGTGGCCGGGCGGTGGGCGGAAATCGTCCGCCGGTCGCTGATCACGCTGCGGGCGCTGACCCATTGGGAAACCGGCGGCATCGTCGCCGCGGCGACGACTTCGCTGCCCGAGCAGCTCGGCGGCGGGCGTAACTGGGATTATCGGTTCTGCTGGCTGCGCGATGCGAGTTTCACGCTCCAGGCGCTGATGAATGCGGGCTATCGCGAGGAGGCGCATGCCTGGTCGCGCTGGCTCGACCGCGCGATCGCCGGCGGCGCGGACGACATCCAGATCATGTACGGCATCGCCGGGGAGCGGCGGCTGGAGGAGCGGACGATCGACTGGCTCGACGGCTACGAGGGCTCTCGCCCGGTGCGCGTCGGCAATGGAGCGGCAGGGCAGCGCCAGCTCGATGTGTTCGGCGAGGTGATGAACGCGCTCTACCAGGCGCATGTCGGCGGCGCGCAGCGCGATGAGAACAGCTGGAGCATCCGCCGCGTGCTGCTCGAAACCCTCGAGCGGATCTGGGCCGAGCCGGACGAGGGGATCTGGGAGGTGCGCGGCGGGCGGCAGCAATTCGTCCATTCCAAGGTGATGGCCTGGGTCGCCTTCGACCGGGCGATCCGCTCGGTCGAGGAATATGGCTATGACGGTCCGGTGGCGCGCTGGCGCGAGGTCCGTCAGCAGATCCACGACGAGGTCTGTGCGAAGGGGTTCGACAGCGGGATGAACAGCTTCGTGCAGGCCTATGGCTCGAAAACCCTCGATGCCAGCCTGTTGCTGATGACGATCGTGGGGTTTCTGCCGCCGGACGACCCGCGGATGCTCGGCACCATCGCCGCGATCGAGCGCACCCTGATGCAGGACGGCTTCGTCCGCCGCTACGATACGCAGACCGGCAAGGATGGTCTGGAGGGCAACGAGGGCGTGTTCCTCGCGTGCAGCTTCTGGCTGGTGGACAATTACGCGATGATGGGCCGGCAGGAAGCGGCCGAGGCCTTGTTCGAGAAACTCGTTGCCCTGCGCAACGATGTCGGGTTGTTCGCCGAGGAATACGACACGGTCAACCGCCGGCAGATCGGCAATTTCCCGCAGGCGTTCACCCATGTCGCGCTGGTCAACGCGGCGCTGCGGCTGAGTGGCGCGGCACAAGTGGCGGGATAAGGCCGCACGGCGGCGGCGCATCGTCATTGACCACGGCCGGCCGCCGGGACAGAATTACCAAATGTTCATCCCCGCGTGCGACGATTGGTCGTCCGGTCCGGGAGACTGCCATGCCACGCCTTGCCAACCGCCTCGCCGCGCTGTCCGCCCTGACCCTCGCAGCGGTGCCGCTCCTCGGCGGCAACGCCCGCGCAGGCGAGGAGCAGCTGCGGCTGACGCCGGGGAACATGCTGGCGCAGACTCATTCGACCGCGCTGCTCTTCACCATCACCGGCACATACCGGCAGCTCTCCGGCACGCTCGTGTTCGACCCTGCGGCGAATACCTGCCGGATCGACGTGACGTTCGCCACCGCCAGCCTCGCCTTGCCGAACGCCCTGGTGCGGGCGCAGGTGATGTCGCGCGGGTTTCTCGATCCCGATCAATATCCGCAGACCCGCTTCATCGGGCGTTGCAAAGCGGGCGGCACCCGGATCGACGGCAGGCTGACGATGCACGGGCAGACCCATCGCTTCAGCATGGCCCTGACGAAGCGTTTCTCCGGCGGCAAGCTGGTCGGATTTCATTCGATCGGCCGGCTCGACCGGGAGCACTGGGGGATCGACGGGCTGGATATGCTGGTCGGCCGCACCATCACCGTGATCGACGACATTTCGCTCGATGGCCGCAGGCCGCACCCGGCTGGCTGATCGGATTCCAGCCGGGCGGCCGGGGCGCGACGGAGCGGCGCGTCAGTGTGCCGCCGGGGTGCGCAGCTCGCGTCGGAGGATCTTGCCGACCGGGGATTTCGGCAGTTCCTCGTGCCGGAACTCGACGATTTTCGGCATCTTGTAGGAGGTGAGGTTGCGCCGGCAGTGTTCGAGCAGCGCGGCCTCGGTCAGCCGGTCCGATTTCGGCACGACGATGATCTTCACCCGCTCGCCGGAGGCATCGTCGGCCACGCCGATGGCGGCGGCCTCCAGCACGTCCGGATGCATCATCACCACCTCCTCGATCTCGGAGGGATAGACGTTGAAGCCCGAGACCAGGATCATTTCCTTCAGCCGGTCGACGAGGCGGATGAAGCCTTGCTCATCCATCACGCCGATATCCCCGGTCGCCAGCCAGCCCGCCGCGTCGATCATCAGCGCGGTTTCCGCCGGGCGCTGCCAGTAGCCGCGCATCACTTGCGGGCCGCGCACGCAGATCTCGCCCTCCTCGCCGATGCCGGCCCAGCTGCCATCGGCACGCCGCAGCCGCACCATGGTCGAGGGCAGTGGCAGGCCGACCGTGCCGTTGAATCCCATCCGTTCGGGATGCTGCATGTCGATCGGGTTCATGCAGACCACGGGCGAGCACTCGGTCAGCCCATACCCCTCGCTCACCGGCAGGCCGGTCGCCGCCTGCCAGCGCGCCGCGACTTCGGACTGGGTCGCCGCGCCGCCGGCGATGACGAGGCGCAGCCGCGAGACATCGAGGCGGCGGAAGCCCTCATGGTTAAGCAGGTTGTTGAACAGGGTGTTGATCCCGACCATCACCTCGAATTTCTCGTGGCGGATGCTGCGCAGCACCCTCCCGGTGTCGCGTGGGTTGGCGATCAGCACGTTGCGGCCGCCGAGCGCCATGAACATGAACAGGTTCACTGTCAGCGAGAACACATGGTAGAGCGGCAACAACGTGAGGATGTTGAGCCGCTCGCCGGCAAGCTCGCCACCGCTCCAGGCAGAGGTCTGAAGAACATTGGCGATGATGTTGCGGTGCGTCAGCATCGCGCCCTTGGCCACCCCGGTCGTCCCGCCGGTATATTGCAGGAAGGCGATGTCCTCCGGCCCGGTCGTGACCTCGGTGAGACCAGCCCTGCGCCCTTGCGCCAGCGCGGCGTTGAACCGCACGCCGCGCAGCCCGTGCCGAGGCACTGTCCTTGCCAGGTAGCGGAGCGAAACATCGAGCACGATCCCGTGGAGTCCGCCGATCAGATCTCCCATGGCGGCGAGGACGACGGTTTCGATCTCGGTGCCCTCGATGCCGCGTTCGGCGGTGGCGGCGAAATTCTCGAAGACCACGAGCAGGCGTGCGCCGCTGTCGCGCAGCTGGTGGTTCAGCTCGCGCGCGGTGTAGAGCGGATTGACGTTGACGACGGTGGCGCCGGCCAGCAGCGTGCCAAACACCGCGACCGGATATTGCAGCGAATTCGGCATCATCAGCGCGACACGGTCGCCTTTTCCAAGCCCGCGTGATTGCAGGAACCCGGCGAAGGCGCCGGCGCGCTCGCGGGTTTGCGCATAAGTCATCGGCGAGCCGGCGCTGACGAAGGCGGGCGTGAACCATAGTCCCGCACCCAGGCCTCCAGCATGTGGTTGAGCGAGGGAATGCCGTCGATCTGCTCGCCGATGTCGTGAGGCACGCCGTCGCGAT
>NZ_CAJQZK010000028.1:0-39784 GCF_907164655.1 Acidocella sp. C78
ATCTTCCTCGCCGCAGGATCTCCGAAGTCCGTCGCGGATCTGCGGAGGGTATCCTGAGTGGGGACATGGGACGTGACCGTTCTTGATCATCCGGTTGGCCGGCATCGGCAGCCCTGGCGAGGGCGCGCGCGGCCGCCCCTCCTTCCGGCTCTCGTCGGGAGCGGGCGGTGACCGTGCCGGTTTTCCCCCTCGGGCGCTGCCCTGCCCGTCGCGGCATCCGCTCCGGCCGTATCCCCCGTTTAAGTTACCGGGCGCGTCATCGCGCCCGCGCCTGCGAGCGGAAGCTTGCCGAGGAGCACCCCAACCATGACTGACACCGCGGACCCGTTCGCGCTCGATCCTGTTCTCGACCTCAAGGCGGCGTCTCCTCTGGCGCAAGGGCTGCTCGCGAAACGCGGCACCGATCTGCGGATCGATGGTTCGCTGGTCGAGCGGCTGGGCGGCCAATGCCTGCAGGTCCTGCTTTCGGCCCGGTCCACCTGGGAGGCGGATGGCCATGCGTTCGTGATCGAACGCATGGCCGCGCAGATGGAAGCAGCGCTCGAATTATTCGGCATCGGTCCTGCCGCGTTTCAATTTCAGAAGGATATAGTCGCGTGACCAAGACGATTCTCACCGTGGATGATTCGCGCACCATGCGTGACATGCTGCGCATGTCGCTGGTCGAGGCGGGGTATCGGGTGGTGCAGGCCGAGGATGGTGTGCACGGCCTTGAGGTGCTGCAGGTCGAGACGCCGGACGTCATCGTGACCGACATCAACATGCCGCGCCTCGATGGTTTCGGGTTCATCGAGGCGGTCCGCAAGGATGCCACATGGCGCACCACACCGGTGCTGGTGCTCACCACCGAGGTGGACCCCGAAAAGAAGGGGCGGGCGAAGGCTGCTGGTGCAACGGGCTGGATCGTCAAACCCTTCGATCCGGTCAAGCTGGTCGATGCGATCCGGCGTGTTGCGGCATGATGGGAGTCTGACCGATGGATCCGATGGCGGAGATCCGCGAAACCTTCTTCCAGGAATGCGAGGAACAGCTCGGCGAGCTTGAAACCGGGCTGATGCGGATGGAGTCGGGGCAGACCGATTCCGAGACGGTGAATGCCGTCTTTCGTGCCGTCCACTCGATCAAGGGTGGCGCCGGCGCGTTCGGTCTGGAAGATCTCGTGCATTTCGCTCATGTCTTCGAGACGGTGCTCGACCTGATCCGCGCGGGTCGGCTGGAGCCGTCGCCGGAGGCGATGCGCGTCATGTTGCGCGCGTCCGATGCGCTGGCCGATCTGGTGCGCGCGGCGCGCGACGGCAGCACCACCGATCCCGTGCGGATCGCCTCGATCGTGTCGGAACTGCGGCAATTGACCGGCGAGCCCGACGCCGGCGACGCCGAGGATGACGATTTCGCCGACATCGCCTTTGCGGCAGTGCCGGTCACGATCGAGACCGAGGCTGCGCCGCCGCCGGGCTGGATCGTCCGGTTCAAGCCCCTGGCCGATCTTTACGCCAAGGCCAATGAGGCTGGGCTGCTGCTGCGCGAGCTTGGCCGCCTCGGCCCGATGCGGGTGACGGTCGATGCCGAAAGCCTGCCGGATCTCGCCGCCCTCGATCCTGAGGGGGCCTATCTCACATGGACGATCGTGCTGGATGCGGACTGCACGGAGGACATGATCCGTGCCGTGTTCGAGTTCGTCGAGGACGATTGCGAAATCCAGATCGAGAGGAACCTGCCCGCCGACGTGGCTGTGGCCGCGAGTTCGTCCGCCGTCGCTGCGGATGCCGGGCAACCCTCCGACGACGAGATCCTTGCCTTGCTGCGGAACGCGGCGGCGAGTGTGGAGGCGCCAGCGGTCATCGAGCCCGAGATCGTGGTGGCTCCGCCTCCGCCGCCTCCGGCAGTTTCGCCGCCGCCGGAGCCCGAGCCCGCTTCGGCGTCTGCCGAAGCGCCAGCCGCGCGCAACGATGCCGCGCAGGGCGTGGGGGCGACCATCCGTGTCGATCTCGACCGCGTGGACCGGCTGATCGACCTCGTCGGCGAGCTTGTCATCAACGAGGCGATGCTCTCGCAGCGCGTGTTCGAGGCCGGGCTTGCCCGCGCCTCCGCTGTCATGACGGCGTTGGACGAGCTTGAGCAGCTGACGCGCGAAATCCAGGACAGCGTGATGGCGATCCGCGCGCAGCCCGTGCGCTCGGTCTTCCAGCGCATGCCGCGCCTCGTGCGCGAGGTCGCGACGATGACCGGCAAGCAGGTTCGCCTGCTGACCGATGGCGAGACAACCGAGGTCGACAAGACGGTGATCGAGCGGATCGTCGATCCGCTGACCCACATGATCCGCAACGCCATCGATCACGGTCTTGAATCAACCGAGGCGCGCCTTGCGGCCGGGAAGCCGGCCGAAGGTCTGGTGAAGCTGACCGCGCTGCACCGTTCAGGCCGGATCGTCATCGAAGTCGAGGATGACGGGGCCGGCATCAACCGCGAGCGGGTGCGGGCGAAGGCGGTGGAGAAAGGTCTTGTCTCGCCCGACGCCCCGCTTACCGACGAGGAGATCGACAACCTCATCTTCATGCCCGGATTCTCCACCGCAAGCGAGATTTCCGACATTTCGGGGCGTGGCGTCGGCATGGACGTGGTGCGCCGGTCGGTGCAGGCGCTGGGCGGACGCATTTCCATCGCCTCGCGGCCGGGCAAGGGCTCGACCTTCACGCTCAGCCTGCCGCTCACCCTCGCCGTGCTGGATGGCATGGTCGTCAGCGTCGATGGCCATACGCTGATCGTTCCCCTGAGCGCCATCGTGGAGACGCTGCAGCCACGGAGCGAGCAGGTGCATACGCTCGGTGTCGATGTCCGGGTGCTGGCCATGCGCGGAGGGTATATCCCGCTGGTCGATGTCGGCGCAGCACTCGGCTATCGCGCCATGCCGGCGGAGCCCGAAAAGAGCGTGGCGCTGCTGGTCGAGGGCGAGGGGGGCGTGCGCGCCGTCCTTGTGGTCGATGGCATTCAGGGCCAGCGCCAGGTCGTGATCAAGAGTCTCGAGGCGAATTACCGGGCGGTCCCCGGCATCGCGGCAGCCACCGTGATGGGTGACGGCCGGGTCGCCCTCATCCTTGATGTGGATGCGATCGTTTCCGTGACGCGGAGCGACAATCTGCGGGTCGACGCATCTCGTGTCGAACCGATCCTCATGTCAGCGAGTTGAATGATGAATGAAGTCATGACCAGCGGGTCCGGGGCCCGCGAACTGATTGCCTTCCGGGTCGGCGTTCAGGAATTCTGTGTCGACATCATGGCGGTGCGTGAAATCCGCGGCTGGACGGCGGCGACGGTTCTGCCGCAGTCGCCTGGATATATCTGCGGCGTGATCAACCTGCGCGGCGCGGTGCTGCCGATCGTCGATTTCGCGGTCAGGCTCGGTCTGCCCCGCTCGGAGCCGACCGCGCGGCATGTGATCATCGTCGTGCAGATCGACCGCCAGATGGTCGGCCTGCTGGTGGATGCCGTGTCCGACATCCTGACGATGAATGACAATGCAATCCAGCCGACGCCGGATGTGGCTTCGGACGTGGTCAAGAGTTTCGTGCGCGGGCTGATGCCAGTGGATGGGCGGATGATCAGCCTGATCTCGCTCGATCACGTTCTTCCGGCTGTGGAACGGGAAGCCGCATGAGCCTACGGCCGCGACCACGGCGCGAAAGCGAAGGTCTGATCGAAGGCGCGGAATATGTCCTCACCCGAGAGGATTTCCGCACCATTGCCCGGATCATGCGTGAGGAGGCGGGGATTGCGCTGCCCGAGGCCAAGGCCACGCTCGTGTATTCGAGGCTGGCGAAGCGCATCCGGACGCTCGGGCTCGAAAGCTTCGCCGAATATTGCGAGCTTGTCGAAAGCGCGGCGGGCGGCGCCGAGCGGCAGGAGATGCTCGGCGCGTTGACCACGAATGTCACGCGGTTTTTCCGTGAGCCGCATCATTTCGACCATCTGCGCACCCGGGTCCTGCCGCCGCTATTGGCCCAGGCGCGCAGCGGTGGGCGGGTGCGGCTGTGGTCGGCGGCCTGTTCCAGCGGCCAGGAGCCCTATTCGATGGCGCTCACCGTTCTGGCCCTGCTGCCCGAGGCGCCGCGCTATGACATCCGGATCCTCGCCACCGATATCGACCGCACGATGCTCGCGACCGGCCGGGCCGGGCTGTATGACGCCTCCGAGATCACCGCGGTGCCGCAGGAGCTGCGCGAGCGCTGGTTCGAGCCGGCCAACAACAATTCGCCCAAGTTCCGGATTGCGGAGGCCGCCCGATCGCTGGTGGCGTTCCGCTCCCTGAACCTGATCGGCAACTGGCCCATGCGCGGCCGGTTCAATGCTGTGTTCTGCCGCAATGTTGCAATTTATTTCGATGACGAAACGCAAAAGCAGGTCTGGGCCCGCATGGTGCCGCTGCTCGAGGAGGGCGGCGCACTCTATATCGGCCATTCGGAACGCGTGAGCGGCCCGGCCGAAGCGTCTCTCCGGAGCGATGGGATCACAACCTACCGGCTCATGGCTCCCCGGGGGACGAAAGGATGACGGTACGTGTTCTGATCGTGGACGATTCGGCCACGATGCGCGGCGTCATCGCCGCCTCGCTCCGGCGCGATCCCGAGATCGAGATCGTCGGAGAGGCCGGCGATCCCTACGAGGCTCGCAGCGCCATCAAGGAACTCAACCCGGACGTGATCACCCTCGATGTCGAGATGCCGAACATGAACGGTCTCGATTTCCTGGAAAAAATCATGCGGCTACGGCCGACGCCGGTGATCATGGTCTCGAGCCTTACCTCCGAGGGCGCGCGGGCGACGCTGCAGGCCCTGGAGATCGGCGCGTTCGACTGTGTGCCGAAACCGGCACTCGGCGACCGCCATGAATTCGATCTGCTGGGCGAAAAGATCAAGGCGGCGGCGAAGACCAGGCTGCGGATGCGGCCGCGGGAGGCGGGCGCTGCGCGGCCGGCATCGGTCACGCAGTCCGGCAATTTCCGGCCCGACGGGCGGTTGATCGCCATCGGGGCGTCCACCGGCGGTGTCGAAGCGCTGATCGAGGTGCTGTCCCGTTTTCCTGCCAATTGCCCGCCGACAATGGTGGTGCAGCACATGCCGCCGGCCTTTACCCGCAGCTTTGCCGATCGCCTGAACAGGCTCTGTGCGCCGACGGTGACGGAGGCCCAGAACGGCATCGCGGTACAGCCAGGGCATGTCTATGTCGCCCCCGGCGATGCACATCTCGAACTGGCCGGCACGATGAACAATGGCCGCCTGCACTGCCGCCTGCACGATGGCGAGCGCGTCAGCGGGCATCGGCCTTCGGCCGATGTGCTGTTCACATCCTTCGCCCGGGTCGCGCGCGGGCGCGGGCTCGGGGTGATACTGACCGGCATGGGGCGCGATGGCGCCGAGGGGCTGGCCGCGATGCGCGAGACCGGCGCCGAGACGATCGGCCAGGATGAGGGCTCCTCGATCGTCTATGGCATGCCGAAGGCCGCCTTCGAGATCGGCGCCGTGGGCCGCCAACTGCCGCTGACCACCATTGCCGATCACATCGTCAAAAGCACCAACGCCATCTCCATCACCCGGGAGCCAAACTAATGCCTGTTGCCAGCTCGTTGAGCATTCTTATCGTCGACGACCAGCAGACGATACGCAGCCTCGCGCGGGTTGGGTTCGACGCAATCGGAATCGGCGAAGTGATCGAGGCCGAGGATGGCGAAGAAGCGCTCAAACTGCTCCTGACCCGCAAGACGCCAATTCATCTTGTGATCTCCGACTACAACATGCCCAAGTTCAACGGTCTCAGCCTGTTGCGGGCGATCCGCGCGCATGGGCCGATCAGCAAGACGGCCTTCATCATGCTTACCGGACGGGCCGACAAGCAGATGGTGATGAGCGCCGTCGAGCACGGGGTGAACAATTACCTGGTCAAACCCTTCACGACCGAAGCGCTGAAGGAAAAGATCGAAGCCGTGCTCGGGACGCTGACGTGACGCTTGCAGGCCCTCCCTCGCTGGACCTCGCCCGCCGAATCAACATCGTGCAGGGCGAATATCGGGTCGAGCGCGATCCTGATATTGTGCTGTGCACCATTCTTGGCTCCTGTGTCGCCGCCTGCCTGTGGGATCCGATGGCGGCGGTCGGAGGGATGAACCATTTCCTGCTGCCCGGCCAGTCTTCCGTCCGCTCCGGTGGCGGGGCGGCCCAGCGGTACGGCGCCTATGCAATGGAACTGCTGATCAACGATCTGCTCCGGCATGGCGCGCGGCGCGAGCGACTCAAGGCGAAGCTGTTCGGCGGGGCCTGCCTGGTAAAGGGGCTGACGGATATCGGCCGTCTGAATGCCGAGTTCGCCGAGCGCTTCCTGAACGCCGAGAGCATCGAGATCGTCGGCGGCAGCCTGCGCGGCGAGCGCGGGCGGCGCATCCAGTTCTCCCCTACCACCGGGCGCGCCCGACAGACATTGCTTGCGGCAGATCAGCCTGCCGTTCTGCGCGCCGAGCCCGATCTGCGCACCCTCAAGACACCACCGCCCAGCGGTGCGGTCGAACTGTTCTGAACGGATATCTGCCATGGCCGCCTACAGGACACCCCAGGATTCCACCGAAACCAGGCTTGAAGTCATGTCGTCCAGCATGCCCATGAACGAGCTGTTCGGGATCATCGAGGCGGAACTGGTCGATCTCGGCGCCTATGCGCTGCGGATGCAGGAAGTGCTGAGCCCGGCCCTTGTCGCCTCGCCGCAGAGCAGCCTCTACCGCCAGGAAGCGCAGATGCTCGACATCCTGACCCAGAGGTTGCAGGGGCTTCACACATTCATGGAACATTTGCGGCTTGTCCTGCCGGATGGCTGGTCGATCGATCCGGGCCGCGCGGCGCGCGAAGTTGTCGTCGGGGCGCTGGCCGAACGCCTCAGCGGCGTCAAGGAGCCGACCGTTACAAGCGCTTCCGGGGATCTCGAACTTTTCTAGCACCGCATCCGACCGGATATGGCCGGCCGATCCGTTAGAGCATCATCCGATCGGATGGAGTCATCTGCTTGGGTAAAGATGGTTTAATTATCAAAATGATAGAGCGTTGCATCCGATCCGGATGGATCGGAAAGTGCTCTAATGGCGGCAGGATTGCCAGACGGACGGCGTCTCCCGCCCGGCCCGACAGGATTGGACATTGATCATGCCAGAGACCAGGACTTGGCAAATATTTGATTTCATCATTTTGCAAAATCGTGTTTGGTCCGGTCTCGTCGCCGGGTCAGGCTTCCCGTCACTTTTGGCAGGAGGCTGTACCGGCGACACGCGCAGGCCATGCGGCAACAAGCATGGACGCGTGTTGCGGCAACAATGGCCGTGGCAGGGAAGGAGACGGTGGTGAGGATGGCAGATCAGCCCGACGATATCGCCACGCGAGTCGCAATGATCTTCGCCCGCCTGTTCCCTGATCTGCCGCAGAGTGAAATTCCGGTCGCGTCCATGCGCTCGGTGCGGGATTGGGATTCGATCGCAACGCTCAGCCTCATCGTGGAGGCGGAAGAAGAATTCGGAATCACCATCGGGTTCGACAGCGCCGATGTGGTGGAAAGCTTTGACGATCTCTGCCGGATTGTTTTGCGCCGCCGCATCGGCTTCGAAGACATACCGGCCTGGCATCTGCGCCACTGATGCCCCAGGCGGCGGTTCAGATCGGCTTGCCCTCGCTGGTGGCCCAGGCGGCCATCAGCACGTTGCTCTGCTGGCTCTTGTCCAGCACCTTGCGCGCCGTCTCGGCTCCCGCGACGGGCAGGCCCGCTGGATCGAGCAGGCCGAGCTGAACCAAAACCGAGGCCTGATCCCAATAGATATGCTCGTGAACCAGCTTGTCGCCGTCGAACTGCACGATCGCGACAAGGGGAATCTCGACGCGGCGGCCTGTGGGCGGAATGCCGGGCACCATCCAGTCGATCTCGGATGTGTGGGTGAAGCGGAAGATCATCTCGTCGACGATGCTGCTCGCCCCCACGGTGCGGCTGACCGGCACCATTTCCGTATCCGGCGGGTTGGCACCGATGAAATGATATTTGTAGAACCGCTTCAACTGGTCATGGCCGACACCGCCTGTCATTGTCGGGATGTGGTTGACGTAGGGGGTGGCAACCATCGTCGCCATCGTGGCGTCGACGTCCCGGGTCTCGAATTCGTAGCGGCAATGCGCCTCCCAGAGCGCTTCCAGATCGTGTTGCGACATACCTTGTTCCTCCCTGCGGTGCTTGCGGGCCGGCGCGCACCCGCCCTGGAACGGATCATCCGCTTTCGCCCGGTCAAGAGCAAGGCCGGCCGCCGGCCCCGTGCATGCTGGTCAAGCAGGGCGGCACCGGTCTAAGCTTTGCGGATGAAACATTGCACTTGTCCTGAATTCCGGAGGCGGGCGCGTGGCCCGGCGGCCTCGTGCCGTTCCTGACCGAGGCCGAGCCGCGGCGCGGCATTGCCCATGACGTGTTGCCCGGAATCCGGCGGGTCGTGGCGCGCAACCCCGGCGTCATGACCTATCACGGCACCAATACCTGGCTGATCGAAGCGGCGGATGGGCTGACCGTGCTCGATCCCGGGCCGGACGATCCAACCCATGTGGGCGATGTGATCGAGGCGGCGGCCGGTGTGCCGATTCGTCGAATCCTGCTTTCGCACACGCATCGCGACCATCTGGGCGCCACGGCGGGCCTGCAATCGGCCACGGGGGCTACCACGTATGGGTTTCACCGGCCGGCGACGAAGCTGTTTCAGCCCGATCGCCCGATCGGCGAGGGCGATGTCGTCGCCGGGCTGACCGCGCTGCACACGCCGGGTCATGCGAGCGACCACCTCGCCTTCGCCTATCACGTGCCGGAGGTGGGCGAAGTTCTCTTCAGCGCGGATCACGTGATGTCGTGGTCGTCCTCGATCGTCAATCCGCCGGATGGCGACATGAAGGACTATTACGACAGCCTGGAGCGCCTGCTCGGGCGGTCGGATGTGCTGTATCTGCCGGGTCACGGCCCGGTGCTGGAACGGCCGCGGGAACTGGTGCGGGAGATGCTGGCGCATCGGCAGAAGCGCGAAACCGCCATTCTCGAGGCTTTGCGGGCCGGGCCGGCCACGGTGACCGACATCGCTGCCCGGCTCTATGCGAAACAGGACCCGATGCTGAAAATCGCCGCCGAGCGCAACGTGCTGGCGCATCTGCTGAAGCTGCGCGCCGAGGCGCGGGCCGAAGAACATGGCGAGGTATGGCGGGTGGCGGCCTGAAACGCCGCCCGTGAAAAACCCCCGGCATCAGCGGATGCCGGGGGGCTCAATTCAGGCGATGGCGCGGTCGGCCAAGGCTTGGCGCTGTTCGGCGCGCTGTTCCGCGACCTGCGCCTTCATCGATTTCTGCAGCTTCTCGAAAGCACGAACCTCGATCTGCCGCACCCGCTCGCGCGAGATGTTGTATTGCTGCGAGAGATCCTCGAGCGTCGTCGGGTCGTCCTTGAGACGGCGCTGGATCAGGATGTGCCGCTCGCGGTCGTTCAGCGTCTTCAGCGCGGTGGCGAGAAGCGCGCGGCGGCCGGTCATTTCCTCGTGCTCGCCGATCGCTTCTTCCTGACTGTCCGCATCGTCGACCAGCCAGTCCTGCCACTCGCCCTCGCCATCCATGCGGATCGGCGCGTTGAGGCTGTGGTCGGGCGCGGTCAGGCGGCGGTTCATGCTCACCACGTCCTGCTCGGGCACGCCGAGCACGCGAGCGATCTTTTCCACCTGCTCGGGCTGCATGTCGCCATCGTCGATGGCCTGCATCTGCCCCTTGAGCCGGCGCAGGTTGAAGAACAGCTTCTTCTGCGCCGCCGTGGTGCCCATTTTCACCAGCGACCACGAATGCAGGATATATTCCTGAATCGCGGCACGGATCCACCACATCGCATAGGTGGCGAGGCGGAAGCCGCGTTCCGGGTCGAACCGCTTGACCGCCTGCATCATTCCGACATTGCCTTCGGAAATCAGCTCGCCCACCGGCAGCCCGTAGCCGCGATACCCCATGGCGATCTTGGCCACCAGGCGCAGATGCGAGGTCACCAGCTTGTGTGCGGCGGTCTGGTCGTTGTTGTCGCGCCAGGCGCGGGCAAGCCGGTCTTCCTCCTCCGGAGAAAGCATCGGGAACTTGCGGATTTCCTGCAGATACCGGGCGAGGTTGCCTTCGCTCGGGGCCATTGTACTGACGCCAGAGGCCATTGGTAGCTCCTTTCGTCTATCTCTACGGAGCCGGCAGACAAATGGATGCGGAGAATCCGAACCCTCGTGATGCCAGCCCCATTCCAGCGGAGTATATATTCAGGTCAGCGATCTTGCCTTGTCACGCTCCCGCGAGAACCCCTGAAAAGGCAGTAACCAGCAGGACAGACCGCCAAACCCAAACTCCGGCTTTGACTGTGGCGTATGTACTACGCCTCAGGGTTGCATGTCAACAAAAAGGACCATTCAAGTCCGGTATTGCAGTCATACGTGATCGGTCATAGCAGCGAGATGTGACAGCAATGTTGCGAGATCTGCCGGCGGCGCGGTCTCGAAGCGCAGCGCCGCGCCGCTGCGCGGGTGGGTAAATCCCAGGATCGCCGCGTGCAGGGCCTGGCGTGGAAAGTCGAGAAGCCCGTCGCGCTGGGGCTGGCGGATCTGGCTTGCGGCGGCCGGGCGGCGGCGGAGATAGACCGGATCGCCGACCAGCGGATGGCCCTTGCTGGCGAGATGCACGCGGATCTGGTGGGTTCGGCCGGTGGCGAGGCGGCAGGCGAGCAGCGCCGCGCCCAAACCGAAGCGTTGCAGCGTGCGATAGCGGGTCAGCGCCGGCTTGCCGCCCCGCGCGACGATGGCCATGCGCTTGCGGTCGCGCGGATCGCGCCCGATCGCGCCCTCGATCTCGCCTTCGGCCGGCTGCGGCGCGCCCCAGCACAGCGCCAGATATTCGCGCTCGATCTCCCGCGCCGCAAAGGCGGCGGAGAGGGTGTGATGCGCGAGTTCGGTCTTGGCGGCGACCATGAGGCCGGACGTATCCTTGTCGAGCCGATGGACGATGCCCGGCCGGCGCTCGCCACCGATGCCGGCCAGGCTGTCGCCGCAATGGGCGATCAGCGCGTTGACCAGCGTGCCGTCCGGATTGCCGGGGGCGGGATGCACAACGAGGCCGGCAGGCTTGTCGATCACGATCAGGTCGTCATCTTCATGCAGGATCACGAGGTCGATCGCCTGCCCCTGCGGCGTCGCCGGCGCGGCCGGCGGCAAGGCGAGGGCATAGGCGGCGCCGGGCCGCACCGCCGCGGAGGGCAGGGTGATTGTCGCGCCGTCGCAGGTCACCGCGCCGGCCTCGATCAGCGCCTTCAGCCGCGAGCGCGATATCTCCCCGAGGCGGGCGGCCAGAAACCGGTCGAGCCGTTCGCCGCGATCGGCCTCGGTGGCGTGGAACGGCTCGCCCCGTAGGATGGCGTATCCGCCGGCAGGCTGCCGGCGGATGGAAGGTCTTGAGCGGCTGCGTTGATTTCGGAGTTCACGAATGCAGGATACACCAATCCGGCCACGGCCGGCACGCGAGGCTGGCCCGCAGAATCTGCGGGGGCTGAAAGCCCTCGTGATCGGGCTTGGCATACTTGTCGTGCTGGGCACCGCGCTTGTCATCGGGGTCATGGTCAAGCGGCTGATCGCGCCGAAACCGACGGCCGTGCGAACGGCGGCGCTCGTTTCCGCCGCCCCGGGCGTTGCCGCCGCGCCACCGGGGGCGGCTGCGCCCGCTGCGCCCGGGCGACCCTTTTCCGTGGTGCTGCCCGGCGGGGCGGGCGCGCAGGTTACCGGCCTTGCCGCGGCGGGCGGCCTTGTCGCCGTTCTGCTCCGCGGCGGCCAGGGAAGCGAGGTCGTGTTCATCGACCCGCGCACCGGGCGGGTGGCCGGCACCGCTGCGACGGCACGCTGACAGTGCCGATGCGGCGCAAGGCTGATTTGCCCAGCAAGATCTGCGAGGCCTGTGGCCGGCCCTTCGCCTGGCGGCGCAAATGGGCGCGCAGCTGGGAGACGGTGAAATTCTGTTCCGACGCCTGCCGCACCGGCCGGCGCGACGCGGCACGGGCCCGCCTGCGTCCGGCGGGAAAACCGCACGACGGCGCTTGATGAAGCCGGCGAACTCGATTATCTACCGCGCACGGCGTCCCGTTCGTCTAGAGGCCTAGGACACTGCCCTTTCACGGCGGCAACAGGGGTTCGAATCCCCTACGGGATACCATTATTTATCAACGGTTTATATACCGTTTTTCGCTTCTCCCCTTACGTCATACGGAATACAGACGGCATATGCGGGAATGTGGTCCCTCCGCCATCCCCCGCTCGTCATGATTGCGTGATCGCTGTTCGCCCGCGATCGGCGGGCACGGTGCCGGCCGCTGGTCTCACGATTTTGTGGGCCAATGGCCGGGCAGCTCGGCCGCTTTCAGGGCGCCGCGAGCAGATCTTTCAGCGCAGCATCGACCTGCGGCACGTAGGTCGGCTCAAGCGCGAACAGGCCGGCATGGCCGAAACGGGTGTCGATCACCCTGAACGCGGCGCCCGGCGTCAGCTTCGCCTCTTCCTCGCAATCTGCCGGCGGGAAGAACATGTCGGAACTCAGGGCGAGCACCGTGGTCCTTGCCCGGATTCGCCCGAGTGCCGCGGCAAGGTCGCCATTGGCATGGCGGCTGACGTCGCCACGCTGCCACTTTCGTGCCATCAGGATCAGGTTGTTCGGGTCCATCGGCAGGAAATAGGCGTTCAGAAACCCCACGAAAAAATCGTCCAGCGAGGAAAAGCCGAGGTCGCGCCAGAGTTCGAGGCGATAGAACTCCTGGCACAACCCGGTCAGCGCGAACGCCCGTGCGTGGCGGATCAGGCCGGCCCGCACATCTCCCGAATTCCTGTAATGACCATCGTTGAATGCAGGATCGGATGTCAGCGCATCGATGAAACTCTGTCCGATCAGCCTGCAATGCGGTTTGTTCTTCGCCGTGCCGGCAATCGGCGCCGCGCGCCTCACGAAATCGGGATAGCGCACGGCCCATTCATAGGTCTGCTGTGCGCCCATCGATGCGCCGACCACCAGTTGCAACGCTTCAAGGCCGAATTTTTCGGTCACCAGCCTGTACTGCGCGACGACGTCGTCACCGATGCGCACGCTCGGGAAATCGGGGCCGTGGAACGCCCCCTCGGTGTTGTGCGGCGACGAGGACAGGCCGCTGCCGATCTGATTGGCGATGATGATGAAATAGCGCTCGGGATCGAGCGCCCGGCCGGGCCCGACCAGCGTCTGCTCCATGATCTTGCTGGTGCCCGAATACCATGTCGGGATCAGGATCGCGTTGTCCCTAGCTGCGGACAGGCGGCCATGCGTCGCGAAAGCGAGTTTTGCCCCGCGAATCGTGCCGCCATCCTCGAGCACGAAATCACCGAGATCGAACATCTCGAACGGGCCATGCAACTCCTGACCGTAATACGCGCTCATCCTGCCCTCCCATGCGGTCGTGCCCATGCGATCGCATCGCTGCGACGCCTGCTTTCCCGCGCCAGAATGTCGCGGAGTTTGGTTCTGGCAACAATACAGCCGCCAAGGTGGCTGTCACGATTGTTGCGTTTCCGAACACCGAATGTAATGCGGCGCCGGTCAGCTGTTGTGGAAATCAGTCATCGTGCTCAATATCAGCGCAAATGCCCGGTCGGGTAGATCGCAATACTCGTTATCGGCGACATTGCCGTCGCGATCCGCGAGGGCTGGCCGGTTGCGCCGGCGGAATGTTTCAAGGGGGGAACCAGAATGAACGCAGAATTCAAAACCGCGGCGGATGCCATCCTCAACCGAGTCGTCGACACGAGCCCGCATGTGCCGGGCGTGGTGGCGATGGCAACCGACCGGAAGGCGAACATCTACGAGGGCGCGGCCGGCGTGCGGACGATGGGCAACAGCCAGAAGATGACCACTGACACCGTGTTTGCGATATTCTCGACGACCAAGGCGGTCACCGGCACGGCCGCGCTCCAGCTCGTCGAGGAGGGAAAGCTCGATCTTGACGCGCCGGCGAGGGCCTATGTGCCGGAAATCGGAGACCTTCAGGTTATCGAGGGGTTCGATGCGAGCGGCAAGCCGAAGCTGCGGGCCCCGAAGCGGGAGATCACCACAAAAATGCTCCTGCTGCATACCGCTGGCCTCGGCTACGATTTCTTCAACGAGACCTATAACCGGCTGTCACAGGAGCAGGGGCTGCCGAGCGTCATCACGGCGACCAGGGCCTCGCTGCGCACGCCGCTGCTGTTCGACCCGGGCGAGCGGTGGGAATATGGCAGCAACATGGACTGGTGCGGACTGGTGATCGAAGCCATCGCCGGAAAGCGGCTCGGCGAGGTCTGCGAAGAGCGTATCTTCAAGCCACTCGGCATGACCGACACCACCTTCGAGATCACCGAAGCCCTGCGCGCGCGCTGCGCCGGGATGCATGCCCGCGGCGCGGACGGCTCGTTGACGCCGATGGAATTCGAACTCACCAACACGCCCGAGGTCCATATGGGTGGGCATGGGCTTTACAGCACGGTCGGCGACTACATGAAGTTCATCCGCATGTGGCTGAACGACGGCGACGGGCCTCATGGCCGGGTGCTGAAGCCCGAAACCGTCGCGATGGCGGTGCGGAACCATCTCGGCGACAAGAAGATCAGGGTGCTGCCGGGGGTGATCCCCTCGCTCTCGAACGATGCCGAGTTTTTCCCGGGCCTGTCTAAATCCTGGTCCTACTCCTTCATGGTGAACGACGAAACGGCGCCCACCGGCCGCCCGGCCGGCGCTATCGGCTGGGCCGGTCTTGCCAACCTGTTTTACTGGATCGACCGTGAAAACGGTTTCGGCGGATTCTGGGCGACGCAAATCCTGCCCTTCGCCGATCCCGCATCCTTCACCGGCTATATGGATTTCGAAACGGCGCTCTACCGGAACTGCGCCACCCGCAAAGCCGCCTGATCCGCAGGGGCGGCGCGCGCCGCCCCGTCCGGCATCAAGTCCGGTGTCGTTTTCACGAACCGCGCGGCCGGCCATACCCGATGGCCGGCCAGCGCCATTTCGCGCCGCGTTCGGGCTGGATGGCCTGTTTCGGCCTGTCCCGGCTCGGTCCGGCGGTGCGACCCCAATCTCTTTCCGTCGTCCGATGGAAGCGGCTGTCTTGATTCAGCGGCGTGATCGTGAAATATATAAAATAGATCGATTGTTCTAAAACGGCGCGGCGTGTCGCCCTGGCCGCGGCAAACTTCAAGGAGAGCCCCGATGGAAGGACCCCACCTCGTCTATTTCGCGGACCCGATGTGTTCCTGGTGCTGGGGCTTTTCGCCGGTGATCGACGCAATCAGCCAGACCTTCGGCGACGAGCTGCCGATCAGGCTGGTGCTCGGCGGCCTGCGGCCGCGCACGGTCGAGCCGATGGATGACAGCGGCCGGGCGGATGTCCGCAGCCACTGGGAACATGTCCACGAAGCCTCCGGCCAGCCCTTCGATTTCGCGTTTTTCGATCGTCCCCGCTTCGTCTACGACACCGAGCCGCCGTGCCGCGCTGTCGCCGTCATCCGCCGGCGGGGCATGCAGCCGGCGCTTGCCGCCCTGAAGCGGATTCACCGCGCGTTCTACGCCGAAAACCAGGACGTGACCGATACCGAAACGCTGGTGCGGCTCGCCGGCGAGATCGGCGTCGATCCCGATCAGTTCCGCGCGGAGTTCACGTCTGACTCGGCAATCGAGGAAACCTGGGCGGATTTCGAACTCACCCAGGGCGCCGGCGTGCGCGGTTTTCCGACGCTGATCGCAGGACAGGGTGACGAGGGGCGCTATGCTCTCGTCACGCACGGGTTTCAGCCGGCCGCCCGCATCCTGCCGGCCCTGGAAGGCTGGTTCGACAAGGCCCGCGCCGCCTGACGCCGGGCCGCTCAGTCCTTCAGCGCGCCGGACATGCCGGCGACGTAGTATTCGACGAAGAAGAAATACACGAGGACGACCGGCAGCGTGCCGAGCAGCGCGCCGGACATCAGCTGCCCCCACTGGAACACGTCGCCGCGCATCAGCTCCGTCGTCAGCCCGACCGAAATGGTCTTGTTCGACGATGAGAACATATAGATCAGCGCGTAGAGATATTCGTTCCAGGAGAGGGTGAAGGAGAAGATCGTCGACGAGATCAGCCCCGGCACCGAGAGCGGCAGGATGACGCGGAACATGATTCGCGGCCAGCTCGCGCCATCGACCAGCGCGGCCTCTTCCAGCTCGCGCGGGATGGAGCGGAGGAAGCCGATCAGCAGCCAGGTGCAGAAGGGGACGAGGAAGGTCGCGTAGATCGGGATCAGCGCCCAGAGCTTGTTGAACCAGTGCAGCTTGATCAGCACCGAGGCGAGCGGGATGAACAGGATCGCCGGCGGCACGACATAGGAGAAGAAGATCGCGGTCGAGAGCGCGCGGGCGCCGAAGAAGCGCAGGCGGACGATGGCGAAGGCGGCGAAGAACGACACGGTGACGCTCAGCAGCGTCGCACCGGCCGAGACGAACAGCGTGTTGGCGAACCAGCGCGGATATTCGGTGGTGGTGAGCAGGCCTATGATGTTGCCGAGCGTCGGGTGGAAGACCCACCACGGGTTGGGCGAGTTGAGCAGCTCGGGCTGCGATTTCAGCGCCGTCAGCACCATCCAGTAGAAGGGCAGCAGCAGGAACAGCAGCATCAGCCCGAGGGGAAGCCAAAGACGCCAGCCGGCGCGGTCGGTCATGTCAGCTTCCCTCCCGTGTCGAGCGCAGGGCGATGAAGGCGAGGATCAGCATGATCGGGATCACCGAGGCGGCGATGGCCGCACCCTGGCCGAGCGTGCCGCCGTTGATCGCGCGCTGATAGGCGAGGGTGGTGAAGACCTGCGTCGCGTTCAGCGGGCCGCCGCGCGTCATCGTCCAGATGAGCTGGAAGTCGGTTACGGTCCAGATCGTCGAGAAGGAGAGCAGGATCGTCGTCACCGGCAGCAGCAGCGGCCAGATGATGCGGCGGAAGATGGTGAAGCGCGTCGCCCCGTCGATCGAGGCGGCCTCGATCAGGTCTTTCGGGATCGCGGTGAGGCCGGCGAGATAGCCCATCGCGAAATAGGGGATGCCGCGCCAGACATTGACGACGATGAGCGAGATGCGGGCAGGCCAGGTTTCGCCGAGGAAGTTGATGTAGCCGTGGATCAGGCCGAGCTTCATCAGCAGCCAGCTGATCGCCGAGAATTGCGGGTTGAGCAGCCAGTTCCAGGCCAGCGCCGAGAGCACGGTGGGCGCGACCCAGGGCAGCAGCATGATCGCGCGGGCGGCGCGGTAGCCGCGGAAGCGGCGGTTGAGCAGCAGCGCGAGGCCAAGGCCGAGGAAGAGTTTCAGCGCCTCCGAGCAGACCGTGTACATCAGCGCGTAGAAGACCGCGCCCTGATAGACCGGGTCGTGGAAGAGCTGGATGTAGTTGCGCAGCCCGACGAAATGCGCCGGCGAGCCGAGCACCGCGTCGCTCAGGCTCAGCCAGATGCCGAGCCCGAGCGGATAGGCGAGCAGAAGAACGAGGATGAGGCTCGCGGGGGCGGCGAGGAGCAGGCCGAGAACGTTCGGCCGGTCGAGCATCCGCCGGAGCCACGAGCCGCTGGGCCGGCCGGCAAGGGCAGGCGACGAAGATGACATGCGTGTCCCCTGCCGGCTGTCGGATCAGGCGCCGTAGATTTCGCGAAGCTGCTGGGCCGCGCGTTTCGCCGCCTCCTGCGGCGCGGTGCCGTGGACGCAGACATCGGCGAACATGTTGACGATGACGAAATCGTTCAGCGCGGTGGCGGCGGCGCGGCCGGGCTTGCCGGCATAGCCTTCCGGCAGGTTGTCCACCAGCGCGTCGCGATACGGGGTGATGTTCGGGTTCGAGGTCCAGATCGGCAGCTTGGCGTAGTCCTTCAGCGCCGGGGTGACATAGCCGAACATCGCCGTCAGCCAAGGGGCCATCTGCGGCTTCTCGCTCATGAAGCGCAGATATTCCTTCGCCGCGTTCGGGTATTTCGAATATTTGAAGATGAAGGCCTGCGAGAACAGGTTGAACATCGTCTGATGTCCGACCGGGCCGACGGGCATCGGCGCGTTCCGCGTGTCCTTGTAGATTTCGGGGAACTTCTCCTTCGCGACATACCAGATGCTGATGCCGTTGATGGTCGCGCTGATCTGCCCGGCGAGGAAGGCCTGGTTGTTGTTGATGTCGAGCCAGGAGGAGACACCCGGAATCATCGTCTCATACAGCGCCTTGGCGTATTTCAAGGCCTCGTAGGTTTCCTTCGACTCGATGGTGACCTTGTTGTTCTCGTCGACCTGCTTGCCGCCGAAGCCCCACAGCACCCAGTGCGTCCAGGTATTGGCGTCGCCCACCGCGTGGCCGAGGGCGAGGCCGATCGGGTGGTTCTGCTTCTTCAGCTTGCGCGAAAGGTCGAGGAAGCCGTCGAAATCCTTCGGGAAGGTGTCGTAGCCGGCTTCCTTCACCCAGCTTTCGCGATAGGCGACGGCATCGCCCGGGCCGCCGATCGGCACCGCGATCCAGCGCTTCTGGGCGTCGTCATAACCGTAGGTGCGGGCGATGTTGTAGAAGCCGCCATATTTCTTCTCGAGATAGCCGCAGACGTCGGAAACATCGACCAGCTTGTCCGGATAGATGAACGGATCGTCGTAGAAGCCCATGATGATGTCCGGGCCGGAGCCGAGCTGGGCGGCGAGGCCGGATTTCGCCTGCACCTCGTCCCAGCTGATTTCCTGGATCGAGACCGGCACGCCGGTCGCCTTGGTGAAGGCTTCCGAGTTCATCTTCCAATGCTTGTCATCGGCGCCGACGAAGCCGGTCCAGCGCAGCATCTGCAGGTGCGCGCCCTTTTCGATCGGCAGCATCGGCTTGTAGCCGGCCAGGGCGATATCGGGCGCCGCACCGGCGGCGAGCGCCCCGGCCGCGGTGAGTTGCATCAGGCGCCGGCGAGAAAATTCCGTCATCTGCGTTCCTCCCAAGGGATTTTGTCTTGTCCGTTGGCGTATTTTATACAAAACATACAGAAAGAGGCAACGATGAATTTCCATCCGCCGGCGCGGCCCATCGCCGCCGGGTCGGAACAGCGGGGCCAGACGGGAACAGGAAACGGGGAAAGCGCAACCGCGATCATGGCACACGTATCATTGCGACAGGTCGTCAAATCCTATGGCGGCGCGCTGCAGGCGGTGAAGGGCATCGACCTGGAGATCGAGGATCGGGAGTTCGTCGTGCTGGTCGGCCCGTCCGGCTGCGGCAAGACGACGACGCTGCGCATGGTCGCCGGGCTTGAGAGTGTCACCGGCGGCGAGATCCGCATCGGCGATCGCGTCGTCAACGACCTGCCGGCGCGCGACCGCGACATCGCGATGGTGTTCCAGAACTACGCGCTCTACCCGCATCTGACCGTGTTCGAGAACATCGCCTTCGGCCTGCGCGTGCGTGGCCATAGCGCGGCCGATATCGATGCGCGGGTGACCGAGGCGGCGCGGATTCTCGGCATCGGCGATTTTCTCAGGCGCAAGCCCAAGGAACTCTCGGGCGGGCAGCGCCAGCGCGTGGCGATGGGCCGGGCGATCGTGCGGCATCCGCAGGTCTTCCTGTTCGACGAGCCGCTGTCGAACCTCGATGCCAAGCTGCGCGCGCAGATGCGCACCGAGATCAAGCGCATCCACCAGACCGTGCAGGCGACGACGATCTACGTCACCCACGACCAGGTGGAGGCGATGACGCTGGCGGACCGGATCGTGATGATGAATCACGGGCGGATCGAGCAGATCGGCACGCCGGATGATCTGTATCACCGGCCGGTATCGCGCTTCGTGGCGGGTTTCATCGGCAGCCCGCCGATGAATTTCTTCGACTGCGCGCTGACCGGCGACGAGGCCGGGCTGCGCCTGCGCCTTGCCGACGGCACCGAACTCGGCGTGCCGCCGGAGCGGGTCGCGCGATATCTGCCGCACCGCGAGAAGAAGATGGTCTTCGGCATCAGGCCGGAAAATCTCGGCCTCGCCGAGGCCGCAACGCCGGCGGGGCGGTTCATGCCCGGCCGGGTCGAGGTGGTGGAGCCGCTGGGCGCAGATACGCTGCTCTATTTCCGCATCGGCGAAACCTTCGCCTGCGCCCGCGTCGATCCGCATGCGCCGGCGTCGGTTGGCGCCACCGTCCCGCTCGCGCCGGACATGGCGCGGATGCACCTGCTCGACGCGGAAAGCGGCCTGGTCGTGTAAGCCGCGCGCGTCCCGCCGGGCGCGCGCGGCTTGCCTTCTGACAGCGGGCGGTCTTACGCGGTCAGCACGCGCCCCCGCGTCTCCGGCAGGGCGAGAGCTGCGAGAAAGAACAGGCTGTAGGCCGCAACGGCGAAAATCGCGATGGCGTTGCCATAGCCCACCGATTTCGTGAGAAAGCCGATCAGTGCGGGAAACAGCGCGCCGAGGCCGCGGCCGAAATTGTAGCAGAACCCCTGGCCCGAGCCGCGCAGGCGGGTCGGGAACAGCTCGGTCAGGAACGGCCCCATGCCCGAGAAATAGCCGCTGGCGAAGAAGCCGACGGGAAAGCCGAGGATCAGCATCGCCTCGTTGGGAATGTCGATCTGGGTATAGGCGACGATGGTGATGATCGCGCCGGCCGAAAAGATCAGGAACAGCATTCGCCGCCCGAGCCGGTCCGACAGCCAGGCGCCGGTCAGGTAGCCGGCGAAGCTGCCGAGGATCAGCACCGCGAGATAGGGCGTGCTGCCGACGATGCTCAGATGCCGGTCCACCTTCAGGAAGGTCGGCATCCAGAAGGTGATGGCGTAATAGCCGCCCTGCGCGCCGGTGGAGAGCAGCGCGCCCAGAATGGTGACGACGATGGTTTCGCGCCGAAGATCGCCAGCAGCCCCGGCGAGGCGTGCCGCCGCGCGGCGATGGCGATGGCCGGCTCGGCCACGTTCCGCCGCAGATAGAGCACCAGCAGCGCCGGCAACGCGCCGATCGCGAACATCACCCGCCAGGCAATCGCCGCAGGGGCCACGGAAAACACGATCGCCTGCGCCAGCACGGCCAGGCCCCAGCCCACCGCCCAGGCCGATTGCACCGACCCCACCGCGCGGCCGCGATAGGCGGGGCGGATGGTCTCGCCCATCAGGATGGCGCCGGCCGCCCACTCGCCGCCGAAGCCGAAGCCGAGCAGGGTGCGGCTGATGACCAGCTGGTCGAAATTCTGTGCGAGGCCGGAGAGCAGGCTGAAGGCGGAGAACCACAGGATGGTGATCTGCAACACTTTCACCCGGCCGATGCGGTCGGACACATAGCCGGCAACCCAGCCGCCGATGGCGGAGGCGAGCAGGGTCAGCGTCGCCGCCAGGCCGGCCGGGCCGGGGGCGACCGACCATTGATGCATGATCGTGCCGATCACCAGCGGGTAGATCATGAAGTCCATCCCGTCGAGGCCCCAGCCCCCGGCGCAGGCGCGGAAGGTGCGCCACTCCGCTGGGTTCATCTCCCTGAATAGCGCGCCCAACCCGCCGCGTGTCGCGGCCGTATCGACGCTTGTTTCGCTTGCCATGCTCGTTTCCCTTTTTGTTAGAACGTCGCGGCCGCCCGGGCGGCCTGGTTATAGATGCCGGACAGGCTGCGCAGAACCGTTGCTACCTCGTTGAGCGTTGCTTCGCCAGGCCCCGCGGCGGTCGCGGTGGCAACCAGCAGGCGCTCGCGTATTTCACCGTAGCGGGCGCATAGCGCGATGCCGGCGGCGCTGGCTCTAACGCGCTTTTCCTTGCCCGCGCGCTCGACCTCGATCAGCCCCGCCTTGGTCAGTTTGCGCAGCGCGTAGGTGACGAGATGCGTCTCCTCGATATCGAGCACGAGCATGATGTCGGCGATGTGCTTCGGCCGGTCGCGATGGCGGACGGTGTGCAGGATCAGGACTTCGAGCGGCGACAGCCCCGGCAGCCCGGCCGCCGCCATGCAGCGGACCATCCAGCGCTGATAGGCCATCGTCGCGAGGTTCAGGCCGAATTCCACTTCCGATAGCCCGGGCGAGCGCCCCGCCGCCAGATGCGCGGAAGACACCACGGGCTCGCCCGCTGCCTTGCCTGCCGGTTTCTGCGCAGCGTCGCGTGCGGGTTTTGCCGCCAAGACCGCCTCCTCGATTTTATTGCGGTCTAACATTGACAATTTATCGACAAATCGTCAATAAAAAATATCCATGGCGCCCTCGATCGCTGCGCGCGCCAGCCAGGGGAGAAACCCGCATGCAGACCGGACCGGCGACAGCTTCATCCGAACCCATGTCACGCTGGCGGTTCTGGATCGATCGCGGCGGCACCTTCACCGATATCGTGGCGATCGCGCCGGACGGCGCGCGGCGGACGCTCAAGCTGCTGTCCGAAAATCCCGGCAGCTACGCTGACGCGGCGATTGCCGGAATCCGCAGCTGTCTCGGCCTCGGGCCGGACGATCCGATGCCGGTGGATGCGATCGAGGCGGTGAAAATGGGCACCACCGTCGCCACCAACGCGCTGCTCGAGCGCAAGGGCGCGCGGGTGCTGCTGCTGACCGATCGCGGGCTGGGCGACGTGCTGCGGATCGGCACCCAGGCGCGGCCCGACCTCTTCGCGTTCGACATCCGGCTGCCCGGCATGCTCTATGAGCGGGTCGCCGAAATCGGCGGGCGCATCGGCGCCGATGGCCAGGAGATCGAGCCGCTCGACGAAGCGGCGGCGATCGCGGCACTGACCGATGCCAGGGCGGCGGGAATCGAGAGCGTCGCCATCGCGCGGATGCATGCGTGGCGCTATCCCGCGCATGAGACGCGGCTGGCCCGGCTCGCGGCCGAGATCGGCTTTCGGCAGATCTCGGCAAGTCACGCGGTCAGCCCGGTGCTCCGGCTGGTCCCGCGTGGCGACACCACGGTGGCGGACGCCTATCTCTCGCCGGTGCTGCGCCGCTATGTCGATCGTGTCGCCGCCGGCCTGCCGGGGGCGCGGCTGTTCTTCATGCAGTCGCATGGCGGCCTCGCCGAAGCGCACCATTTCACCGGCAAGGATGCGATTCTCTCCGGCCCGGCGGGCGGCATCGTCGGCGCCGTCCGCACCGCGCAGATGGCCGGGATCGACCGCATCATCGGGTTCGACATGGGCGGCACCTCCACCGATGTCGCGATCCATGACCGCGCCTATGAACGGAGCCTCGAGACCGAAATCGCCGGCGTGCGGCTGCGGGTGCCGATGCTCTCGATCAACACCGTCGCCGCCGGCGGCGGCTCGGTGCTCGGCTTCGATGGCGCCCGTCTGCGCGTCGGGCCCGACAGCGCCGGGGCGAATCCCGGCCCCGCCTGCTACCGCCTCGGCGGCCCGCTGACCGTGACCGACGCCAATCTCTTCCTTGGCAAGCTGGCGCCGCATCACTTCCCGAGGATTTTCGGCGCCACCCATGACGAGGCGCTCGATGACGCGGTGGTGCGGCAGAAATTCACCGCGCTCGCCGCCGAAATCTCCGCCGCGACCGGCACCGCGCAAACGCCGGAACGCATCGCCGAGGGGTTCATCAGCATCGCCGTCGCGCACATGGCGCAGGCCATCAAGCAGATCTCGATCCAGAAGGGGCGCGACCCGGCGGCTTTCGCGCTGGCCTGTTTCGGCGGCGCCGGCGGCCAGCACGCCTGCCTGGTGGCCGAGGCGCTGGGCATGCGCACCATCCTGATCCATCCCCTCGCCGGCGTGCTCTCGGCCTATGGCATGGGGCTGGCCGACCAGATCGTGCTGCGCGAGCAGGCGGTGGAACGCGCGCTGAGCGCCGAGGCCGTGGCCGCGATCGAGGACGTGGCCGCCAGCCTCGCTCGTGCCGCAATCGCCGCGCTGGCCGAGCAGGGGGTCGATCCGGCCGCGGTGCGGACGCTGCGCCGCGCCCAGCTGCGCTATGCCGGCACCGACACGCCGCTGGCGGTGCCGCTGGACGACGCCCCGGCGATGCGCGCCGCGTTCGAGGCCGCGCATCGCCGCCTGTTCGGCTTCGTCGCGGCGGACCGCGCGCTGATCGTCGAGAGCATCGAAGTCGAGGCGGTGGCCCCGGGCGAGCCGGTGACCGAGCAGACGCTGCCCGCCCGCGCGTCCGGCCGGCCGGAGCCGATCGACCATATCCGCCTCTACAGCCGCAGCGCCTGGCACGACGCCCCGGTCTTCGAGCGCGAGGCCCTGCTCGCCGGCGACACGGTGGACGGCCCGGCGATGCTGCGCGAGGCCAACGCCACCACCATCGTCGAGCCCGGCTGGCGCGCGGAAATCACGCCGCGCAATCACCTGCTGATCACGCACCGCGCGGCCCGCAAGGCGGCTGCCGGCGCCGATGACGTCAGCCTCGATCCGGTGCGTCTCGAACTGTTCAACAACCTGTTCATGGCCGTCGCCGAGCAGGCCGGGGCGGTGCTGCGCAACACTGCGAGCAGCGTCAACATCAAGGAAAGGCTCGATTTCTCCTGCGCGCTGTTCGACGCCGAGGGCAATCTGGTGGCGAACGCGCCGCATGTCCCGGTGCATCTCGGCGCCATGGGCGAAAGCGTGCGGACCGTGCTGCGCCGCCGCGGCGCGGCGCTCAGGCCCGGCGATGCCATCGCGCTGAACAACCCGTTCGACGGCGGCACCCATCTGCCTGATATCACCGTCATCACCCCGATCTTCGACGATGCGGGCGGCTCGCTGCGCGGCTTTCTGGCGTCGCGTGGGCACCACGCCGATATCGGCGGCCTGACGCCGGGATCGATGCCGCCTTTCGCCACCACGCTGGAAGAGGAAGGCGTGGTGATCGACGACATGAAACTGGTCGATGCCGGCGTGTTCCAGGAAAAGGCGCTGCGCGCTGTGCTGTCCGGCGCGGCCTATCCGGCCCGCAGCCCCGATGAATGCGTGGCCGATCTCAAGGCCCAGCTCGCCGCCAACGAAGCGGGGATCGCGGCGTTCAGGGCGATGGTGGATCAGTATGGCTGGCCCACCGTCGCCGCTTATACCGCGCATGTGATGAACAACGCCGAGGCCTCGGTCCGTCGCGCCATCGGCCGGCTGCGCGACGGCGCCTTCGAATACCGGATGGACGATGGCGCGCGGCTGATGGTCGATATCCGGGTCGACCGCGCCGCCGGCACCGCCAGCATCGACTTCGCCGGCACCGCGCCGCAGCACAAGGGCAATTTCAACGCCCCGCCCGCCGTCACCCGCGCGGCCGTGCTCTATGTGTTCCGCTGCCTCGTCGATGATGAAATCCCGCTGAACGAAGGCTGCCTGCGGCCGCTGACCATCATTATCCCCAAGGGCAGTTTCCTCAACCCGGCGCAGGGCGCGGCGGTGGTCGCCGGCAATACCGAGGTCAGCCAGGCGGTGACGGCGGCGCTGCTCGGCGCGTTGGGCGTCGTCGCCTCGGCGCAGGCGACGATGAACAACCTGCTCTTCGGCAACGCGCGCCACCAATATTACGAAACCATCTGCGGCGGCGCCGGCGCCGGGCCGGATTTCGACGGGTGCGACGCCGTCCATACCCACATGACCAACACGCGCATGACCGATCCCGAGGTGCTGGAACTCCGCTATCCGGTGCGCGTCGAAACCTTCGAGATCAGGCGCGGCTCCGGCGGCGCCGGGCGGCATCGCGGCGGCGATGGCGTGCGCCGCCGGCTGCGCTTCCTCGAACCGATGACCGTGACGGTGCTTGCCTCGCGCCGCACCGTGCCGCCTTTCGGCATGGAGGGCGGCGCCCCCGGCGCGGCCGGCCGGCAATGGGTCGAACGCGTGGATGGCGGGATCGACATCATGGGCGGGCGCGACCAGGCGACGATCGCCGCCGGCGATGCCGTCGTCATCGAAACCCCCGGTGGCGGCGGTTACGGAAACCCGTAGAGACGGTGGGCGTTGGCGGTGAGGATGCGGTCGCGGGCCGCCGCATCCGGCGCCCAGTCTGCCAGCAGGTCGAGCAGCTCGCCGACATTGGGCATATGCGCCCAGTTCGCGACATGGGGCCAGTCCGACCCCCACACGCACCGGTCGGGCGCGGCGTCGATCAGGGCGCGGGCAAGCTCGACGGTCCGTGAATACGGCGGATCGTCCAGCCGATAGGCGCCGGAGAGCTTGACCCAGCCGCCATCCCGCACGAGGCCGAGCATGGTGTCGAAGCCCCGCCGCCCGGCATCTTCGGCGACCGGAAAATGGCCCATATGGTCGATCACGAACGGCACGCGCAGGCGGCCCAGCCTGCCGGCGCGGTCGCCGAGCGCGCGAACATCGGTCAGGAATTGCAGGTGCCAGCCATGCTCGGCGCAGATCGCCTCGTAGCGGTCGAGCTGGTCGAACCCCACCCCGCCGCCGAACAGCGTGTTGATCCGCAGCCCGACAACGCCCGCCTCCGCCATCGCCCGCCACGCCTGCGCCGGCAGGTCGGGCGGGCTGACCGCGATGCCCCGCAACCGGGCGCGATGCGCCGCCACGGTCTCCAGCATCAGCCGGTTATCCGTGCCATGAACGCTGACCTGCACCAGCACGCCATGGGTCATGCCGGTGGCGTCGAGCATCGCGAGATAGGCATCAGGTGTTGCTGGCGGCGGCGTGTAGCTCCGCGCCGCGACATAGGGGTATTGCGGCGGCGCGCCGATGACATGCGCATGCGTATCGACCGCGCCATATGGCACGCTGAACCGCGCGGGTCCGTGCGGGGAGGGGGCGGGTCCGGGGCAGGACGGGGCGGGTTCGTTCATGACCGAAACCTCGCCCGCGCCATCCGGCGCGTCAAGCCATCGCGCCCGCTCAGGCCAGCCGCAGCACCGCTTTCACCATCATCCGCACCCGTTTCGTATAGGGCGGGAACAGCATCGGCGTCGCCGAGCCCACGTCCCTCAGCACCGCCCGCTCGTGGCTGAAGGCGCGGAAGCCATAGAGGCCGTGCGCGTTGCCGATCCCCGAATTGTTGACCCCGCCAAACGGCAGGTTGCCGTGCATGAAATGCAGCATGGTGCTGTTGATGCCCACCCCGCCCGACGAGGTCTCGCCGATTACCCGGTCGATCACGCGCTGGTCGCGCGCGAAAATGTAGAGCGCGAGCGGCTTCGGCGCCGCATTGATCGCCGCGATCGGCTCGCCGGCGTCGCGGAAGCGGATCACCGGCAGCACCGGGCCGAAAATCTCCTCCCGCATCAGCGCCGAATCATCCGGCGCGCCAATAACGAAGGCCGGCGCGATCAGCCGCCGCGCCCGGTCCGCCGCTCCGCCCTCGATCGTAGCACCGCGTCCGCGCGCATCGTCGAGCAGGCGCATGATCCGGTCGAAATGCCGCTCATTGACGATCCGCCCGTAATCCGCGCCGGGCGTTGCGCCATACATCCGCGCCGTCTCCGCCCGCACCCGGCGGAGCAACTCGTCATGCACGCTTTCGTGGGCATAGAGATGATCCGGCGCGATGCAGGTCTGCCCGCAATTGGTGAACTTGCCCCAGGCGATCGCCTTCGCCGCCCGCGCCAGATCCGCCCCTTCATCGACGATCACCGGAGACTTGCCGCCAAGCTCCAGCGTCACCGAGCTGAGATGCCGGGCCGCCGCCGCCATCACCACCTTGCCGATCGCCGGGCTGCCGGTGAAGAAGATGTGGTCGAACGGCAGGTCGAGCAGCGCGGTCGCCACCGCCGCATTCCCTTCGACCACGGCCACCTCCTCGGGCGGGAAGGCCGCCGCGAGCATGGCGGCAAGCGCGGCGGACGTCGCCGGCGCCATTTCCGAGGGTTTCAGGATCGCGGTATTGCCCGCCGCGATCGCCGAGGCCAGCGGCCCGAGGGCGAGGTTCACCGGATAGTTCCATGGCGAGACGATCAGGCACACGCCGCGCGGCTCGTGGCGGATGCGCGCCCGCGTGCCCAGCGTGGTCAGCGTCGGTGCCGCGCGCCGCGGCGTCATCCACGCTTTCAGGTGCCGCCGCGCATGGCGGATTTCCGAAAGCACCGGCAGGATCTCTGACAGGTCCGCCTCGGTCTCGGGCTTGCCGAGATCTTCCTGCAAGGCGGCGTAAAGCCGGGGCCGCCAGGCCTGCACCGCCGCCTCCAGCGCCCGCAGCTTCGCGATCCGCGCCTCGGCGCTCGACCCGCGCAGCGCGATCGCCCGCGCCCGCTGGCCGGCGAACAGCGCCTCCAGCCCCGCGACACCGCCGGGCATCGTCGTCTCGATCACGTCCATCCCCGCTCTCCTCGCCTCGGTTGCCTCAGCCCATCGCCGCCGCCGGCTCGTTGCGTTCGGCGCTGGAGCATCATCCGATCAGATGGCGTCACCTGATCGGATAAAGATGCTCCAATTATCAATATCATGGCGCACTACATCCGATCCGGATGGGAAAGCGCTCTGATGAAACCCGCCGCCTTCTCGCCGATCACCATGCAGGGCGCGTTGGTGTTGCCGCCGATCAGCCGCGGCATGATCGACGCATCGGCGACCCGCAGCCCCTCGATCCCCCGCACCCGCAGCCGGTCGTCGACCACGGCCATCTCGTCCTGGCCCATCCGGCAGGTGCCCACCGGATGATAGATGGTTTCCGCCGAGGCGCGAATGAAATCGATGAGCGCCGCATCGTCCTGGCGCGCCGGCCCCGGATCGATCTCCCGCCCGCCGCTCAGCGCGGCGATCGCGGGGCTCGCCATGATCCGCCGGCCGAGCTTCAGCCCGGCGAGCAATTCGCCGAGGTCGTCGGGATGGCTGAGATAGGCGGGATCGATCACCGGTGCTGTGAACGGATCGGCGGAGCGCAGCGTGATGCTGCCGCGGCTCTTCGGCCGCAACTGGCAGCAATGCAGCGTCATCCCGTGGCCCCAGACCGGCTTGCGCCCATGGTCGCGCAGGATGGTCGGCAGGAAGTGGAACTGGATTTCCGGCCGCCGCGACTCCGGCGTCAGCCGCGCGAATCCGCCCGCTTCCGCCGCGTTGGACTGGAACATCCCGGTCCCCTTGCGGCGATACTCGAAGAACGCCGCGACCCGCGCGCCAGCGTGTTACCCGCCACCCCGATGGAATTGCCGCTCCGGTCGGGCACGATCACCGAGATGTCGAGATGATCCTGCAGATTGGCGCCGACGCCGGGAAGCTCATGCACGAGGTCCACCCCGGCCCGCGCCAGCGCGTCCCGCGGGCCAATGCCCGAGAGCATCAGCAGTTGCGGCGAGTTGATCGCTCCGCCGCACAGGATCACCTCCCGCCGGGCCGCGATCCGCCGCATCGCCCCGCCGATCCGCACCTCGACGCCGGTGGCGCGCTGTCCCGTGAGCAGCACCCGCGCGACATGCGCGCCGGTCTCGATCCGCAGGTTGGGCCGCTCGCGGATTCCATCGAGAAACGCGCGGGATGCGGAAAACCGCCTGCCATGCCTCTGCGTCACCTGATAGGGCCCGACACCTTCCTGCGCCGCGCCGTTGAAATCCGGGTTGTCCTGCAGCCCGGCCTCGACGCCGGCGCGAATGAACGCCGCCCCAGCGGGTTCGGATTGCCGAGATCGGCGACGTTGAGTTCCCCCGTATCGCCGTGGAACGCATCCGCCCCGCGCTCGTTGCGCTCCATCGCCCGGAAGATGGGAAACACGTCGTCCCACCCCCAGCCCGGCGCGCCGAGATCGCGCCACTCGTCATAATCCTCGGGATGGCCGCGCATGTAGATCATCGCATTGATCGACGACGATCCCCCCAGCGTCTTGCCGCGCGGCCAATACAGCCGCCGGTCGTTCAGCTCCGCCTGCGGCGCGGTGTAGTAATACCAGTTATAGGTCCTGAACCGCAGCAGGCCGACAACGCCGAGCGGCAAGTCGATCATGGGCGACCGGTCCGGCTTGCCGGCTTCCAGCAGGCAGACGCGGACTTGCGGATCGGCGCTCAGCCGGTTGGCGACCACGGCGCCGGCCGATCCGGCCCCGACCACCACATAATCGAATGTCTCGCCGCTCACGCCCGGTCGTCTCCTCCGTTGACCGCGCCACTCGCCGGCGCGGCGATCACCCCAAACCGAGGCGGGTGCCGGACGGTCCAATTCATTTTGAAATCCACGGATAACCTCCAGATCAAATTACCGTTTGATACCGTTAATTTACGTATTGGTAAACATAAAATTGTAACGGGAAATGCCTGTCGCCTCTCCCTTGCGGGTCTGCGCGACAGACGCGAGGTTTTTCATGATCGATCCCGCCGCCGCCGCGCCGGTCAGGCCGCAGGGATGATGCTCTATTTATCAATACCATAGAGCACTGCATCCGATCCGGATGGATCGGAAAGTGCTCTAGGTTGGCGGGGAGTCGGCTGCCGGCTCCAGCAGCCAGCGGCCGATCCGGTAGCGGAACTGTTCGGGCACGAACCAGTTGGGCTCATGGCCGAGCAGCTTCTGGAAAAACCCGGCGGAGAACGCGTGGTCCTCCTGCGCGTTCTCGCGGAACGACCACCAGGAGCGCAGATCCGCGATTTGCGGATCGATGGTGGTGGCAACGTGATATTCCTGCTCCAGCGTCGCCGAATGCACGGTGAGGCAGAAGATCATGCAGGCATAGGCTTCCGGCCAGAACCCGCCGGGCATCTCGCGCTTCGCCCGCACCGGGTTGCCGCGCGTGCGGATCGGCAGGTTGGAGATCAGCTCGCGGAAGGCGAGCGACGAGGCGAATTCGAGAAACGCCGCCCGCTCCTCCTTCGGCACCGGCCGCTGCCGGTCGAGCGCCTCCAGCCAGCGGATGAAGATCTGGGTCAGCTTGCTGTCGTCGATCTCGAAGGCGCAGCCAAGCTCCTCGCCGACGCGGCCGACCACCCGGGCAAAGGCTGCCCTGAACCAGCGCAGCCGCCGCGCGGCGATGCGCAGCGGCTCGTTGGTCGGCGGCAGGTCGGCGCGCGAGAAGACCGGCTCGTCAGACATTGTTGCGATACTTTTCGAGCAGCGCGATCAGCCCGGTTTCGTCCCGCTCGGCGAAGACGAGGGCGACGCGTTCGGCGATCGCGGCGGCGATATCGGCGGCCGAGATCAGCGCCGCCTCGCTCTCCTCCGGGCTGCGCGCCACCAGCAGCCAGAGCATCACCGCGAAGATCGCCACCGGCCGGACCGAGGGCGCGGAGACGACGCAGCGCGGATCGACATGCGCGCCGCGGATCACCTGCCGGTCGACCAGCTGCATCGCCAGCCCCGCCGCGAGCTGACCGCCGCTGGCCCGCCGCCGCCCCGGCAGCACCTGCCAGCGCTTGACCGCCTCGCGCGCGGCAAGCTCGCTGACGAACAGCGTGTCCGAACCGATATGCTTCAGCACGAGGGTCAGCGCGGTATACAGCGTCGAGGCCAGCGAGGGGCCGATCGGCGCATTGCCGTGCAACTCGTCGAGCGTGGTGGTCAGGTCCTCTTCATGGCCGAAGGCCTGCCGCGCCGCGCGCGAGGCCATCCGGTCGAACTCCTCGGCGATCCGCTCCATCTCCGCGATCACCGCCGTCGCCAGCCGGGAGGCGATGCACATCTCCCTGCCGCCCATCGCGCCGCCGGCCACTTCCCGCGCCGTCTCCCCCCCACGCCGGACAACGTGCCGCAGGCGCCGCAGGCCTTCGCGCAACGGCAGGGGGTCGGGCTGAAAGGGCAGGTTCATCGCCATAGCCATCCATCGACTTGAACATTGACCGGCATATCACAGGCGGCGCGCGGTGCCGAGATGGCCCGCGCCCTCAGATCTGCGTGACAACCTCCTTCGCCCGCAGCACCGCGGCCGGGGTCATGCTCAGCTCGGTCAGGCCGAGCTGCACGAATCGCGGAATGAGATCGGGCCGCGCCGCCGCCTCGCCGCACATGCACACCGGGATTCCCGCCCGCCGGCCGGCCGCCGCCACCATCTCGATCGCCCGCATCACGGCGGGATGATCCGGCCGGTTCAGCCCCGACACGCGCGGGTTCATCCGGTCGGCGGCCATGATGTATTGGGTGAGGTCGTTGGTGCCGATCGAGAAGAACGCGACCTCGGCGGCCAGGCTGTCGGCCATCAGCGCCGCGCCGGGGTCTCGATCATGATGCCGAGCGGCGGCACCGCGTGCGGCACGCCGGCGGCGGCGAGCGCCGCCCGGCAGGTCTCGATCAGGGCGCGGGTGCGGCGTAACTCGTCCGGGTCGCTGACCATCGGCAGCATGATCCGCAGATTGCCATGCACGGCGGCGCGCAGCAGGGCGCGCAGCTGCACCGCGAACAGCTCCGGCCGGTCGAGGCAGTAGCGCAGGCCGCGCCAGCCGAGAAAAGGGTTGTCCTCGTCCGGAATGTCGATCCCCGGCACCGGCTTGTCGCCGCCGACATCGAGGGTGCGGATCGTGACGTGATGGTCCGGAAAGGCGGTCGCGAGGCGCGCATAGGCCGCCACCTGCTCGTCCTCGTCCAGCGGGCGGCGCGCCTCGATGAACAGCAGCTCGGTGCGGAACAGCCCGATCCCCATCGCTCCTTCCTGCCGCGCTACCCCGATTTCGCCGACCGAGCCGAGATTGGCGGCGATCACGATCGCCTCGCCCGCCCGGGTGCGTGGCGCGACGTCGCGGAACGCCGCAAGCGCATCCCGTGCGGCGCTTTCCCCGCGCGCCCGCGCCCGCAGGGCGGAGAGGGTTTCCGCGTCCGGATCGATCACCGCTTCCCCGCTGCTGCCATCCAGCCCGATCATCGCGCCATCCGCCACCTGTTCCAGCCCGGCAATGCCGAAGACGGCGGGAATCCCCGGGTGCGGGCGATGATCGCGGCATGGGCGGTGGCGGCGCCGCGCGCGCAGACGATGCCGCCGATCCGCGCGCCGGGTGCGCGTGCCAGGTCCCAGGCGGTCAGCTCGTCGGCGATGATGATGGCCCCTTCCGCGATCGTCGCGATCGAGGGGTCCTGCCGGCCGAGACAGGCCAGGGCGATGGCGCGCGAGACGCTCAGCACATCCTCGGCGCGGGCCTGCATATAGGCGTCGCTGAGGCCGGCGAAGGTTGCGGCAAGCTCGCCGCCGGCATCGAGCACGGCGGTGACCGCGTCCATCCCCTCGGCGATCCGCAGGCGGATGGCGGCATCGAGATCGGCATCGCGGACGATTTCCACCAGCGCCGCGGCAATCCCGCCGATCGGCGCGTCGTCGCTCTCCGGTGCGAGGGCCGCGCACTGCCCGAGCGCCGCCGCCGCCCGCTCCGCCGCCGCGGCGTAGCGCGCCGCCTCGGCCGGGCGCGCGGCGTCCGGCACATGATGATGCGGCGGCTCCAGCGTCTCGGGAAAATACCGGAAGGCCGGGCCGAGCGCCACGCCGGGGCTGGCGCCGATGCCGCGCCGCGCCGCCGTCGCCAGCGGCGCCGTCGTGCCTTTGTCGCCGGGCGGTGCGGCGTCATGCGATGCCGCGGCGGCGAGCGGCGATGCCGTGCCCTCGTCCTCGGTTTCGAGAAAGCGCGTCAGCTCGTCGAGCGCCGCCGCGGCATCGGCGCCCTCGGCGCGCAGCACGATCTCGGCGTTCTCCTTCACCGCGAGCAGCATCAGCTTCACCGCGTTCTTGGCACTCGCGCTCCTGCCGCCATGGTCGAGCCAGAGCTCCGCCGCATAGCCCCGCGCCCGCTTGACGAACTGCGCCGCCGGCCGCGCGTGCAGCCCGTCGCGGATGCGAACGGTGACGCGGCGTTCGAGGGTCAGATGATCGTCGCTCAACATGCAACCTCCGCGCGGTCCGTTTGGCTCGGCAGCAGCACCTGTGCGCCGCGCAGGGTCTCGGCCAGGATGTCGGCAACCGCGCCGGTCGCCTCAATCTGCGGCATGTGGCCGCAGTCATCAAGCAGGTGCAGGGCGAAGCGCCCCGGTGCCGCGAGCGCGTGCCGCCAGGGAATGATCCGATCCTGCCGCCCCCAGACGATCCGCGCCGGGGCGGCGATGGCGCCTCCCTGCCAGCGCAGCCGGGCCGATTGCGTGCCGTCGGGAAAGCACGCACGCGCGAGGCGCTGGCGGAAGTCGCCGCGCCCCGGTGCGGCACCACCCTCCAGGGTTGCGCGCAGCAGCGCGGCATCGGCGCGGGCGGGGGCCGCGAACAGACGCTCCATCCAGGGGCGCAGGCTGTCCGGCGCGCGGGCGCGCAGAATCCCGTCGAGCGCCGCGGCGTCGATCTCGGCGCCAAGCCCGGCCGGGGCGAGCAGCACCAGCGAGGCCGCGTCGATCCGGCCATCCAGGGCGATCCGCGCGGCGAGCGCGCCGCCGAGCGAATGGCCGACCAGATGCGCCGCGCCGATGCCCTCGGCCCGCAGCGCGCCGATGGCGGCCTCGGCCAGCGCCGCGAAGGATGCCTCGCCGCTGTCGGGTGCGGCGCCGTGGCCGGGCAGGTCGAAGGCCAGCAGCGGCGGGCAGGCTCCACCGGCGCGCTGGGCGAGGGCCGCGATCAGCCCGTTCCACGCCAGCGCCTCCGAGGTGAAACCGTGCAGGAACACGACCGGCGTGCCCTCTCGCCCGCCGGCCCGCCGCACCGGCAGCCCGCCGGTGCGCGCTGTTGCGGCCGGAAGCATTGCGTCCCGCGCGTGGCGGGCGACATCGAGCCGGGTGATCCGCCCGCGCGGCCCGGAACCGGCGATGGCGGCGAGGTTCATCCCCTCGCTGCGGGCGAGCCGCCGCGCCAGCGGCGTTGCCCGCAGCAGCGCCGCGTCATCTGCCGCAACGGGTGCGGATGTCGGTGCAGGCAGGGGCGCCGCCGGCTGCACCGATGCCGGTGCAGGATCAGGTGCTGCGCGTGCGGCAGGTGCGGCATCGGGCGCCGCCTCGCCGGGCGCGAGCAGGTAGGCGACGATGCTGCCCACCGCGATCTCCCCGCCCTCCGGCCCCGCGACGATGTGCAAAATTCCACCCGCTGTCGCCTCGATTTCCATCGCCGCCTTGCTGGTCTCGATCTCGAACAGCGGTTCGCCCGGCGTCACCGTCGCCCCCTCCCGCACGAGCCAGCGGGCGATCCGCCCGGCCTGCATGTCCATGTCGACGCGCGGCAGGATGATCTCGACGGCCATGGCTATTCCCCGCGCTCGATCAGGCGGGCGGCGGCGGCTTCGATATCCTCGACCTGCGGCACCGCGGCGCGTTCGAGGCCGGGCGCGTAGGGGATCGGGCAATCGGCGCCGCCAAGCCGGCGGATCGGCGCATCCAGCCGGTCGAACGCCGCGCTCTCGGCGATGGCGGCGCTGATTTCCGCGCCGATGCCGAGCATCTTCACCGATTCATGAACGCAGAGCAGCCGTGTCGTCCGGGTCACGCTGTCGATCAGTGTCGCGGTGTCGAGCGGGCGGAGCGAGCGCAGGTCGATCACCTCGGCGTCGTGCCCCCGCCCGGCGAGGCGTTCCGCCGCCTCCAGCGCGCGATGGACCATGATGCCCGTGGCGACGATGGTGATATCGCGCCCGGGCCGGCGGATCGCCGCCTTGCCGATCGGCACCCGATACGCCTCGGCCGGCACCGGGCCGGTCGTCTTGTAAAGCAGCTTGTGCTCGAAGATCACCACCGGATCGGGATCGTCGATCGCGGCGAGCAACAGCCCCTTGGCGTCGTGCGGGGTGGCGGGCTGCACCACTTTCAGCCCCGGCACATGCGCGAACCAGGCTTCGAGGCTCTGGCTGTGCTGCGCGGCGGCACCGGTGCCTGCGCCGGCCGGCATGCGGATGACCAGCGGAACCGAGGCATTGCCGCCGAGCATGTAGCGCAGTTTGGCGGCCTGGTTGACGATCTGCTCCATAGCCAGCGTCGCGAAATCCGAGAACTGGAATTCCAGCACCGGCCGGCTGCCGGCCAGGGCCGCGCCCACGGCGACGCCCGCGGCACCAAGCTCGGCGATCGGCGTGTCGATCACCCGGCCCTCGCCGAAGCGATGAACCAGATCCCGCGTCACCTGGAATGCCCCGCCATACACGCCGATATCCTCGCCGAGCAGGAACACCCGCTCATCGGCCTCCAGCGCGCTGCGCAGCGCCTCGTGGATCGCGTCGGCATAGCTGATGTCGCGGCACGCCGCCCCCTCCGGCCCGGTATCGATGCTGACGATGGCGTTCATGCCGCGATCCCTCCTTCATAGACATCGCGGGTCACCTCGCCGGGGTCCGGCACCGGGCTGCCCTCGGCGAAGGCGATCGCGGCGGCGATCTCCGCCTCGACCTCGGCGCGCAGGGCGGCGATGCCGGCCGCGTCCAGCACGCCGGCGTCGCGCATCGCCCGCTCAAGCCGCGGAATCGGGTCGAGCCCGCGCCAGTGCTCGATTTCTTCCTTGCTGCGGTAGCGGTTGCGGTCGCTGCGCGAATGGCCGCGCAGCCGGTAGGTTTCGGCCTCGATCAGGCTCGGTCCGCCACCGGCCCGCGCGCGGGCGATCGCCGCTCCCGCCGCCCGGTGAACCGCGAACAGGTCGTTGCCGTCGACCCGCACGCCCGGCATCCCGTAGGCCCGCGCCCGTTCGGCCACCCGCGGCACCGCCATCGAGCGTTCGGTCGAGACCGACATGCCATATTTGTTGTTCTCGCAAACAAATATCACCGGCAGTTTCCAGAGACCGGCCATGTTCAGTGCCTCGTGGAAGGCGCCCTCGTTCACCGCGCCATCGCCGAAGAAGCACATCACCACAGCCGCCCGCCGCTGTTGCCGGATGGCGAGGGCCGCCCCGGTCGCGATCGGCAGGCCGCCGCCGACGATGCCGTTGGCGCCGAGATTGCCGCCCGCGATATCGGCAATGTGCATCGAGCCGCCGCGGCCGCGGCAATAGCCGGTCTCGCGGCCGAAGAATTCGGCGAACATCCTTGCGACGTCAGCGCCTTTGGCGATGCAATGGCCGTGGCCGCGATGCGTCGAGGTGATGTAATCGCCGGTTTCGAGGTCGAGACAGGCGCCGACCGCGCTGGCTTCCTGGCCGATCGAGAGATGCATCGTGCCGTGAATGGCGCCCCGCATATAAGCCTCTTCCGCTGCCTCCTCGAAGCGGCGGATCAGCAACATCCGCCGCAGCGCCTCGCGCTGGCGCGCCGCGTCCGGCGGTGGGGCTTGGGTCAGGGTATCGGCGGTCGGCTGATCCATGGCGGCTTCGTTTCCTCTGCACAGGGGTGCCGTTTGCACTGGCTTGAAACAAATATCCAATGACAAAGATAATTGTCAATAAAAACTCTCTGTCACTTTTGCCGGAACGGCGAGCATGCGCGCGCGGGTGCGCCCGGCTGTGGCGGGGCGGTCCTGCGGAAATATTGCTGCGCGGCGGCGCGCCGCCGCGGTGTCAGGCGGGAGAGCGGTCGTTCGCCGCGGCCGGGCTCATCAGCATGCCCTCGGCGGCGGTCTCGTCGGTGATCAGCACCGCCGGATGCAGCAGCCGCACCGCCGCGAGCAGGGCGGGAACCTTCTGCCAGCCGCCCGAAACCAGGATGAGCCTCGGCGTCCGCGCGAGGCTGGCGGCATCGGCGGCCATGATCCGCCGGTTCAGCTCGTGGTCGAGCAACTGCCCGTCGGCGTCGATGAACTGGCAGAGCATGTCGGCCACAGCACCCGCCCTGGTCACCTCGGTCAGCGTGTCGCGATCGACCATGCCGTAGCGGATCAGCGTCGAGTTCGGCGCGACATTGCCGACGCTGACCAGCGCCATGTCCAGCATCCGCGTCCGTTCGAACACTTCCGCGATCCCCGGATGCCGCCGCAGCGTCGCCGCCGTCTCCGCGTCCTGCAACACCGCCGGCGCGCTGAGCAGGAAGCTCTCCGCGCCGATCAGGTCGGCGAACCGCCAGGCGAATTCGGAAGGATTGACGCCGCTCGCCCGCGTCAACCCGCCCAGCAGCGACACCACCGTCACCCCGCGCAGGCCGCGCACGCTGATGCTGCTGAGGCTTGATTGCAGCGTCTGCCCCCAGCCGAGGCCGATCGTCGTGCCGTCGCGCAGCGCATCCGAAACATAGGCGCCGGCGCGGCTGCCCAGCAGCCCGGTCAGCTCCGCCTCCTCGCCCGGCGCCGGGATGACGATGCACTCGCCGATCCCGAACCGCGCCTCGATCTGCCGTTCGAGCGCGATGCATTTCGACAGGTTGGTGGTGACGCGGACCTGCACCGTCCCGTCCTGTCGCGCCGTGGCGATGATCTTGAGCACACGCTGGCGGGTCAGCCCGACGCGGGCGGCGACCGCATCCTGCGTCAGCCCTTCCATGAAATACAGCCAGGCGACGCGGGTCTTCAGGTCGAGCGGTTCCTGCTCGGCGCGGTGAACGGACAAATGCGCCTCCCTGCGCGATTGCAACTCAGGGATATCAGTTTAGGGAGTCAACAAATGTCCGCAAGCCCGGCCGACGGGGAAGTCGCCCCGCGCCGGCCGGGCCGAAGCCGTCAGGCGGGCAGGCCGGCATATTGCGCCGCGTCCTGCGTCGCGCGCAGCCGGACGATGGCCATGCCCTGGTCCGGCCGGCAATTGGCATAGGTCAGCATCTCGCCCTTGCGGACCGGACGGATGATCTCGGCCCGCTCCGCAAGCCCGATCGGCAGCGCATCCGCCGCCCGCGCATCCGCCGCCGTCATCGCCCAGCCGCGGTAATCGGCCTCGCCGATCTTGCCGAGCGTGGTGCCCGGGGCGAGATCGCGCTTGGCCAGCGTCGCCACCTCGGCGACCGGCCTCGCCAGTGGCGTCATGTGCGATTCCCGGCGCAGCACCGCCGCCGCCGCGGTCAGCGGCACTTCGAGGCTGGTCAGGTGATAGGGGCGATAGAAGGTGAAATACGGACCCTCGCCCATCTTGAGGTCGCGCAACCGTTCATGGACGCGCGGATGCGGCGCGCGGATGACGACAAACACCCCCGGCGCCACGCCCGGCCCGATCGAATAGTCGACGACGCCCTCCCGGCTCAGCAGCCCGCCCTCGGCGCGCGGGCGGAAGGCGCGGTCGAGTTCGGCCAGCCCGGCGCGCGGTCCGTGCATCCCCGGCACGTCCGGCAGCAGGCCGGTGGCGTTGGCCACCGCCACCATCTCGATCATCGTCTTCGAGCCATCGACGAACTCGACCAGCATGCGCGGGTTCATGTGTCGCCGCGCCGCCTCCTCCACATAGTCATCCGGCACGGCGTCGAAATTCAGCGGGTTGTTCTTGCCTTTGCCGGCGGCGACGATCGGGTAGCCGAGGCTGCGGGCGAAGCGGATGATCTCCATCAGCGCGGTCGGCTCGTCGCCGGCGCCGAGCGAGTAGATCACGCCGCGCTTGGCCGCATAAGCGGCGAGGCTGGCGCCCACCGTGATATCCGCCTCGACATTCATCATCACGACATGCTTGCCGTGATCCATCGCCCGCATCGACAGCTCGGCGCCGTAGCCGGGATTGCCGGTGGCATCGATGATGACATCGACCTGCCCGGCGGTGCAGGCGATATCGGCCTGGTCGGTCAGTGCGATCATGCCGGCATCGATGGCGGCCTCGGCCGCGGCGGCGCTGCTCACCGTGCGAACCCGCTCGGCCGGCACGCCGGCGATCTCCAGCGCCGCCCGCGCGCCGTCGATCCGCAGCTCGGCCAGCACGGCGAGTTCGAGTCCCGGCATCAGCCGGACCTGGGTGACAATGTCAGTGCCCATCTCGCCGCAGCCGATCAGCCCGATGCGGACGGGACGGCCGGAATCGCCCTGGGCGGCAAGTTCCTGGACAAGTGTCATTGTAATCCTCCTTTTGCGCCGGGCTGAGCAGCGGCATTGCCTGGGCGACGGATCGCTTCGCGCGGGCCTTGGCCCCAGACCCAAACTTTTATC
>NZ_CAJQZK010000029.1:0-39111 GCF_907164655.1 Acidocella sp. C78
CAGATGTTCACCGCCCCGCGCGAGAAGCGCACGCAGGAATACATCACCGGCCGGTTCGGCTGAGGAGGTCTCGATGCCCGAAGACAGCAAGCACATCCTGAGCAGTTTCGAGGCCGACCTCGCCCGCCTGCGCGACATGATCGCCGCGATGGGCGGCCTCGTCGAAACCGAGCTGGCCGACGCCATCACCGCGCTCCTCACCCATGACAGCGCGATCGCCGCAAGCGTCGTCGAGATGGACGCGAAGGTCGATGCCGATGAACGCGCGATCGAGCAGTTCGCCGTCCGCGTCCTCGCCCTCCGCCAGCCCGTCGCCGACGATCTCCGCCAGGTCGTCGCCGCGCTGAAGGTCACGACCGACATCGAGCGCATCGGCGACTACGCGGCGAATGTCGCCAAGCGCACCCTCGTGCTCAACCAGTCCGGCACCACCTGGCCGCTCGCCAGCCTCTCGCAGATGTCCCGCCTCGTGCAGGAAAGCCTCAAATCCACGATCGATGCGATCAGCGAGGCCGATCCGGTGAAGGCGATCTCGGTCTGGCGCGCCGACCAGATGATCGACGATCTCTACACCACCATCTTCCGCGAGCTGATCACCTACATGATGGAAGATCCGCGCAACATCACCGCCTGCACGCATCTTCTCTTCATCGCCAAGAATCTCGAGCGCATCGGCGACCACGCGACCAACATCGCCGAGCTGACCTATTACGCCGCCACCGGCCAGACCCTGCCCGATGCCCGGCCCAAGGGCGATCTGTCGGCGAGCCCCGCGCCTGGCGCCGCCCCTGAGGAGAGACAGCGAAATGAGCGAGACGGGCGAAGCCGTATGTGCTGGTGGTCGAGGACGAGGCCCCGCTGGTCACCCTGCTGCGCTACAATCTCGAAAAATCCGGCTTCCGGGTCGATGAGGCCGGCGATGGCGGCGAGGCGCTCGCCCGCATCAACGAGGCGATGCCCGACATCGTCCTGCTCGACTGGATGCTGCCCACCATGTCCGGCATCGAGGTCTGCCGCCAGCTCCGCCGCAAGCCCTCCACCCGCCATCTGCCGGTGATCATGATCACCGCCCGCGCCGAGGATCAGGACACCGTCCGCGGCCTCGAAACCGGAGCGGACGACTACATCACCAAAGCCCTTCTCGCCCGAGGCGCTGATCGCCCGCATCCGCGCCCTGCTGCGCGCAGCGGCACCGTCCGGCAAGTCCCCGCTGGTCTTCCACGATCTCGAGCTGGACCCCGCGACCCACCGCGTCACCCGCGGCGGCCGCCTGCTGCATCTCGGCCCCACCGAATTCCGCCTGCTCGAATTCTTCATGCGCCACCCCCGCCGCGTCTTCTCGCGCGAGGACGTGCTGAACGCCGTCTGGGGGCGGGACATCCATGTCGAGCCCCGCACGGTCGATGTCCATATCCGCCGCCTGCGCAAATCCATCAACACCGCGACCGACATCGATCTCGTCCGCACCGTCCGCGCCGCCGGATACGCGCTCGATCTCGATCCGGTCGAGGCCTAAGGGCCTCGCCCTTTTTTTCCTTGGGCCTAAGGGCCTCGCCCTTTTTCTCCTTGGGCCTAAGGGCCTCGCCCTTTTTCTCCTTGGGCCTAAGGGCCTCGCTCTTTTCTCCTTGGGCCTGACCTGCCATCCCTTCGCCCGCGTCCACCCTGAGGCCGGCCCGGCGCCCTTCCCGATCCCGCCGGATCGGATATTGTGCGCGGCCTTCCGATGCCCGGCCCCACCCCGACAGGACACGATGATGGACCACGCCAACGCCACCTTCCTCACCGCGGCCGATCTCACCCTCGCCGCCCTCGCCTTCGTCTCGGGCAGCGCGGACATCTTCGCCTTCCTGAAATTCCATGACGTCTTCACCTCGGCGATGACCGGCAATACCGCCCTGCTCGGCCTCGCCCTCGGCCAGGGGCACATCCTCGCCGCCCAGCGCTCGCTCGCCGCCCTGTTCGGCTTCTGCTGCGGCAGCATCGCCGGCACCATCGCCAACGAGGCCGCCGCCCGCCACAACCGCGCCCGCCGCCTCCGCCTGCTGATCGGCGCCGAGGCCACCTGCCTCGCTTTGGTGCTGGTCCTCTGGGCCATCACCCGCCACCCGGTCTATGGCCCGCTGCTCTATGTCATGATCCTCACCGGCGCCTTCGCCATGGGCCTGCAAAGCATCGCGGCGCGGGAAATCAACATCCCCGGCATCAACACCGTCGTCGTCACCAACACCCTCACTTTGGTGATGAGCGCGGTCGGCGCCGCGCTGCGCCGCTCGCTGCGGCAGGCAGGGCGGATGTCTCGCCCTTCACCCCGGTCGTGCTGCGCCAGTCCGGCATGCTCGGCATCTATCTCGGCGGCGCCGCCCTCTCCGGCCTGCTCGCCGAAACCCTGCCCTCCCTCATCGCCATCCCGGCCCTCGCCGCCGTGCTCCTCGCCCTCGTCACCGCCAGAAGCTTCCGCGACAAGCCGCGCCAGAGCATCATCCGATCAGATGGAATCATCTGATCGGATAAAGATGCTCTGTTTCTCAATGTGATGCTCTAGATTTTACCGGTCACTCCCGGATCAGCCTGAAGAAATACGGCTGCTCCATGCCCTTGAAGTCCATCCACCCCATCACCCGGTCGTCGTCGATCCGGGCGAACACGTCGTTGATCGGCTTCGCGTCGTAAAGCATCGCCGCGTGCAGCCGGCCGCGGAACAGAATGCTGCGCAGCCGCGCCCGGTGCCGCCGTGTCGCGAGCAACGGCCCGGCCAGCGGAAACACCGCCCGCAGGATCGCGTCGCGGAACGGCATCGCCGTCGTCGCCCGGATCGCCAGCAGCGCCGGGTTCACGCAATAGAGCCCGCCGCCGAGGCCGCGATGCACCAGCGGATGCACCGCATCCGGCCCGTCGAACTTCTTCCCGTGCCAGCGCGTCGCCTCCAGCATCCCGTCCATCGCGTGCCCGGTGCGTATGCCCTCGCCCCGCCAGCGCCCGGTCATCATCTCCGCCGGCGCCGGTTCCAGCCGGTCGAACAGCGCCACCGCCGCCGCCGTGGTCATCTCCGTCGCCGTGGCGGCGGTCGCCGCCGCCGCCTCCCTCTCCGTCAGCTGCGTCATCGTCCACCCTCCCTGTGAGCGCCCTCCGATCCATCCGGATCGGACATTGTGCTCCATGATATTGATCGATGGCGCATCTTCACCCGATCAGATGGAGCCATCCGAGCGGATGACGCTCTGAAGCCGCACCGTTGATTGCCGTCACTCTCGCCAGTTTCGAAAGACTTTTCCAGTTATTTGAACGCGACGTTTCGATGACGCCCCTCTCGCCACCCGCCACCCGCCACCCGCCACCCGCCACCGGCGCGAAACGCCTTGCCCACCCCCGGATGTTTGTGGTTCAAACATCACCATGACTGAAAATGACGAAATCGCCCGCCGTCTGGCCCGCATCCTCGCCGGGCTGACCGCGCTTGTCGCCGCAACCGGCCTTGCCGCCGGGCTCGCCGGGCCGTTTCTCGTCGGCATCGCCCGCCGCCTGTCCCGCCTCGGCGCCCGCTTCGCCGCCGCCGCCCGCGCCCCGGCCAGACCGTCCCGTCCCGCCGCGCCTGCGGCAAACAGAAGTCCCGCCGCGTATGCGGCGAGCGCGGCTTACGCCCAGCCTGCGGCGAGCGCGGCTTACGCCCAGCCTGCGGCAAGCGCGGCTTACGCCCTGCCTGCGGCGAGCGCGGCTTACGCCCAGCCTGCGGCGAGCGCGGCTTACGCCCAGCCTGCGGCAAGCGCGGCTTACGCCCTGCCTGCGGCGAGCGCGGCTTACGCCCTGCCTGCGGCGAGCGCGGCTTACGCCCAGCCTGCGGCGAGCGCGGCTTACGCCCAGCCTGCGGCGAGCGCGGCTTACGCCGCGACGACGTCACCGGGAGCGGACGCCCTGCCGCGCCGCTTCGCCTGGCTCATCCTCGCCTTGCCCGCGACCGCCGCCATCCGCGCCCAGCTCTGCCATTTGCTCGACGATCCGGCGATGGTCGCCCTCGTCGCCGCGCGCCCGGCCACCGGCCGCGCCCTGCGCCCGCTCTGCCACCTGCTCGGCATCAGGCCGCCCGCCATGCTGCGCCGCCCCGCCCGCCCCGATCAGCCGGCCCGCGCCCCGCCCGGAAGCGACAAGCCCGCCCGCGCCCACCCCGCCATCGCCCGCGCGTCCTCGCGCCGCCCCTGCCGGAATCGCCCTTCATCCTGCCGCCCGGCAACCGCGCCTGCCCGATCAGCCCCGACCTCCGGCTCGATACCGGCTGATCCAAGGGCGGATGCGAAAAGGGCGGCAACGCCGCGCGTCACCGCCCCCAACCCGTCAAATCCCTGTCGGTCCCCCGCCCGCACCGCGCCGGCGCGGGCGATGCCGCGCGTCAGCCGCGCAGGATGGTCCGCCCGGCGAAGCGCGCCGCCGCGCCGAGTTCCGCCTCGATGCGGATGAGCTGGTTATACTTCGCCACCCGGTCCGACCGCGCCAGCGACCCGGTCTTGATCTGTCCGGCATTGGTCGCCACCGCGATATCGGCGATGGTCGCATCCTCGGTCTCGCCCGAACGATGGCTGATCACCGCCGTCATCCCCGCCCGCTGCGCCAGCTCCACCGCTTCCAGCGTCTCGCTCAGCGTGCCGATCTGGTTCACCTTCACCAGGATCGAATTGGCCGATTTCGCCTCGATCCCGCGCCGCAGCCGTGTGGGGTTGGTGACGAACAGGTCATCGCCCACCACCTGCATCGCGCCGCCGAGCGTGCGCGTGTAATGCGCCCAGCCCTCCCAGTCGTCCTCGGCCAGCGGGTCCTCGACCGAGATGATCGGAAAGCGCTTCGCCAGGGCGGCGATATAGTCGGTCATCCCCCCGGCATCGAGCACCTTGCCCTCGCCGTCGAGGTGATATCTGCCGTCCTTGTAGAATTCGGTCGCCGCGCAATCGAGCGCGAAGGCGATGTCCTCGCCGGCGCGATACCCTGCCGCCTCGACCGCGCGGGTCATGAAGCCCAGCGCCTCCTCGGCCGATTTCAGCCCCGGCGCGAACCCGCCCTCGTCGCCGACATTGGTGTTGTGCCCGGCATCGTGAAGAATCTTCTTCAGCGCCTGGAACACTTCCGCCCCCATCCGCACCGCATCGGCGAGGCTCGCCGCGCCCACCGGCTGGATCATGAATTCCTGAATGTCGATCGGGTTGTCCGCATGCTTGCCGCCATTGATGATGTTCATCATCGGCACCGGCAGGGTGCGGGCATACACACCGCCGAGATAGCGGTAGAGCGGCAGCCCGATCTCGTCCGCCGCCGCCTTGGCGATCGCGAGCGACACGCCGAGAATCGCGTTCGCCCCCAGGCGGGACTTGTTGGGCGTGCCGTCGAGATCGATCATGATCTCGTCGATGGCGACCTGCTCGCTGGCGTCCATCCCGCCGATCGCGTCGAAAATCTCGCCCTCGACCGCGGCCACCGCGCGCTGCACGCCCTTGCCGCCGAAGCGCGCCGCGTCGCCGTCGCGCAGCTCGACGGCCTCATGCGCCCCGGTCGAGGCGCCGGAGGGAACGGCGGCGCGGCCCATCGCGCCCGAATCCAGGATGACATCGACCTCGACGGTCGGATTGCCGCGGCTGTCGAGAATTTCCCGTGCGGTGATATCGGCGATGGCGCTCATCTGATCTCCCCTTTTTGCAGTGCAACCGGGAGATACGCGCAAGGGCGGCGCGGCGCAATCAGCGGAGCAGAAACATCCCCTCGACCTCGACCGCCGCATCCAGCGGCAGCGAGGCGACGCCGATGGTCGAGCGCGCGTGCCGCCCCGCCTCGCCGAAAATCTCCACCGCGAGGTCGGACGCCCCGTTCATCACCTTCGCGTGCTCGGCGAAATCCGCCGTCGCCGCGATGAATCCGCCAAGCCGCACCACCCGGGCCACGGCATCAAGCCCGCCCTCGACATGCGCGTCGAGCTGCGCGAGCAGGTTGATGAAACAGGCCCGCGCCGCCGCGGTGCCATCCTCGATCGAGACCCCGTCGCCGAGCTTGCCCATCGCCGCGAGCCGGCCATCGACCAGCGGCAACTGCCCGCTGACGATCGCCATCCCCCCGGCGACCACCACCGGCACGTAATTGGCCACGGCCTTCGCCGCTGGCGGGAGAACGATGCCAGTCTCGGCGAGGCGGGCGCGGATGTCCATGGGTCAGCTCACGAGTTTCAGAACGGGGCGCTGGCGCTTCGGTCGCGCCGTGCCGGTCTCCGGCAGGTCGAGCGGCAGCAGCGGGGCGGTCTCGGCCCGGCACCCTCCTCGGCGAGGTCGAGTGCCGCGAGGTCGGGCCGCTGCGAATAGGTCGCGGCCAGGTGCCGGAACACATAGTCGAGCAGCGAGGTCGCCTGGCTCATCGCCGCATCCCCCTCCACCGCGCCGGCCGGTGCAAAGCGGGTGAAGGCGAACTCGTCGACGAACTCGTCGAGCGGCACGCCATGCTGCAACCCGATGCTGACCGCCCCGGCGAAGGCCTCGGCCATGCCGCGCAGCGTCGCGGAATCCCTGGGCAGCGAAATCATGATCTCGCCCAGCCGCCCGTCGGGATATTCGCCGGTGCGCAGGAACAGCCGGTGCCCGCCCACCGAAACCTTCTGGGTGTAGCCGCCCCGCCGCGCCGGCAGCTTGCCGCGCCCGGCGGAGGCGGCGCGCGGCGCCGGCGGGCTCGCCGTCTCGGGCAGGATGGCGCAGACCGGCGCGATGGCCTCGCGCATCGCCGCGATCCCGGCGGCATCGGTCACGCCGAACGGATCATGTCCGGCGATCGTCGCGGCCAGCGCCGCTTCGGCGCTGCGGCCCGAGGCGGCGAGCCGGGCCCGCGCCCAGCGGGCGAGCCCGCCTTCCGAATCCAGCGCCGAGAGCGGGGCGGCGATCCCCACCGTCTCGACCCCGAGCAGCATCTCGACCGGCCCCGGCGGCAGCAGCCCGGTCAGGCTGCGATGCTGCCGCACCCCGCAGGCCAGGGCGCGCTCGCGCGCCCCGCGCAGCGCGTCGCGCAGGCCGGGCAGGGCGCAGCGCGCCGGCACCGGCACCGGCGCGATCGGCACCCCCGGCGCGATGCCGCGCGCAAGCAACCCGGCGGAGGCGATATCGGCATGGGCGGCGAGCAGCGCGCCGATCGTCACCGCGATGTCCCGCGCCGCGGCGCTTGCGTAATCGATATCGAGCCGGGCCAGCAGCAGCGCGAGATCGGCCATCCCGAGCGCCAGTCGCTGCGCCGCCGGCCGCGCCAGCGCCAGCGCCGTCACCGCGGCTTCCACCGCCGCGCCGAACCCGGCGGCATCGAACCTGTCGCCCTCGTCGAGAAACCGCGGCAGGTTGAACACGAAACCGGGCACCGGCTCGGCCTGTCCCCGCCAGATGCCCGGGCTGGGTGCGGCGCGGCCCGAGGCCACCAACCCATGCAGCATCGCGCCGAGATCCGCGCCACGGCCAGGGTCCGCCACCGCCACGATCGGCGCGATCCAGGCCGCCGCCGCCTCGTCGGCGCCGATCAGCCCCGGCGCCGCCCGCAGCGCCACCAGCCCCGCCGCCGCCTGCGCCGGCCAGCTCGCCGGGACGATCGCGGGCTCGGGCGCCGCGTCCGGGTCGGCGCCGGCCATCACCCGCTGCAACCGAATGCCGCGCCAGGCGCTGTGCTGTGGAGGGCGGCGCTTGCCGGAGCGATCCTTGATCATGCGGGAACCCTACGCCGTTCCCGCGCCGGTTTCCAGCGCGGCCTGTCCTTATGTTGTGGATATCGCCGGGCGGTCGCACAAAATCTTGTGGATAACGCGCGCGCCTCGACTCCCGCCCGGCGGATGGACCGCACCCGCGGTCTGTTGTATAGCGCAGGGCATGAATGAAAACCGCGATATGGCGGGCGCGGCGGCGCCGACCCTCGCCTCGCTCGGAGGCCTGCGGCGCCTGCTGGCCAATCCCGGCCTGACACTGCACACGCTGCGCCACGGCGCGCTGGTCGGGCAGGACAGTTTCGGCAACCGGTATTTCGAGGAACGCACGCCAACCCGCCCCGACGGGCGCAAGCGCCGCTGGGTGATCTATGCCGGCGGCGCGCGCGAAGCCTCGATGGTGCCGGCGGAATGGCATTCATGGCTGCATTTCCTGACCGACGAGCCGCTCTCCGAAACCGCCCGCCGCCCCTGGCAGAAGCCGCACCAGCCCAACCAGACGGGCACCGCCGGCGCCTATCGGCCGCGCGGGCACGACTATCGCGGCGGCGCGCGGCGGGTCACCACGGGCGACTACGAATCCTGGACGCCGGAAGGCTGAGCCGCGGCGGCGGCGATCCCATGGGCCTGCTCAAGGCGGAAAAGGCGTGATGAACAAGCGGATCTCCGAAATCGTCGCCGGCCTGGTCGTGATCGTCGCGGCCGGGGTGTTTCTGGCCTATGCCGCGTCGCGCACCCGCAGTATCGGCGGCGCCGGATACGACCTGACCGCCCGGTTCGGCAGCATCGGCCCGCTCGCGGTCGGCGCGCCGGTGAAGATCGCCGGGGTGACGGTCGGCGAGGTGACGCGCACCGCGCTCGACCCGCAGACCTATGCCGCGATCGTGCGCTTCCGCATCCAGCCCGACATCAAGATCCCGAAGGACAGCAGCGCCGCGATCGAGAGCGCCTCGCTGCTCGGCGGCGACTATGTCTCGATCGCGCCCGGCGGCTCGGAGACGATGCTCTCCCCCGGCCAGGCGATCACCGCCACCCAGTCGGCCATCAACATCGAATCCCTGCTCGGCAAGTTCGTCTTCAGTGCCGCCAATTTCGCAAGCTCCGCCGGCAAGGCGCAAAACGGCGCGGCGGCGTCGGCGGGCACGAAATGAGGCGGCGGCGCGCCGCTTCGTGCGGGGCCTGCGCCGCGGCGGTTCTCGCCCTGCTGCCCGGCTCCGTTCTCGCGCGGTCCGCTCCGCCGGTCTCGCGCGCGCCGCTCGCCCCACCCGGAGCCACGACGCCGGGCGCGACGATGCCGGAGGGCGCGCTGCCCGCGCCCAACCTGCCCAACGCCCCCGATCTTCCCGGGCTGACAGGCGCGCCCCTGATCGCCCCGCCTTCGCCCGGCACGCCGCAGGCCGCCCTGCCGCCCGCTGTTCCGGAACGGGTCAAGCCCGACTGGATGCCACGGCAATCGGCGACCCTCGATGTCCTGTTCAAGGCGGATGGCGCGGTCAGCCGGGTAACCGCTGCGGTCGGCGACCGGCTGACCGAGGGAACGCTGCGCATCAGGGTCGGCGCCTGCGTCGTCCGCCCGCCGGACATGCCGCCCGATGCCGCCGTCTATCTCAGTGTGCGGCGCAACGATTCCGGCCACGAGCTGTTCCGCGGCTGGCTGATCCGCTCCGAGCCGGGCGCTGCGGTCGTCGGCGATGCCGCGGTGACCTTCCGGCTGATCGGCTGTTCCTGAACCCGCCGGCCGGCGTTCAGGTCACCGATTGTTGCTGAAGTCCCGATGAAGTTTTGTTAATGAAATCTCCGCCCGCGCCCGGCGCGCAGCCGAAACGGGTGGCTGAGCGTGGCCCAAATTGTCACCTTGTCAGGCAGTCTGTGGTTTTGTCGCAACACCAGTGGGAAATGGAAGCGTTAACGAAAGGATACCCTCCTGAACATTCGATGCCGATGCTACATAGTCGGCAGCGAACGGATACCCTTCGTTGTTCCAAACACGCTCCGGCGCTCGAGGAGAGATGAGAATGAAATTGCGCACGACACTTCTGGCGGCGACATTCATCGCGGCCCCCGCCCTGCTTCCCGCCGCGGCGATGGCCCAGCCGGTGACCGGCCCCTATGTCAGCCTCGGCCTTGGCTACAACATCATGAGCAGCCGCACCGTGAAGAGCGGCCCGGCGGCCCTGACGGGCGCGGGCAAGACAAAGGCCCTGTTCCATAACGGCTTCACTGGTCAGGCATCCGTTGGCTACGGCTTCGGCAACGGTTTCCGTGTCGAGCTCGAAGGCGATTATTTCAGCAACCAGGTCGCCAAGCTGCATATCGGCAATGCCCAGGCCGTTGCGTCCGGCAAGGAGCAGAAATACGGCGTGATGGCGAATGCGCTGTATGATTTCGACATCGGCATGCCCTATGTCTATCCGTATCTTGGCGCCGGCGTCGGCTACCAGTTCCTTGAGTGGAACAATGCCGGCACCTCCGCCCTGCGGATCAACGGCACGCCCGGCACCTTCGCCTATCAGGCGATCGCCGGCCTGTCCTTCCCGATCCCGGCGGCGCCCGGCCTGTCCGCCACCGTCGAATACCGCTATCTCGGCACCACCAGCAGCGTGAACTATCGCAGCACCGCCGGCAGCGTGAAGGTCGGCGACGAAGGCAACAACATGGTGATGGTCGGGCTGCGCTACGAGCTGTTCCCGCCCGCGCCGCCGGCCCCGGCCGCGGCCCCCGCGCCGACCCCGGTCGCCGCACCCGCCCCGGCTCCGGCCCGCACCTACCTCGTCTTCTTCGACTGGGACAAGGCGAACCTGACGCCGCGCGCGCAGCAGATCGTCTCCGAGGCGGCGAAGGCGTCGCAGACCACGAAGGTGACGCGCCTCAATGTCAACGGCTATACCGACACTTCGGGTGCTGCCGGCTACAACATGAAGCTGTCGCTTCGCCGCGCCAACAACGTCGCCGCCCAGCTGGTGGCCGATGGCGTGTCCAAGAACGACATCGTGATCAAGGGCTTTGGCGAGACGCATCTGCTGGTGCCGACCGGCCCGAACGTTCGCGAGCCGCAGAACCGCCGCGTGGAAATCATCCTGCACTAAGCGCAGCCTGCATAAAAGTTTGGAACACCCCGGCAGCGATGCCGGGGTGTTTTCGTTCGCACCGATGTCCGGCGTCGCGACCGAGAGGCTGAAGGCCGGCCATGCAGCAACGCTCCCCGCGGAAGCGGGGGCGAGCGGTCGGCGGTGAGACGATCAGGCGGTAAGGTTCAGGCGTGGAACAGGGCGGCGAGGCGCGCGCGGCGGCTCGCCGTGATGCCGACGGCGGTCAGATAGGCATCGACCCCGCCCCATTCGCGCTCGATCGCGGCGAAGGCGCTGTCGAGATAGGCCGGATCGGTGCGGCCGAGCGCGTCCAGCGCGCCGGGATCGACCGTGGTGCCCAACCGCTTGTTCAGGCCGCGGGCGATATACCGGGTTTCCTCGGCGATATCGATGCGGCGGCCGGTTTCCTCGTAATCCGCGAGAATGGCGTCGTGGCTGACATCGAGCGCCTTGAGCAGCAGCGCGGTGGCGACGCCGGTGCGGTCCTTGCCGACATGGCAGTGCAGCAGCACCGGCACGCCCCAGCCGCTGGCCATCGCCTCGCTGGCGGTGGCCAGCGTGGGCGAAAGCAGGCCGGGCAGGCTGGCATAGAGATCGAGCATCGCCCGCCGCGCGCCGGCCGCGCCGGGTTCGCCGGCGAGCCGGTCGATCAGGTTCTGCATTCCGGCGCCATGATCGGTGCTGGCGGGCATCTCGATCGTCCGCGCCGGGGCGAGGGCGGGCCAGCGCGAGGCGAAACGCTGCCGCTCGCCGCTGCTGCGCAGGTCGCAGACGAGACGGATGCCAAGGGTTTCCACCCGCCGCAGATCGGCCTCGTCAAGGCTGGAGAGCTGGCCGGAGCGGTAGATCGTGCCGGCGCGCAGGCTGCCGCCGCCGGCGAGCGGCAGGGCCCCGACATCGCGGAAATTGGGCGCGTTCGCCAGCCTGGTCATGCGGCGGTCAGGGCGCCGGCGCGAAGCGCTCGATGCGGCGGAAGCCGCTGGTTTCCACGATTCCGCAGGCGAGTACGACACCCGGCTGGGTCGCCGGGTGCTGCCGGGCGAAGGTGGTGAGCGCCGCCTGGTCGGGTGTCGCCAGAACCCGGCCGAAAAGCTGCGCGCTGGCGGCGCAGAACGCCGTGCCCTGGCGGATGCCGGCGGTCGACTGCACGTTCGCCAGATTGGTCACGTAGCTGTCTTCGTAATGGTGGAAGGCGCGGCCGTGATGCTCGCGGAAATAGGCGTCCATCACATGCTGCTCGCGCAGGATGTAGGGCTGGAAGCGGGTCATGAAGCGGTCGTACTCGTTGCGCTGGCCGCAGGTGAGGGCTGAGACCATCAACGTGCTTTTCAGACCGATCACGTCCAGCGCCTCCTGGTTGCGCGGCGTGAGACAGGCAGAGGCCGTGCCGGCATAAGCCAGGGCAGCGGACAGGAACAGGGCAATCCGGCGCATGCGCACTCCGATCGGCAACGGAAACGGCGGCCGCCGGAGCCGGCGACCGTCTTGAAATACGCCCGGAAGCGCCGGGAAGTAAAGAAATGTCGGGTAAAATTTGATCTCAGGCGGCGATTTCGCTGAACTGCAGCACCGGATGGACGTTGGTGAAATTGCCGATATCGCCCATCACCTCGGCGCCGTGGGTCTCGACCGCCTTGCCGAAGGCGGCGAGGCTCTCGAAATGCAGGGTGGTGATGACGGCATAGGGCGGGGCCGAGCCATCCGGCCCGTTCATCCCGTGCAGCACGGTGGCGCCCTTGAGGCCCATCGCGTTCCAGCGCTCGCCGACCAGCTTCATGTGCTTGTCGTGGTAATAGGCGGTGTCGAAGGTCGAGGTCTCGGTCTTCGGATAGAGAACGGTGATTGCGATCATGTGAAATCCTCCCTGGGGCGCAGTGTTGCCCGGGCTTTGGCGCGATGCAAGGGGGCGCGCGTTACACTCTGGCGACGCGCAGCGCGTTGGTCGTTCCGCTCTGTCCGAAGGGCACGCCGGCGACGACGACGATCTCCTCGCCCGGCTGGGCGAAGCCCTCCTGCCGCGCGACCTTGGCCGAAAGCGCGACCGCCTCGGTCATCGAGCCGACATCCTGCGCCACCACCGCGTGCACGCCCCAGACCGCGGCGAGGCGGCGGGCGGTGTCGAGGCTGGGGGTCAGGCCGATCACCGGGCAATCCGGCCGCTCGCGGGCGACGCGCAGCGCGCTGGCGCCGGAACTGGTGAAGGCGACAATGGCGCGGGCGCCGATCGTGTGCGCAACCTGTTCGGCGGCGCGGGCGATGGCATCGGCCGAATGGGGTTCGGGGTCCGGCCGCTTGGCGTCGATCGTCCGCCGCCAGTCATCGTCGCGCTCCACCCGGGCGACGATCCGGTCCATCATGTTCACCGCCTCGCGCGGATACTGGCCGGCGGCGCTCTCGGCCGAGAGCATCACCGCATCGGCGCCGTCGAACACCGCCGTCGCCACGTCCGACGCCTCGGCGCGGGTGGGGGCGGGGGCGGAGATCATGCTCTCCAGCATCTGGGTCGCGACCACCACCGGCAGGCCGCGCTGCTGGGCGGCGCGGATGATGCGCTTCTGCACGATCGGCACTTCCTCGGGCGGCAGCTCGACGCCGAGATCGCCGCGCGCGACCATGACGGCATCGGTCGCGTCCATGATCTCGTCGAGATTGTCGAGCGCCTGGGGTTTTTCCATCTTGGTCATCACCAGGGCGCGGCCGGCGGCGATCTCCTTCGCCTCCAGCACGTCGGCGGCGCGCTGGACGAAGGACAGGCCGATATAGTCGATGCCGTGTTCGAGCGCGAAGGCGAGGTCGGCGCGGTCCTTCTTCGTCAGCGCCGGGATCGGCAGCACGACGTCGGGCACGTTGACGCCCTTGCGGTCGGAGAGCGGGCCGCCGGTGACGACCTCGGTCAGCAGCTGGTCCTCGCGCTTGCGCAGCACCCGCAGGCGGAGCTTGCCGTCATCGAGCAGCAGGGTGGCGCCGATGCTCGCGGCCGCGATGATCTCGGGATGCGGCAGGTTGACGCGGCGGGTATCGCCGGGGGCGGGGTTGAGGTCGAGCTGGAATTCGGCGCCGGCCTGGAGCTGCACGCGCCCGCCGCGGAACTGGCCGACCCGCAGCTTCGGCCCCTGCACATCGGCGAGGATGCCGATCGGGCGGTCGAATTTCCGCTCCAGCGCGCGGATCAGTTGCAGCCGCGCCAGATGGTCCTCATGCGTGCCGTGGCTGAAATTGAGCCGGAACACGTCGGCACCCGTCTCGAAGAGCTGGGCGAGCATCTCCGGCGTCGAACTCGCCGGTCCGATGGTCGCAACAATCTTCGTGCGCCGATGACGCCGCAGCCTGGATGCCATGGTGAACCCCCTTTTCGGTCTGTCTTCCTGCCAAGTCCCCGGTGTCCGGGTTGTCGTGTCGCGCCGTCTCCGGCGTCGTGTTAAACGTCTCTATGGCAAACAAGCGCGACAATGACCACCTGCCGCGCGCGGAAGGAGATCTTTTCCATGACCGACGACCGATTCGACGACGCCACCCGCACCGAACTCGAAGCGGCGGCCTTCCGCCGGCTCGTCGCGCATCTGCGCGAGCGGACGGATGTGCAGAATATCGACATGATGAACCTCGCCGGCTTCTGCCGGAACTGCCTCTCGCGCTGGTATCGCGAGGCGGCGGAGGCGCGCGGACTCGCGCTGAGCGATCCCGATGCGCGCGAAATCGTGTACGGCATGCCCTACAAAGAGTGGCAGGCGCGCCACCAGACCCCGGCCAGCGACGCGCAGAAGGCGGCCTTCGCCGCTTCGAGCCGGCAGGACCATTGACCGGCGCGGGCGCGCGCTCTATCCCGCGCGTCCGACCGATCCGACGGAGAAAGACACATGGCGTTCGATGCGGCAGAAACCCAGGAAGACAATGCGAGCCACGGCAACATCGCGGCCGACCGGCTGCGCAGCATCGTCGAGCGCATCGAGCGGCTCGAGGAGGAGCGCAAGGCGCTCGGCTCGGACATCAAGGACATTTACGCCGAGGCGAAATCGGCCGGGTTCGACGTCAAGGTGCTGCGCCAGCTGATTCGGCTGCGCAAGCAGGAACCGGCCGAGGTCGAGGAGCAGGAAATGCTGATCGACGTCTACCGCCGCGCGCTCGGGATGTGAGTGACCCGGGCGGCGCGAAGCTGCCGCCCGGCCGGCATAAATCACTGCACGGCGCGAAGCTGCCGCCCGGCCAGCATAAATCACTGCACGGCGCGAAGCTGCCGCCCGGCCTCCCGACTCCGGTTCAGCCGCGCCGCAGCAGGGTGGCCGCCTCGATGGCGAAATAGGTCAGCACCCCGGCGGCGCCGGCGCGGCGGAAGCCCATGAGCGTTTCGAGAATGCCGCGCTCGCGGTCGAGCAGCCCGTGCTCCATCGCGGTGGCGAGCATCGCGTATTCGCCGCTCACCTGATAGGCGAAGGTCGGCACCGCGAAGCGCTCATGCACGCGGCGGATGATGTCGAGATAGGGCATCCCCGGCTTGACCATCACCATGTCGGCGCCCTCGTCGATGTCCATCGCCACCTCGCGCAGCGCCTCGTCGGTATTGGCGGGGTCCATCTGGTAGGTCTTCTTGTCGCCCTTCAGCGCCGCGTTCGAGCCGAGCGCCTCGCGGAACGGGCCGTAGAAGGCCGAGGCGTATTTGGCGGCGTAGCTCATGATCCGGGTGTCGATCAGCCCCTCGGAATCGAGGGCGGCGCGGATACTGCCGATCCGCCCGTCCATCATGTCCGACGGCGCGATCACGTCGATCCCGGCGAGCGCCTGGTTCACCGCCTGGCGTTCGAGGATCTCGACCGATTCGTCATTGGCGACGTAGCCCTCGCGCAGCACGCCGTCATGCCCGTGATCGGTATACGGGTCGAGCGCCACATCGCCGATCAGGCCGATGCCGGGGAATTCGCGCTTGAGCAGCCGGGCGGCCTGGCAGATCAGGTTGTCCGGGTTCAGCGCCTCGGTGCCCTCGGGGTTCTTGAGCTCGGGCGGGGTGGCGGGAAACAGCGCGATGGCGGGAATGCCAAGCCTTGCCGCCGGCTCGACATGGGCGGCGAGGCGGTCGAGCCCGACCCGCACGACGCCGGGCATGGTCGCCACCGGCGTCGGGTCGCCATCGCCGGCGCGGACGAAGATCGGCCAGATCAGGTTGTCGACCGTCAGCGTGGTCTCGGCGACCATGCGCCGCGTCCAGCCATCGCGGCGGTTGCGGCGCAGGCGGGTGGTCGGAAAGCTGCCGGTGATCATCGCTGCTCCTCGTGCTCGTTGCCTGACTATCGAATTGCGCATGGGCGGGGCCGGCGCAAGAGGTGCGCGCCGCGCGCCGCCTATGCGTTGCCGCCCTCGATCGCGCCGATCACCGCTGCCGTGACCGCCGCCGTGGTGGCGTCGCCGCCGAGATCGCGGGTGCGGATGCCGGCCTCGGTGACGCGCTCCACCGCCGCCATCAGACGCCGCGCCGCATCCGCCTCGCCGAGATGGTCGAGCATCTGTGCCGCCGTCCAGAACGCACCCACCGGGTTGGCGACGCCCTTGCCGGTGATGTCGAAGGCGGAGCCGTGGATCGGCTCGAACATCGAGGGGAAGGTCCGCTCCGGGTTGATGTTCGCCGTCGGCGCGATGCCGATCGAGCCGGCGAGTGCGGCGGCGAGATCGGAGAGAATGTCGGCGTGCAGGTTGGTCGCCACCACCGTATCGATGCTCGCGGGATCATGAACCATGCGCACCGTCATCGCATCGACCAGCATGCGGTCCCACGTCACGGCGGGGAAATCGCGCGCGGTCGCGGCGGCGACCTCGTCCCACAGCACCATGCCGTGGCGCTGCGCGTTCGACTTGGTCACCACGGTGAGATGCCGGCGCGGGCGCGACGCGGCGAGGGCGAAGGCGAAGCGCATGATCCGCGCGACCCCGGCGCGGGTGAAGATCGCCACCTCCGTCGCCACCTCCTCCGCGTGGCCGCGATGCGAGCGGCCGCCCTGGCCGGCATATTCGCCCTCGCTGTTCTCGCGCACGATCACCCAGTCGAGATCCGCCGGGGCGCAGTCGCGCAGCGGCGAGGCGAGGCCGCGCAGCACCCGGGTCGGGCGGACATTGGCATACTGGTCGAACCCCTGGCAGATCGCGAGGCGCAGGCCCCAGAGTGTCACATGATCGGGGATGTCCGGCGCGCCGACGGCGCCGAAATAGAGCGCGTCGAACGTCTTCAGCCGCTCCAGCGCGCCATCCGGCATCATCACGCCGTGCCGGCGGTAATGGTCCGAACCGTAGTCGAAGCGGGTGACGTCGAGCGCGAAGCCGCCATCGCGGCGGGCGAGGGCGGCGAGCACGTCGAGCCCGGCGCCGATCACCTCGGGGCCGATGCCGTCGCCGGGGATGGCGGCGATGCGGTGGGTCTTCATGGGGCGGGCTCCTGTGCTGCGATCGGGGCATTCCGCGCCGGCTTGCCGGCAAGGCGGGCGCGGCGCATCGTTCATTCCGGTATCATGAGTCGCGCCGGGGCAAAACCGGCGCCAGCGGAGGGCGCGCGGATGACGGGGGCGGGATGCAGCGGGGCGCGATCGTGACGACGCTGACGCATACCGGCTTCGTCGCCTGGCTCATCATTGTCGGGCTCGGCTTCTTCTTCGGCCTCGCCTACGAGGATTTCAACGCCCGCACCGGCAGACGCAGGCCCGGCGGGGTGCGCAGCTTTCCGCTGCTCGCCCTCGCCGGCGGTGTGCTCTTCGCGCTCGACCCCGCGCCGCCGCTGCTGCTCGGCGCCGGGCTCGCCGTGCTCGGCCTCTGGCTCGGCCTCTATTACTGGCGCGGCATGGAGGAGCTTGCCCCGGACGGGGCGCGCAATGTCGGGCTGATGGCGCCGCTGTCCAACCTGGTCGCCTTCCTGATCGGCCCGCTGGCGCTGGCCGGACCGTTCTGGATGGCGGTGGGGCTCACCGTCGCGGCGACGCTGCTGCTGACGGCGCGCGAGACGCTGCACAGCCTCGCGCGCGGGATCGACCTCGCCGAGATCGTCAATGCCGGGCGGTTCCTGCTGATCACCGGCCTCGTGCTGCCGCTGCTGCCCGACCGGCCGGTGACGACCATCACCCGCGTCACCCCGCACGAGGCGTGGCTCGCGATGGTCGCGGTCTCGTCGATTTCCTATGCGAGCTACCTGCTGCGCCGCTACGTGGTGCCGCGCGGCTCGGGGCTGCTGGTCGCCTTTCTCGGCGGCATCTATTCCTCGACCGTGACCACCGTGGTGCTCGCCCGCCGCGCGGGCGCCGAGGCGCAGGCGGTGGTCGAGGCGCAGAGCGGCATCGTGGTGGCGAACGCGGTGATGTATCCGCGCCTGCTCGCCGTGATCCTGCTGTTCAACCCGGACATGGCGCTGGCGCTGGCGCCGTGGATGCTCGCGGTCGGCGCCTTTGGCGGGCTGCTCGCGCTGGGGTGGTACAGGCTGCGCGACCGAAAGGCCGCGGTGCCGCCGATCGTCAATGTCTCCAACCCGCTCGGCCTCGGCACCGCGGCGACCTTCGGGGTGCTGTTCGTCATCGTCTCGATCCTCGCTTCGGTGACGATGCGGATCTATGGCAGTTCCGGCCTCTACACCCTGGCCGGCATCGTCGGCGTCACCGACATCAACCCCTTCATCGTCAGCCTCGCGACCCATGGCGCCGGGGCGGCGCCCGATCCGGTCGAGATGGCTTCGGTGCTGATCGCCACCGGCTCGAACCATGTGTTTCACGCGATCTATGCCAGCGTCTATTCGCGCGGCAAGACGGGCGCGCCGCTGGTGATCTTCATGGCGCTGATGGCGGCGGCGAGCCTCGGCGCGGCAATTCTGGTGCATTGACGCCGCGCGCCGCGCGGGCGCAGGGTAAGGCCTTGCGGTCCGACCGCGATCGCGGAGGGATGCGATGAAGGCTGAGAGCGCAGCCCGGCCCGGGGCAGAGGCCGGGGCGGCGGCGAAGCCGCGCAGGCGGCGTGCGCGCGTGCGCGCGGCCTGGCGGCGGATCGTCGCCGCGCGCTGCGCCGAGCTTGGCCGCGAGGATGCCGGCGACGCCGATTCGGTGCATCGCCGCCGGGTCGCGATCCGCCGGCTGCGCAGCGTGCTCGCGCTGTTCGCCCCCTGCCTCGATAAGGTGGAACGCCGGCGCTACGATGTCGCGCTGCGCGAGCTGGGCCGCGCCTACGGCCCGGTCCGGGACTGGGACGTGGCGTGCCTGCGATCGTTTCCGGCGGCGATGAAGGGGGTGGACGCGGCGGCGGCGGCATCCGTGCTGGCGGCGTCGGACGAGGCGCGGGGCGCGGCGCGCGCGCGTCTCGCTTCGAGCGGGGCGGCGGCGGAATGCGCCGATCTCGCCGGCGAGATCGCGAGCTGGGCGGCCGGGCCATCCGTCATCGCGCCGGAGGCGACGAACCTTCCGGTCGAGGCGCTGGCGCCGGAGCTGCTGCGCCTGCTGGACCGGCGGGCCCGGCGGCGCGGGCGGCGGATCGGCCGCCTGTCGGACAAGGAGTTGCACGCGCTGCGCCGGGCGCTGAAACGGGCGAACTACGCCGCCGAGGCGCTGGAGGATGTCGCGCCCGGCCTGCCGCTCGGGAGGTTCCGCGCCGCCGCCGGGGCGGTGCTCGACCAGCTCGGCCGGTTCCACGATGCCACGGTCGCGCGCGGGCTTGCCGAAGGGCTCGCCGCCGATGATGTGCCGGTGGGCGCGCTGGTGCGGCGCTGGGCGAAGCGCCGGGCGCGGAAGGCGCGGCGCCGGCTGGAGCCGGCTTGGGAGGCGTTCCGCGACGCGCCCCGCCCCTGAGCCGCGTCTGATCCGTCTTTGGGCATGAGCGGCGCCGCGGTGGCGGCCCTCGGGGCTGCGCTGGTATGATCGGTGCCGGCCCGAGTCGGCGCCGCTTGCGCCCGAACGCCAGATCGGAGTGATCGACATGGATATCCCGGCAGAGTTTTCCGCTTCCCTTCCCTCCGTGATCGACACGATGGCGCCGATCTCGGCGCAGATCTGGGACGCCAAATACCGTTTCAAGGACGAGGCCGGAGCGCCGGTGGACCACACGGTGGAGGACACCTGGCGGCGCGTCGCCCGGGCGCTGGCCGCGACCGAGCGCGAGCCCGCGCGCTGGGAGGCGCCGTTCTACGAGGCGCTGCGGGATTTCCGCTTCGTCCCCGCCGGGCGGATCATTTCCGGCGCCGGCACGGCACGGCGGGTGACGCTGTTCAACTGTTTCGTGATGGGCGACATCGAGGACGATCTCGGCCGCATCTTCGCCCATCTGCGCGAGGCGGCGCTGACCATGCAGCAGGGCGGCGGCATCGGCTATGATTTCTCCTCGCTCCGGCCGAGGGGGGCGGCGGTGCGCGGGGTGGGGGCGGATGCGTCGGGCCCGCTCTCGTTCATGGATGTGTGGGATTCGATGTGCCGCACCATCATGTCCGCCGGCGCGCGGCGCGGCGCGATGATGGCGACGATGCGCTGCGACCACCCCGATATCGAGGCCTTCATTGCCGCCAAGCGCGAGAAGGGGCGGCTGCGGAACTTCAACCTCTCGGTGCTCGTCACCGACGATTTCATGGGCGCGGTCGAGGCCGATGCCGCGTGGGATCTCGTGTTCGACGGCAAGGTGTATCGCACGCTGCGGGCCCGCGCGCTGTGGGAGGCGATCACCCGCGCGACCTATGACTATGCCGAGCCGGGGGTGATCTTCATCGACCGGATCAACAAGCGGAACAACCTGTATTACTGCGAGACGATCCACGCGACCAATCCCTGCGGCGAGCAGCCGCTGCCGCCCTATGGCGCCTGCCTGCTCGGCTCGATCAATCTCGCCCGGCTGGTGCGCGATCCGTTCGGCCCCGGCGCGCGGATCGACGAGGCGGAGCTTGCCGATCTCGTGACCATCTCGGTGCGGATGCTCGATGACACGATCGACGCCTCGGGTTTCCCGCTGGAGGCGCAGCGCGAGGAGGCGGCGGCCAAGCGGCGGGTCGGCCTCGGCATGACCGGGCTTGCCGATGCGCTGATGATGTGCGGCCTGCGCTACGGCACGCCGGAGGCCGCCGCCCGCGCCGGCGACTGGGCGCGGCAGATCGAGCGCGCCGCCTATCTCGCCTCCGCCGCCCTCGCCGCCGAGAAGGGCGCCTTCCCGCTTTATGACGCGGAGAAATACCTCGCCGGCGAGACCGTCTGCGGGCTTGACGAGGACGTGCGCGCCGCCATCGCGGCCGGCGGCATCCGCAACGCGCTGCTCACCTCGGTCGCGCCGACCGGGACGATCTCGCTGCTGTCGGACAATGTGTCGAGCGGGGTCGAGCCGGTCTTCGCCCTGGCCTATACGCGCAAGGTGCTGCAACGCGACGGCAGCCGGCGCGAGGAGGAAGTGACCGACTACGCGCTGCGCCTGTTCCGCGCGAAATTCGGCGAGAGCGCGGCCCTGCCGGCGCATTTCGTCACCGCGCAGGAGCTGACCCCGGCCGAGCATGTGCGGATGCAGGCGGCGGTGCAGCGCCATGTCGACAGCGCGATCTCCAAGACGGTGAACGTGCCGGAGGATATCGGCTTCGAGGCGTTCCAGGAGGTCTATCTCGACGCCTATCGCAGCGGCTGCAAGGGCTGCACCACCTACCGGCCGAACGCGATCACCGGCTCGGTGCTGGAGGTCGCGCCGCCGGCGGATGCGAAGCCGGCGCCCGCGCCAGCGACCACCGCCGCCGGGCTGCTGGTGCGCGCCGACAAGCTGATCGGGGCCACCTACAAGCTGCGCTGGCCGGACAGCGAGCACGCGATGTATGTCACCATCAACGACATCGAGCAGGACGGGGTGCGCCGGCCGTTCGAGGTGTTCGTCAACTCGAAGAATCTCGAACATTATGCCTGGGTGGTGGCGCTGACGCGGATGATCTCGGCGGTGTTCCGCCGGGGCGGCGAGGTCGCTTTCGTGGCCGAGGAGCTGAAGCAGGTGTTCGATCCGCGCGGCGGGCAGTGGAGCGGCGGGCGCTACGTGCCCTCGCTGGTCGCGGCGATCGGCGACGTGATCGAGCGGCACATGGTCGAGACCGGGTTCCTGGTGCCGCCTTCGGACCAGAAGCGCGTGGCGGAGGTGCCGGCCGCAACCCCGCTCGGCGCGCTCTGCCCGAAATGCAGCCAGCCCGGCCTGGTGCGCGAGGCGGGCTGCCTGAGCTGCCTGCATTGCGGCTGGTCGAAATGCGGATGAGGGGGCGCGGGTAGGGTCTATTCGGCGGCTTCGTTCACGGCGCGCGGCGCGGTCGAGCCGCGGATGACGCAGCGCCCGCCGAGCACGATCTTGCGCACCGGGGCGGCGGGCGCGTCGAGCCGCTCCAGCAGCAGGCGCATCGCCTCGGCGCCGATCTGGGCCACCGGCTGCTCGATGACGGTGATGCCCGGGCCGATCAGGTCGGTCCAGCTCTCATTGTCGAACCCGGCGACCGCGAGATCCTCCGGCATTCGCCGTCCGGCGGCGCGCAGCGCGCGCACCGCCCCCATCAGCAGCAGGCCGTTGCTGGCGATCAGCGCCTCCGGCAGGGCGCCGCGCGCGAACCAGAGGGCGATTTCCTGCTCCGCCGCCGCGATGCTGGGGGCGGCGAAATGCGCGGCCGGGGTGAGCCCGGCGCGGCGCATCGCCGCCTCGTAGCCGTCCCGCCGCTCGATGCCGGTGGTGCTGGCATTGCCGAACAGCCCGGCGATGCGCCGGTAGCCCTGGCCGAGCAGGTGCTCGACCAGCAGGGTCCGGCGGCGAAATTGTCGAGCACCACGGCGTCCTGCCCGCTGGCGCGGCCGGCGCGGTCGATCAGCACCATCGGATAAGGCGGCCGGCCGCCGCGATCGAGCCGCTCGACCGAGGCGCGGGTGGGCGCGAAGATCACCCCGGTGACGCGCTCCTGCTCCATGAGCTGGAGATACATCGCCTCCTTCTCGGGATTCTCGTCGGTGTTGCAGAGAATCACGCGCAGGCCGGCGGCGTAGGCGGCATGCTCGACGGCGCGGGCGACGGCGGTGAAGAACGGGTTCGAGATGTCCGCGACGATCAGCCCGACCGTCTGCGACTCCTGCGAGCGGAGGCGGCGGGCGGACAGGTTGGGCCGGTAGCCGGTGCGCCGCACCGCCTCCTCGACCCTGTCGCGCAGCGCGGCGCTGACCGCGCCGCCGCCGAGCGTGCGCGAGACCGTCGCCGGCGAAACCCCGGCGGCGCGGGCCACATCCTTGATACTGACGGCCATCGGGGCGGTGTCTTTCCTGCCTGCCGCAACGGGCTCTCGAAATCGTTCTCAGAAACTGAGCATGAAACCCGCCGTTCCGGCAAGCGAAAACCAGCGCCCTCCCGGTTATTTTTCCCCAAAACACGAGAATGTTGTTGACAGGAAAAATTGAAAACGTTTTCGGTTCTCTCCCAGGGAAACGAGGAAACCGCCGATGTCACCCCCCTTGCAGGATGTCGCTTTCGGCCGCGCGCTGGTCGGGCTCGGCGCAGCACCCGCCTCGAAGGACGCGGCGATCGCGGCGGCCGCCCGCCTGCTGGAAGACGCCGGCTGCATCGCGCCGGGATATACGCGCAGCATGCTGCGCCGGGAAGCCGTCACCGGCACGTTTCTCGGCCACGGCGTGGCGATTCCCCACGGCATGGGCGAGGACCGGCACCTGGTCCGGTGCGACGGGATCGCGGTGTTGCAGGTGCCGGGCGGGGTGGCGTGGGGCGCGGGGCAGGTGGCGCGGCTCATCGTCGCCATCGCCGCGCGGGGCGATGCGCACATCGCCATCCTCCGCCGCCTCGCCGCGCTGATGCAGTCGCCGGACAGGCTCGCCGCGCTCGCCGCGACGACGGCGGCGGAGGAGATCGTCGAGGCGCTGGCGGGCGAGGCGGCCGGCCCTGCCGCCCCGGCGGCGGCGGCGGATTTCGCGCATCGGTTCGACATGGTGGTGGAGGATCCCGCCGGGCTGCACGCGCGGCCGGCCGCCGCCTGGGCGGAGGCGGCGCGGCAGAGCGGCCTCAGGGTTCGGGTGCGGCATGGCGAGGCGGTGGCGGATGGGCGCAATCTCGTCGCGCTGCTGCATCTCGGCCTGCGCGCGGGCGACCGCGTGGTGATCTCCGCCGAGGGGGAGAACGCCGCCGCCGGCCTCGCCCGGCTGCGGGCGCGCCTCGCCGCGCCTGCCGCGCCGGCGGTGGTGCGGGCGCCGACGCCTGCGGCATCCGCGCGGGGCTGGACGCCGCCCGAGCCGCTCGCGGCGATCGGCGGGATTGCGGCCAGCCCGGGCCTTGCCATCGGCCGGCTGCATGTCGTGGCCGGGGGCGCTGCGGAAATTGCCGACGAACCGCTCGCGCTGGCCGAGAGCGGGATGCGGCTCGACGCCGCGCTGGCGGCGGCGCGCGGCGAGCTGCACGACCTTGCGGCGGCGACCGAAGCCCGGCTCGGGGCGGGCGAGGCGGCGATCTTCCGCGCCTAGGCGGAGCTGCTGCACGATGACGACCTGATCGCCGCGTGCTGCCGGCTGATGGTCGAGGGGCATGGACCGGCCTGGGCGTGGCATGCGGCGGTCGGGCAGCGCGTCGCGGCGCTGGCGGAGCTGGACAATCCGGTACTGGCCGGGCGGGCGGCCGATCTGCGCGATGCAGGCCGGCGCGTACTCGCCCGGCTCGATCCTGCTTCAGCTTCCGGGTCGCTGGCGGATCTGCCGGCGGAGCCGTGCATCCTCGTCACCGACGACCTGTCGCCCTCGGAGACGGCGGGGCTCGATCCCGCCCGCGTGGCCGGGCTGGCCACGGCGGCGGGCGGGCCGGCCGCGCACACCGCCATTCTCGCCCGCACGCTCGGCCTGCCGGCGCTGGTCGGCGGCGGCGGCGCGCTGCTCGGCCTGCCCTCCGGCGCGATGGCGATTCTGGATGGCGCGGCGGGGTGTCTCTACCCCGATCCGCCGGCGGCGGCGATCGGGTCGGCCATCGCCTGGCGCGAAGCCTCCCGCGCGCGGCAGGCGGCCGCTTCCGGCGCCGCCGGCGCGCCGGCGGTGACGCAGGATGGCCAGCGCATCGGCATCGCCGCCAATGTCGACCGGCCCGGCCTCGTGGCGGCGGCGCTCGCGGCGGGCGGTGAGGGGGTGGGGCTGATGCGGACCGAGTTCCTGTTTCTCGACGCCGCTGCGCCGCCGGACGAGGCCGCGCAGCTGGAGGTCTACCGCGCGATGATCGCGGCGGTGGACGGGCGGCGGCTGGTGATCCGCGCGCTCGATCTCGGCGGCGACAAGCAGGCGCCGCATCTCGGCCTGAAGCGCGAGGCGAACCCGTTTCTCGGCGTGCGCGGGGCGCGGCTGCTGTTGCGCCGGCCCGACCTGCTGGAGCCGCAGCTGCGCGCGATCTACCGCGCGGCGATGGCGGGCGGGGATGTGGCGGTGATGTTCCCGATGGTGACATCGGTGGACGAGGTCGTCCGGCTGCGCGCCGCCTGCGAGCGGGTGCGCGCTTCACTCGGCGCGCCGGCGCTGCCGCTGGGCGTCATGATCGAGGTGCCGGCGGCCGCGATCCTGGCGGAGCGGCTGGCCGCGGCGTGCGATTTCCTCTCGATCGGCACCAACGACCTGACGCAGTACACCCTCGCGACCGACCGGCAGAACCCTGCCCTCGCCGCCGCGGCGGACAGCCTGCATCCCGCGGTGCTGCGGCTGGTGGCGCAGGTTGTGGCGGGGGCGGCGGCGCGGGGCTGCCCGGTCGGCGTGTGCGGCGGGATCGCCGGCGATCCGGCCGGCGCCGCCCTGCTCGCCGGGCTCGGGGTGACGGCGCTGTCGATGGCGCCGGCGGATATCGCGGCGGTCAAGGCGCGGCTGTGCGGCGCGCGGATGGAGGATTTGCGGGCGCTGGCCGCCCGCGCGCTCGACGCCGCGACGGCGGACGAGGTGCGGGCGCTGGAGGCGGGCGCGTGACCGGCCCGGTGATCACGCTGACGCTCAACCCGGCGATCGACGAGACGATCGTCCTCGACGCCCTCGCCCCCGGCACGGTGCACCGGGCGCGCGCGGTCGCCTTCCATGCCGGGGGCAAGGGGGTGAACGTGGCGAGCTGCCTGGCCGACTGGGGCGGCATTCCGGTGATCGCCGCCGGGCTGCTCGGCCGCGCCAACGAGGCGCCCTTCGCCCGGCTGTTCGCGGCCAAGGCGATCCGCGACGAATGCCTGCGGGTGCCGGGCGAGACCCGCACCAACGTCAAGCTCGCGCATGCGGGCGACACCACCGACATCAACCTGCCGGGCCTGGAGGTGACGGCGTCATCGCTGCGGGCGGTGAGCGCGCGGCTGCTCGGCCTCGCGGCGCCGGGGGCGATCGTGCTGCTGGCCGGCAGCCTGCCGGCGGGGGTCGATGAGGGGTTCTATGCCGGGCTGATCGCCGACCTTGCCGCGCGCGGCGCGCGGGTATTGCTCGACAGTTCCGGCCCGCCGCTCGCCTGCGCTCTGGCCGGCGGCGCGCCGCCCTGGTGCATCAAGCCCAACCGCGCCGAGCTGGAGGCGCTGGCGGGGCGGCGCCTCGCGGATGCGGCGGCGCTGCGCGATGCGGCGCGCGGGCTGCTCGGCTGCGGGGTGTCGCTGGTCGCCGTTTCGCTCGGCGCCGAGGGGGCGCTGTTCGTCACCGCCGAGGACTGCCTGCGCGCGGCGCTTGCGCCGATGCTCGTCGCCAGCACGGTCGGCGCCGGCGATGCGATGGTGGCCGGCATCATCGCCGGGATGCATGCGGGGGCTGGGCTCGAACGGATCGCCCGGCTGGGCACCGCCTTCGCCGCCGCCAAGCTGCGCGCGCCGGGGGCGAACCTGCCCGGGCGCGACGCGGTCGAGGCGCTGGCGCGGCAGGTGGTGGTCCGGCGCGAGGGGGAGAACGCGGCATGAGCGCGATCGTCGTGGTGATTGCCGGCGGGCGGGGTGCCGTGTCGCGCAGGCTGGCGGCCGAGGCGCTGCGCCGGGCAGCGCGCGATGCGGGGCATGACATCGCGATCGAGATCCGCGGCGGCGATGGCGTGCGCGAGCCGCTCGGCGCCGACCGGATCGCCGCCGCGGCGGTGGCGATCGAGATCGGGGCGGAGGCGGCGGGCGATCCGCGCTTCGCCGGGATGCGGCGCTGCGATGCCACGATCGACGAGGCGCTGGCCGATGCCGCCGCCGTGCTGCGCCGCGCCGTGGCGGCGGCGCCCGGCGGGCGGAAGATCGTCGCGGTCACTTCCTGCCCGACCGGCATCGCCCACACCTTCATGGCCGCCGAGGCGCTGCTGCGGGCGGGCAGGGCGCTCGGCCACGAGATCCGCGTCGAGACGCAGGGATCGGTCGGCGCGGGAACGCCGCTGACCGAGGCGGAGATCGCGGCGGCGGATGTCGTGCTGATCGCCGCCGACCGGCAGGTGGCGGAGGCGCGGTTCGGCGGCAAGCGGGTATTCCATAGCGGGACCAGGGCCGCGATCAATGACGGCGAGGCGCTGATCGCCCGCGCGCTCGGTGACGCCGCGCCCCAGGGCGGTGCTGCGCCGGTGGCCGCCGGCGCCGGGCGCGCGAGAACCGGGCCCTACAGGCACCTGATGACCGGCGTGTCGTTCATGATTCCGTTCGTCACCGCGGGCGGGTTGCTGATCGCGCTGGCCTTCGCCTTCGGCGGAATCCACGCGACCGACGCCGCGGCCGCGCGCAGCTTCGCCGGCGCGCTGTTCGAGATCGGCGCGCAATCGGCCTTCACCCTGTTCGTGCCGGTGCTCGGCGGCTACATCGCCTATTCCATCGCCGACCGGCCGGGGCTCGCACCGGGGATGATCGGCGGGCTGCTCGCCTCGCTGACCGGGGCGGGGTTTCTCGGCGCGATCCTCGCCGGCTTCATCGGCGGCTACGCGACGCGCTGGCTGAACGAGACGCTGCGCCTGCCGCGCGGCCTGCAGGGGCTGAAGCCGGTGCTGCTGCTGCCCGTGCTCGGCACGCTCTTCACCGGGCTGCTGATGGTCTATGTGATCGGCCGGCCGGTGGCCGAGCTGCTGCACCTGATGACGCATGTGCTGCGCTCGATGCAGGGCTCGGGCGCGCTCGCCCTCGGCCTGCTGCTCGGCGCGATGATGGCGTTCGACATGGGCGGGCCGGTGAACAAGGCGGCCTATACCTTCGCGGTCGGGCTGCTGTCGGCGCGGGTCTACACGCCGATGGCGGCGGTGATGGCGGCGGGGATGACGCCGCCGCTGGGCATCGCGCTGGCGACCAGGCTGTTCGCCAGCCGCTTCACCACGCTCGAACGCGAATCAGGGCTGCCGACCGCGGTGCTCGGCCTGTCCTTCATCACCGAGGGCGCCATTCCCTACGCCGCCGAGGACCCGTTCCGCGTGATCCCCTGCACCATGACCGGATCGGCGGTGGCCGGGGCGATCTCGATGGTGGCGGATGTGAAGCTGCGCCTGCCGCATGGCGGGATTTTCGTGCTGCCGATTCCCAACGCGGTGACGCATCTGGGGCTCTATGTGGTCGCCATCATCGCCGGGTCGGTGGTGACGGCGGGAATGCTCGGGCTGGTGAAGGCGCGGCTGGCCGCGCCCGAGCGATGAGGCGCGCGGGATTGTCGCATGCGGCAGGGCAGGCTAGGCATGGCACTCAATCACAGACCAGGATACTCCATGCCCGACCCCCTGCCGCCGCTTCCCGGCATCGACCAGCTTCGCGCCGTGATGGACTCCGACCTGCTCGCGATGGGGCAGACGCTGGGGTTCCGCCTGGTCGAGATCGCCGAGGGGCGGGTGGTGTTCGAGGGCAGTCCGGGGCGCGAGGTCTATAATCCGCTCGGCACGGTGCATGGCGGTTACGCCGCGACGCTGCTCGATTCCGCCTGCGGCTGCGCGGTGCATACCATGCTCACCGCCGAGCAGGCCTATTCGACGCTCGAACTCAAGGTTTCGTATCACCGGGCGATGACGGTCGAGACCGGGGTGGTGCGCGCGGTCGGCACGGTGATTTCGCTGGGCCGGCGCGCCGGCTTCTCGGAAGCGAAGCTGACAGATGCGAGCGGCCGGCTCTATGCTTCGGCCACCTCGACTCTCATCATCATGCAGCGCTGAGGAGACGCCCCATGCGCATTCTGGTGGTCGGCGCCGGCGGCACCGGCGGATATTTCGGCGGCAGGCTGGCCGAGGCCGGCCTCGACGTGACATTCCTGGTGCGCCCGGCGCGGGCGCGGGCACTGGCGGCGGGCGGGCTCGTCATCCGCAGCGTGAAGGGCGATGCGCATCTGCCCGCGCCATCGGTGGTGACCGCCGATCGGCTGGAGCCGGTGTTCGATCTCGTGCTGCTGAGCTGCAAGGCCTATGACCTCGACGACGCGGTGGCGGCGATGGCGCCGGGCATCGGCCCGCACGCGCTGATCCTGCCGCTGCTCAACGGCATGCGCCATCTCGACGTGCTCGATGCGCGGTTCGGCGCGCCGCAGGTGCTGGGCGGGCAGTGCGTGATTTCCGCCGCCCTCGACGCCGAGGGGCAGGTGCTGCATCTCAACGACGCGCATACGCTGACCTTCGGCCCGCGCGCCTCCGGGCAGGATGCGCGGGCGCGGGCGATCGCCGAGCTGTTCGGCAGGGCCGGTTTCGTCACCCGGCTGAGCGACGCCATCATGCAGGACATGTGGGAGAAATGGGTGTTCATCGCCGCCCTCGCGGGCATCACCTGCCTGATGCGCGCGCCGGTGGGGGCGATCGTCGAGGCCGGCGGCGCCGGGATCGCGCTCGGGCTGGCGGCCGAATGCGCCGGCATCGCCGCGCGGCAAGGGTTCGAGCTGCGCCCGGCGGCAGCCGCGCGGCTGAAGGAATGGCTCGCCACCCCCGGCTCGGCGATGACCGCCTCGATGCTGCGCGACATGGAGCAGGGCGGGCGGATCGAGGCCGGGCACATCATCGGCGATCTGCTGCGGCGGGGCGACGCGGCGGCGTGCCCGCTGCTCGCCATCGCCGATGTGCATCTGCGCGCCTACGAGATCCGCCGCGCCGGATGAGGCGCGCGATCTGATCGGATGATGCTGTATGATATAGACGATTAGAGCATCTTTATCCGATCAGATGATTCCCTCTGATCGGATGATGCTGTTTGATATCGATGATTAGAGCATCTTTATCCGATCAGATGATTCCCTCTGATCGGATGATGCTCTACCGGCCGGTGCGGGTGCGCCAGGCGGAGAAGTCGGCTTCGGTGGCGGGGTCGGTCGGCGGGTAGAGGCCGAGGATGGAGGCGCCCGCGCGCACCCGCTCGGTGACGAAATCCTCGAACACCGTCATCTCCGTCGCCTCCCGCGCCAGCTCGTCGGCGAGATGGGCGGGCAGCACGACCGCGCCGTCGGCATCGCCCACGATCACGTCGCCGGGAAAGACCGGCGCGTCGCCGCAGCTGATCGGATCGTCGATCGCGATGGCCTGGTGCAGGGTGAGGTTGGTCGGCGCGCTCGGCCTCGTGTGATAGGCGGGAAAGCCGAGTGCGGCGATCTCGGCGCTGTCGCGGAAGCCGCCATCGGTGACGATGCCCGCCGCCCCGCGCTGCATCAGCCGGGTGACGAGAATGCCGCCGGCCGAGGCGGCGCGGGCGTCCTTGCGGCTGTCGATCACCAGAACCGCGCCGGGCGGGCAGGTCTCGATCGCCTGGCGCTGCTTGTGGTCGCGGTTGCGGAACACGGTGATCGGGTTGAGGTCCTCGCGGGCCGGGATGTAGCGCAGGGTGAAGGCCTCGCCGACCATGCTCTGCCGCGGCGGGCTGAGCGGCAGCGCGCCCTGGATCGCCTGTTGGCGCAGGCCGCGGCGGAACAGCGCGGTGGCGAGGGTGGCGGTGCTGACGCGGGTGAGGAGCGCGCGGGTTTCCGGCTTGAGCATGTCGTGTCTCGCGGGGGCAGGGCGCCCGGGCTGTCTGGTGCCGGGCCGGCGTGGTGATGACGAATCGAGGCCGAGCAGATCACACAAGGCAGCGCGGGGTCAATGCGCGGGGCTTGATTCACCTCAATGAGGCCCGCCCGCCCGAGGCCTATCAGACAGGATGCTGGCGCTGCTCCCGTTGTTGATGAAAGGCGGCGTGTCATGGCGAACCTGATCCGGACCGGCCTGCTGATGGCGGTGCTCACCGCGCTGTTCATGGCGGTTGGTTATGGCCTGGCTGGCGGAACGGGAGCGGCGGTTGCCTTCGTGGTCGCCGGCGCGGGGAATTTCGTGGCCTACTGGGTGGCCGACCGCGCGGTGCTGGCGGCCTATGGGGCGCAGCCGGCCGATCCGGCGGCGTTTCCCCGCCTCGTTGCGCTGGTCGACCGTCTGGCGCGCAAGGCGGGGATGGCGGTGCCGCGGGTGTTCGTGATCGATGCGGACCAGCCAAACGCTTTCGCCACCGGGCGCGATCCGGCGCATGCGGCGGTTGCCGTGACCACCGGGCTGCTGGGCGCGCTGGAGGAGGCGGAACTGGCCGGCGTGCTGGCGCATGAACTCTCGCATATCCGCCATCGCGACACGCTGACGATGACGGTGACCGCGACGCTGGCCGGGGCGATCGGCATGATGTCCAACCTCGCGCTGATCTTCGGCGGCGGCGACGAGCGCCGGGCGAGCCCGTTTTCCGGCATCGCGGGCGTGCTGTTGCTGGTCCTTGCGCCGCTGACGGCGACGCTGGTGCAACTCGCCATTTCCCGCGCCCGCGAATATGCCGCCGATGCCGGTGCGGCCGCACTGACCGGCCAGCCGCTGGCGCTGGCGCGCGCGCTCTCGCGGATCGGGGAGATGGCGCGCTGGGTCGGCAACGAGGATGCCGAGCGCAACCCGGCGACCGCCTCGCTCTTCATCGTCAATCCGCTCGCCGGCACGGCGTTCGACGCCCTGTTCGCGACCCACCCGCCGCTGCGCGAGCGCGTCGCCCGGCTGCGTCGCATGGCCCAGTTCGACGCTGCCGGGCTCACGGGATGAAGCGCGCCGGGGGCAGCGGTCATGCGGAAACCGCAGCGGGGCGCGCCGGTGCGGCACGCCCCTGACGGGTCAGCCCGCCTTGATCTCGATCTTGCGTTCGGTGCGGATGGCCTCGGGCCGTTTCGGCAGGGTGATGGTCAGCACCCCGTTGGCGAACTGCGCCTCGATCCGCGCCGGATCGGCGCTGCCGGGCAGGCTGAAGCGCCGCTCGAACCGGCCGTAGCGGCGTTCGCTGAGCTGGTAGTCGGCCGCCGTGGTTTCCTGCGTGCTGCGCTTCTCGCCGGAAATCGACAGCATGTCGTCGGTCGCCTTGATCTCGACATCCTTCAGCGCGAGCCCGGGGAGTTCGGCGGTGATGACGAAGGCCTTCTCCTGCTCGATGACATCGACGGCCGGGGAGTCCGGACCGCGCGACCAGAACGGCTCGAAGGGGAAGCCGGCCTGCCGGGCGCGGCGCGGCGGAATGCCGTCGAAATCCTCGAACAGGCGGTTGACCTCACGGCGCAGGGATTCGAAGGGGCGCCAGAAATCCGGCATGCCGGCGTGGCGCCGCTCCGGCTCGGCGGTCTTGGGCCGGGGTTCGACCTGGGTACTCGACATGGCTGCGATCCTTTCCGGGTGACAGGGTTGTGCCGATGGTGTCGACCCCCGGAAATCTAGAGCAACGTCCGATCAGATGGAGTCATCTGATCGGACAGAGATGCTTGGAAAATCAGATAGATAGGCTTGCCGTTCGGTTACTGGTCGGACGGCGGCTCGATCTCGGGCGCGTCGATATCCGGCTCCGGCGTCTGCGGGTTCGGGATCTCGATTTCCGGCGTGCCGTCTTCCACCGTCTCGGCCTCCGGCGCCTCGCCGACTTCCGGCGGCTCGAGATGGTGCGCCGGCGGCGCGGCCGTATGCACAGGCGGGCCGGCCTCTCCCGGCTTGCCGCCGGATGGTCCGGTCTCGGGCGGTTCGGGGAGTTCCGGGGTCAGCTCGGTTGCCGTGATCTCGCCGGCTTCGGAGAGTTCGCCGATCACCTCGACGCGGGTGAGGCCGCTGAACCGGTGCGCGCCGGGCGGCGCCTTCACCGCCATCCCGTCAGCCGCGACGAGGCGCCCGCTGCCGGTGGAGCGGAAGAAGTTCACCGCCTCGACCCGTGTGCCCGGCGTGCCGAGGCGCAGGGGGCGCGGCACGAGGGCGGCGAGCACCGGCTGCCCGTCGATGACGCGGCCAGTGGCGATGACGCGCTCGCCCTGGTGCAGCCCGGCGAGCATTCCGGGTTTCGCCGTCAGCACGAGGCCGCCGAGCCGCGCCTGCCCGGGCGGGCTCGCGCCGAGCGTGGTTTCCAGCCGGAAGCCGTGCGATGCGGGCAGGGTGTTGACGCGGGAGGCGACCCAGTTGCCATCGGTCTGGCGCTGGGCGGAGATCCCGACCATCTGCCCCGGATGCAGCGCGGCGCCGGGCAGCGGGCGCGGCAGCAGGACGGTCTGGCGCAGCACGGTGATCTCCCGCCCGTTGGCGGCGATGTGGGTGACCGGGCCGATGATCGCCTGCCAGGTGGCGATGCTGCGGGCGATGCCGCCATGCGCGCCCTCGGCGACGCCGTGGACGATCGCCATGTCGCCCACCCGGAGAGCGGCGGCGGTGGCGGGCTGGCCGTCGATCGTGACCAGGGTGCCGGCGGTGATGCGGTATTCCCGGTTGTTCACGAAGACGCTGCCGAAGCGCTGGATCGGCCCATAGCCGACGATGGGCGCGCCAGTGCGGCCGATGCCGGTGCCGCCGATGCCGCCGGTTTCCTGGCCGATGCCGGTGCCGCCGATGCCGCCGGTGTCATGGCGGATGCCGGTGCCGCCGATGCCGCCGGTCTCCTGCGCGCCGGCAAGGCCGGGCAGGGTGCCGAGCGGCACGGCGAGCAGCAGGGCAAGGCGCCAGCGCTTCCGGCGCGGCGCGGTCGGCTCAGGGACGGTCATCGGCATCGGTCTCGTAATAATACACGCCGAGGCGGAGCCGGCGCAGTTTTCCCTCGCCATCGCCCGCACCCTCGGCCTCGGTGCTGGAGAGATTGCCCGCGAGCAGATGCTCGTTGCACTGGCGCAGCAGCCGGTCCGCCATGTCGGACAGCACGGGGCGGGCGGCGGCGAGCCGGGTTGCGCCGATGCCGTTGTGGAACAGCGCCCGCTCGATGAAGACCGGCTCCTCGCCGGCGAGGTTGTGGAAGGCGCTGCGCATGTGATCGCCGACATTGGCGGCGAGGAAGAGCAGCTTGTCGCGCGGCTCGCCGGGGGTGAAGGCCGCGCGCAGCAGGCGGATGCGCTCATCGGCCAACCGCTCGATCGCGCCGGCGCGTTCGAGTTCCTCGATGATGGTGCGGCCGCGCACATCGACCTTCGCGGCGCGGAGCAGGGCATCGAACCCCGGATCGTCGCTCTCGCCGCGCACCGTCAGCGGCCGCGGCGCGCCCGTCGCATCGCGGAAGGCGGCGGCGGAAACCCAGGTGCCGATCACCCGGGCGGCGGCGTTGACCCCGGCCATCGGGTCGCGCGGCGGCGGTGTTGCCGCGGCGGCGGCGGCCTCGCGCAGGCGCTTGACCTCGCGGCGGTTGATGCCGGTGATGGCGCTGATCTGGCTGTCGGTCGGGCTGGCATCGCCCTCGTGGTTGCGGACGGCTTCGTCGATGTAGACGCGCTTGAGCAGGTCGCGAAAGGCGATGTAGCCCCAGCCCCGTCGCATGAGATAGGCGACGAGGGGACGCAGCAACCGGCCCAGCATGTTCTCGATATCGGATTCCATTCCCGCTCGCCTGCCGACCGTGGCGTGGGTGGCTGCCTCAGCCATCCGCCCCGCGTTCTGTGTGTGACAAACTCCCACATAATACACGTGCAGAAATTTGCAATCGGATGACAGCCGCGCAGGCCATTGGAATGACATATTCCATTATGATACTGGATGGGATCATTATGGGAACGCGATGACGGTCTTGGGAAGCGCGCGCGTGGCGGCGGCGGAAGGATACCGGGGGCTTTCGGCGCTGGCCCTGCTGGCCGCCGCGGCCCTGCCCGGGCCGGCACGCGCCGCTGCGCCCAACGGCTTCACCATCGGGCTCGAACCTTCGCTGTTCACCGGGCGGTTCGGCACCCATCACACCATTCACATCTATGACCTGCCGCTGTCGGTCGTCTATCAGCACAACCGTCTGCTGGTGCGGGTGGAACTGCCCTATATCGCGGTGGCGGGGGCTGGGATCGTGGCCGGACAGTCGGTGATTTCCGGGCGCGGCTCCGGCGCCACCCGCCAGGGCCTCGGCGATGTCTGGGTCAAGGCCGAATACCGGCTCGCGCACGCGCATGGCGCGGTGCCGGCCATCGAGCCCTATGTGAAGGTGAAGCTGCCGGTCGCTTCCTATCGCAAGGGGCTCGGGACCGGGCGGTTTGACGAGGAAGCCGGCGTGCGGACGGTCTGGCGGATCGGCGACCGGGTGTTTCCCTATGTTCAGCTTGGCTACCGCGTGGTCGGCCGTCTGCCGGGGCTGCACCTCCTGAATGTCATGACCTTCGAGCCGGGGGTGGCGGTGGCGGTGACCCCCCGGCAGTTCGTCAGCGTTATCCTGATCGGCCACACGCCGATCCAGAAGCGGCGCACGGCGGTGGCCTCCGCCATACTGGCATATAACCTGCGGATGAATTTCCGTTGGGAATTGCAGCTTTACGCAACGCGTGGGCTGACCTCGCAGAGTGCCGCCTTCGGCGCCGGCCTCGGCGTCATGGCGCATTTCTAACAGTCTTTTCAATAACTTAGACAGAAAAAACCGGAATCCGCGCTGCGGCGCGGGACGGGTGAACCTGTCCGCTTGTTCATGCTTGCTGTCGTTTTCGCGCTTGACTGTGGAACTTTCTCCCACGATAACAACATGACACCGACAGCGGAAAGGAACCCTGTATGCGCGATGTTCATGTGGCTGAGCGGGACAGCGCGCCAGGATTCGCCGGCGCCGTCTGGCGGGAGGCGGGGGTGGATGCGGCCGAGCCGTTTGGCGGCGGGGGGATGCCGGATGAAGCGGCGCCGGAAGGCTGGCCGGGCGGCATTCTGACGCGCCGGGGCGGCGCACGGGCGCCGGGATGCGGCGGGCGCGTCGGGCCGGCGGTGGTGTTTCTCTATTCGCACGACACGTTCGGCCTCGGGCATCTGCGCCGCAACCTCGCCATCGCCGAGCGGCTGCTCGACACGCGGCAGTTCGCGGTTCACCTGCTGACCGGCTCGCCGGTGATCGGGCGGTGGCGGCTGCCGCCGGGGCTGCATGTGCATCCGCTGCCGCCGGTGGTGAAGACCGGCGCCGAAACCTACAAGGCGCGCGAGGCGGGGCAGAGTTTCGGCCTGGTGAAAGGCTATCGCGCCGCGCTGATCCTGACCCTCGCGCTGCGCTACCGGCCGGACGTGTTCCTGGTCGATCACGCGCCGGCGGGGATGAACGGGGAAATCCTGCCCACGCTGGCGATGATGCGGCGCGACATGCCGCAGACCAGGGTCATGCTCGGCCTGCGCGACATTCTCGACAGTCCGGAGACGGTGCGGGCGATCTGGGCCGAGCAGGACATCCCCGACCTGCTCGACCAGGCTTATGACGATATTCTGGTCTATGGCTCGCGCGCCCTGTTCGACGTGGCGGAGGCGTACGGGATCGGCGGGGCGGTGGCCGGGCGGGTGCGGTATTGCGGGCATGTCGTCGCCGCCGATCTGCTGCGGCCGGGCGGCGAGGGGGCGGCGCCGTGCTGGTCCGCGCTGCGGGCGGCGGGGCGGAAGGTCGTTCTGGTGACGGCCGGCGGCGGCGGCGACGGGTTCGCGCTGATGGAGGCCTATCTGCGCGGGCTGCCGCGGGGGATGCCGGCGGCGTTCCATTCCGTCATCGTGACCGGACCGCTGATGCAGACGGCGCAGCGCGCCGCGCTGACCGCAGCGGCCGCCGGGCGGGACGATGTCGAGCTGGTGGACTACATCACCGATCCGCTGCCGAGCCTGCGCGCCGCCGATCTCGTCATCGCGATGGCGGGCTACAATACCAGCGCCGAACTGATCGCCGCGCGCAAGCGGGCGATTCTGGTGCCGCGGCCGGCGCCGCGGGCGGAACAGCTGCTGCGGGCGCGGCTGCTGGCGGGGCTTGGCCTGGTGCGTGCCATCGAGCAGGGGCCGGATCTCGCCGCCGATCTCGCGCGCGAGATCCCGTCCGTCCTCGCCGCCGCCGAGCCGCCGCCCGAAACCTGGGCACGGCTCGATCTCAATGGCGCCGAACGGGTGGCCGCCCATCTCACCGCCGTCGCCGGGTCGCGGCAGGACGTGGCCGGCCCGGCCTGGGAGATCGCCTGATGCCCGCCTTCGCCAGCCTCGACCCTGCCGCCGCCCCCGCCGGGGATGCGCCGGTCATCTATATCATGAAGCGCTATCCCCGGCTGACGGAAACCTTCATTCTCAACGAGATCCGCGCGATGGAGCGGCTGGGGGCGAAGCTGCACATCGTCTCGCTGCTGCCGCCGGAACCGCCGCCGCACCACCCGATGGTCGCCGAGGTGGAGGCGCCGCTGCATCCGGTTCCGCCGATGAGCGAGGCGGCCGGGCGCCGGCAGATCGCCGCCGCCCATCGCCGCGCCATCGCCGCCGCGCCCGGGCGCTATCTCGCCGCCTTCGGCCGGGCGATGCTGTTTTCCGCGCGGTCGCCCAATCCGCTCTCGGTCTGGAAGCAGTTCCTGCGCGGCGGCGTGATCGCGACCCTGTGCCGGAGCCACGGCATCCGCCACATTCACGCCCATTTCGCCAATGCGCCGGCCGCCGCCGCGTGGTTCGCCAGCATGATGACGGGGCTGCCCTTCAGCTTCACCGCCCATGCCAAGGATCTCTACCTCACGCCGCCGCAGGTGATCCGCAAGCGCGCGCTGGCGGCCAGCTTCGTCGCGACCTGCACGGGGTACAACGTCAAATATCTCGCCGGGTTGCTGGATGGCGAGACGGACAGGATCAAGCTCGTCTATCACGGCATCGATCTCGGCCTGTTCGGCGCGCGCCGGCAGGACGCGGCAGTGCGGGAGGCCGGCGAGACGCTGATCCTCTCGGTGGGCCGGCTGGTGCCGAAAAAGGGGCATGACGACCTGATCGCGGCCTGCGCGCGGCTGCGCCGGCAAGGCATCGCCTTCCGCTGCCGGATCATCGGCGAGGGGCCGCTGCGCGAGACGTTGCAGGCGCAGATCGCGGCGCACGGGCTGGACGGGGTGGTGACGCTCGACGGCGCGATGACGCATGCCGACCTGATCGCGCTCTACGCCACCGCCAATGTGTTCGCGCTCGCGCCGCGGATCACGGAGGATGGCGACCGCGACGGGATTCCCAACGTGATCGCCGAGGCGATGGCGATCGGCGTGCCGGTGGTCTCGACCAGGGTGTCGGGGATTCCCGAACTGGTCCGCGACGGCGAGACCGGGCGGCTGGTGCCGCCGCGCGATCCGGCGGCGCTGGCCGCGGCGATCGAGGACATCCTGGCCGATCCCGCCACCGCGCGCCGCCTGGCCGAAGCCGGGCGGGCGCGGCTCGAAGGCGAGTTCGACCTCTGGACGACCACGCGCCGGCTGCATGCGCTGCTCGGCTGCGCCGGCTGCGTGCCGCAGGCGCGGGAGGGCGGCGGGACGCGGTTTCGCGCCGATTCGCCCACAGCACCCTCATCGCTGGCGAAGGCATCGTCGTGAAGATCCTGTATCTCAATCTCGATCGGGGCATTCCGGTCGAGGGCGACAAGGGCGCTTCGGTGCATGTGCGCGAATTCGTCGCCGCGGCGGCGTCGCTCGGCCATGAGGTGACGCTCGCCTGCACCACGCGCGGCGCCGGCAATCCGCCGCCGCCGGCGCGCCTCCTGGAATTCGCGCCGCCGCCGGCGGACATGGCGATCATCGACCCGATCGAGCGGCGCGAGCGCGTGCGGATCGAGCATGACTGGTCGGTCGGCGACCGGGTTCTCGCCGCGCTCGCCAGCCACGGCATCGCGCCCGACCTCGTCTATGAGCGGCATGCGCTGTTTCATCGCGCGGGCGTGTGCATCGCCACGCGGCTGGGCGTGCCGCGGCTCCTGGAGGTCAACGCGCCGCTGGTCGAGGAGCAGCGGCGGTTTCGCGGCCTTTGTCTCGTTGACGAGGCGTTGGCGGCGGAGGCGGAGTCGTATCGCGGGGCGGACGCGATCATCGCCGTCTCCCGGCAGGTGGCGGCGCATGTCGCCGCCGTGCTCGGCCGGGCGGACCGCGTTCATGTGGTTCCCAACGGGGTCGATCTCGCCCGCTTCGCCGATGTCGATCCGGCGGGGCAGGCGCTGCGCGCCCGGCTCGGCCTCGGCGGGCGGCGGATTGCCGGGTTCGTCGGCAGTTTCAAGGCCTGGCATGG
>NZ_CAJQZK010000030.1:0-37307 GCF_907164655.1 Acidocella sp. C78
CAAGCCAGGTCGTGCGCGGCGCCGCGGCCTCGGGATCGACGATGAGGGCGGACCCGATCTTGACCACCAGCAGCCGCGCGCCGCCGGGATCGGGCAGCCGGGGCTCATTGCCGCCGCTCGCGGATCATCCGCAGGGTTTCGCGCAGCACCGCGTCCACGCCCTGATGCGCGACGGCGGAAATGACCATCACCTTGCTGCCCGACGCGCGTTCGAGCGCCGAGCGCCGACCGGCGATCTGGTGCGGCGTCATCGCATCCATCTTGTTCAGCACGATCAGCTCGGGCTTGTGCGCCAGCCCGCCGCCATAGGCTTCCAGCTCGCCGCGGATCGTCCGCCACGCATCCACCACGTCGCCGGCCGCCCCGTCGATCAGGTGGATCAGCGCGGCGCAGCGTTCGACATGGCCGAGAAAGCGGTCGCCCAGCCCGGCGCCGTCATGCGCGCCCTCGATCAGGCCGGGAATGTCGGCGAGGACGAATTCCTCGGTCATCGACAGCCGGACCACGCCGAGTTGCGGGTGCAGCGTGGTGAACGGATAATCGGCGATCTTGGGCCGCGCCGCCGAGGCGACCGAGAGAAAGGTCGATTTCCCGGCATTGGGCAGCCCGACCAGCCCGGCATCGGCAATCAGCTTCAGGCGCAGCCAGACCCAGCGCTCCTCGCCCGGCCAGCCGGCATCGGCGCGACGCGGCGCACGGTTGGTCGAGGTCTTGAACATCGCGTTGCCATACCCGCCATCGCCGCCGCGCAGCAGCACGATGCGCTTGCCCGGCGCATCCAGATCGGCGAGCAGGGTCTCGCGGTCGTCATCGAGAATCTGCGTGCCGACCGGCACCTTGATCACCACCGGCGGCGCGGCGGCGCCGGTGCGGTCCGACCCGGCGCCGTTACCGCCCTTACGGGCCCGGAAATGCTGGGTATAGCGGAAGTCGATCAGCGTATTGAGGTTCTCGACCGCCTCGAACACGATGTCGCCGCCACGGCCGCCATTGCCGCCATCCGGCCCACCGAACTCGATATATTTTTCGCGCCGGAACGCGACGACACCGTTGCCGCCATCTCCCGAACGCACATAAATCTTCGCCTGGTCGAGGAACTTCATGAGTGCAGATACGCAAAAGGCCGGCACCGGCCGGCCTTCGCGTCTTTCATACCGGAAACAGGTTACTCCGCGGCGATCGGCAGCTTCTCGACCGACACATGCACGCGGCCCTCGGCCCGGCGGGAGAACTTCACCCGCCCGTCGACGAGCGCGAAGATCGTGTGGTCGCGGCCGACGCCGACATTGGCGCCAGGCTTCACCTTGGTGCCGCGCTGGCGGATGATGATGTTGCCGGCGATCACCTGCTCGTCACCGAACTTCTTGACGCCGAGGCGGCGGCCTTCGGAATCGCGACCGTTGCGCGACGAGCCACCGGCTTTCTTGTGTGCCATGGGATATCCCTCCGATCAGGCGGCGTTGATGCCGGACACGCGCAGCACGGTCACTTTCTGGCGGTGGCCGTTCTTGCGGCGGCTGTTCTGCCGGCGGCGCTTCTTGAAGATGATGACCGTATCGAGCTTGTCCTGCGCGATCACCGTGGCGGTGACGGAGGCACCCTCGACAACCGGCTTGCCCAGGGTCACGCCCTGTTCACCGCCGATGGCGAGAACATCGGTGAAGGTCACGGTGCTGCCGGCCTCGGCCTCGAGTTTCTCGACCTTCAGCACCGCGTCCGGCACGACGCGATATTGTTTTCCGCCGGTGCGGATGACTGCAAACATCGATCTGGTCCAATTCTATCTGCAACGCCGCGCGGCGGACAAAGAAAAGAAGCGCGAAACCCTGCGGCTTCGCGCGATTGCGGGGTTATAGCGCGCTCCATCCCGCTGTCAATCGACTTGCCCGGCCAATCGGCATCGATATGCACCGCCACTGTTGCCTAGTCAGCGCCATCATGCGTATAACGCCGCCCGACCGCGGAGAGGTGCCAGAGTGGTCGATTGGGACGGTCTCGAAAACCGTTGTGCCTTCACGGGTACCGTGGGTTCGAATCCCACCCTCTCCGCCACCGCCACGAATTACCAGATATTATAGCGTATGAAAACCGGCTGATTCCCGCCGGTTTTTGGCGTTTTGCTGTTGCACCCTGACTCATCCCGTTGGCATGGTATCCCACACGTCGTGTGGTAAACTAGTGTGGGATAAGATTGGGCAAGCTTTCAGCCTCTTCCGTGAAGGCCGCAAAGGAGCCGGGGCGCTATGGCGACGGCGACGGCCTGTACCTTGTTATAAGCCCTCGGGGCGGGAAGTCCTGGGTTTGCCGGGTGCAGAAGGATGGCAAGCGCCGGGACGTTGGCCTGGGGAGTGCAAAGAAGGTGTCCCTGGCCTTGGCCCGCGAGCGCGCCACCAAGGTGAGGACGCAGGTCGAGGTGGGACTTGATCCCGTTGCCGAGCGGCGGAAAGAGGCAGGGATACCCACCTTCAAGGAAGCAGCTGCTCTGGTGTTTGCCGAGCACAAGGCGAGCTGGCGGAATCAAAAGCACCGGGCGCAGTGGCTATCCACCCTTGAGACATACGCGTTCCCGATGCTTGGCGACCTATCGGTTGCCGTGATTGACGGCCACCACGTCCGGGATGCCGTGATTTCCATTTGGCTCGAAAAGCCGGAGACGGCGCGGCGCGTGCGTCAGAGGATCAACACGGTCATCGATTGGGCGATCGGCAAGGGATACCGGACAACGCCCCTGCCGATTGCGGCAATGAATAAGTCGATGCCCAAGGTTAAGGCCAAGGGGGTGCATCATACGGCCATGCCCTATGCCGATGTTCCGGCGTTCGTTGCCAAACTCAATGAGCGGGATACGATGGGACGGCTTGCTCTTGAGACGCTGATCCTCACCGCAACCAGGTCCGGCGAGATTCGCGGCGCGACTTGGGGCGAAATTGATCTCGACAATGCCCTGTGGACAATCCCCGCCGAGCGGATGAAGGCCGGCAAGGAGCATGTCGTCCCACTGTCATCCGCTGCCCTGGACGTGATCCGGCGGGCGCTGGGCTACAGAGAGGCGCGGAGCGAGTTGGTGTTTCCCGGCCAGCGCGGCGGTAAGCCGCTGTCCGACATGACGCTGACCAAGATTTGCCGCGACATGGAGGTTCCCGCCGTGCCGCATGGTTTTCGTTCATCCTTCCGGGATTGGGTGGCCGAGGAAACGGATTTTGATGGCGACATAGCCGAAATGGCCCTTGCCCATGCCATCGGGAATAAGGTTGAGGCAGCTTATCGACGGGGCAATCTTCTGGAGAAGAGGAAGGCGCTCATGGAGGCGTGGGGGCAATATTGCGTCACAAGTCAGAAAAGAGAGGGCCGTGACTAAAATCAAGACTGAAAAGTTGAGCCACTTCGCGGCGCAGCGTTTAGTGCCCGAAGACATAGAAGAAGGTGAGCGCCAAATAACGGCTTTTGCCAAAAAACTCTATTGGCGGTTTTTTGTAATCGATGTGACGTGTAACATCCTATCTGCACTTGCCTTGGTAGCTCTTGGCATAGAGCTTTGGTGGCTTTCGTTGCAGCCGCACAACTATAAAGCGTTTGCTCCCTTTCTTTGGGAAATGACTTTTTTAGCTCTCTGCGTGTTTTTCTGGTTTGGACCAGGGGTATTCCAAAGACGCAAGCGCTTTTTCGTCAACCGACCCTACGATACGATTCTGCCACTCGCCATTGAAGAATTGCTCGCTGAGCTGGCATCAGGACAAATCAAGACCATCATGCCCGCAAAACAGGGCGCTGTCAGTATTTCGGCCTTGCAAAATACTGAAGGGATGCTTTTTGACACCACACTGAACCCCAATGATTTTAAAAACAGGTATGCACCCGTCCTGCTTTCCTCTGAAGTAAAATATTATCCTGGTGCAAAAATACCAAAAATATCTCCAATCCGTCCAATTTATGTTGTGACTATCCCTGCCAAAGAAGCCAATTCTACCGACGAACCTGAGACACAGGCCATAACTGTGGCTACCACTAATCTGTCCGAGCCTACCATTGAAAAAACTGGCCTGGAGAATCTGGATGCGACTGGTAACGCCAGTGAATACACTGCTGACAAAAAAGAAAATGTCATTAGGCATTGGCGATCCTTGGTCCCTCCGGAGCAGAGGACAGCTTTTTGCGAAACATTTGCTGCGGAGGGGGGCTGGAAGGGCGATGATGCCAAAAAGATAATCATCGCATTGCAAGCCGTTTTTTCGTATGACGGTAAAATGAAGCCGCGAGTGGGCAGAGAAACTCTTCCGCCCCTGATTGGTGCTGCTGTTGCGGCACTTCGACGCGCCATGGAAGATGGCCAAATCGAGACGCTTTGGTTATCCGACGCTCACAGGCCCGATCCAAGTTCATCGCTTGAAAAAATGCTTGGTGACACCAAAGACCACAAGTACACCCAAATTAGAATAAAAACATTCAAAATTTTAGGGATACGCGGAAGCTAATGGCGCCGATAACCGCATGATATAAAACCGTTACTGGTTACTGAAGAATTTTTTGATACCAGTAATCAGTAAGCTTTCGCGGATCAGGCACAACGTCTCGTAAAGGCTGGTGGCACGCCATAGCTCAGGATGCCACAAGATGAACCGAGATACTTTTCCCAGCGTTCTCCTGACGATTGAGGACGTGATGCGGCTGACAGGTTACAAAAGCCGCTCCAGCATTTACCGCCTTGTGCACCGGTCTGTTTGCCCGCCCCCAGTGGTCATAGGCGGCGGCCGAGTGCGGTGGCGCGCCGGTGAAATTGAGCGCTGGCTCCAGGAACTTCCTACCCGAATCTATCCGTAGCTGCCAGCGCGCGGCCCGGGCCTCTTGAACGGCCGGGTTGTCGCTCCCTCAGTTCTCTTCCCATCATTTCCTCACCCCCGAATTCGCGCCACGTGCGTGGAAAGGATACCCCCGTGCCTTTTTTCCAAGATGCCGCTGGCATCATGAATGGCTGGTGGTGTGCGTGCCATCTGACCGGACCGCACCTCAGCCAAATCCCCCCGTTCTCGCCCACATTTGATACCCGGCACCGAAATGTAGGAGCCTGCCCGACCCGCAGACAATGCCAGGCCATCACGACCATGCCAGCCGCACGATTGGCGGGAGGTTTTGGCCTCGATGCTTCGCATCGGACCAAGGAAAATAGAACACACCCCACGCACTGGCCTGCGGCGAACCGCCTGGGTTTTTCGCAGGTGCGATCCGGGTGCGCCGTACTTGCCCGTTGTGTATCCCGCGCCATTCCTGGGCAAACCGCGAATACGCGCCGGATGCGGGGGAAGGACGGGCCGTGAAACACGTTCAGCACTCCGTGCGCCTCCCTTTGGCACTCGATAAGGCGCTACGGCAGGCCGCTCAGAGCCGTCAAACGACCACTTACGCCCTGTTGCAGCAATGCGTGCGAGCCGGAATGGCCTCGCTCTCAGGCGAGCAAGCCACGCCGCAACTCACCACCGAGATCGCCCAGGAGATCGATGCAATCAGCGCCCGGCTGGCCCATGTCGAGCGGCTGACCGAGCGCACGTTGTTTGTGGCTTGCGCCGCTTACGTCTTTGCCCGCGCCGCCGCCGGTTCCCGTACCGATGAAACCACCCTCACCGCCGAAATCAACGCCGCCTTCGCGCGGCAGCTCAACCATGCAGGAGAAATATAATGTCGAACACAAAGAACCGCCGCGCTCATGCCGAAGCCTTGCGGGCCCGCGCGCGTGCCGATGGCCATGCCCAATTCCGCTTCGCCGCCGGGGCGCTCCTGGCCAGCGCCATGGCGGGGGCGCTTGCTGTGGGCGGAATCACCACCAGCGCCGAGCAAGCACAGGAGGCGGGCAAATATGCCATCGCCGATTTGAGCAGTTTTCTTTTGGCTGATGTGCCCGCTGATCCGCTGGTGGTCATCACCTGGCAGGGGCAGGCGGGGCGGACCGGCGTGAAGGAGTGGGCAGCCTTTCTGCCCTTGCGCGACGAGGCGATCGACTTTGCCGAACGCGCGGGCCTGGGCGGGCTTCTTGGTCTGGGTTTGGGCACTGCCGGTTTGTGGCTTACCGCAGACCGCCGCCGCCGCAAGCAAGAGGAGTTACTGGCCGACCGGGTCATCGCGGGCACTCGCGTTGTCAGCGAAGCGGACCTCGCACGCATGACCGCAACCGAGAGTAGCGGCTACGCCTTGCGGCTAGGCAGTGTTGCCATCCCATCGGGCCTTCAAAAACGTCATTTTGCTTTGGCGGGAACGACCGGGGCGGGCAAAACCACGGCCCTGCGCCAGCTCCTGGACACAATCGAGGCGCGAGGGGAGGCCGCGTTGGTGTACGACACGAGCGGCGACTTCATCGAGAACTATTATACCCCGGAACGGGGTGACGTAATTTTGAGCCCGTTCGACAAGCGCGGGGCGTTTTGGGACCTCTTTGCGGAATTGAAGCATCCCGCCGACGCTGCCCGGATTGCCCGTTACCTCATCAACGAAACGGGTGACCGCGACAAAGATGTCTGGTTGGAAGCCGCGCGCAATCTCGTGGCCAACATCCTGCGCACACTCTGGCAGGAGGGACGGTGCACGCTTCAGGCCTTGCTGGACGCCCTGCAATCTATGCCACGCGAGGAGTTGGAGCCATGGCTGGCCCATACCTCCTCGGCGCGCGCCTTTGAAAAAGACGCTGAGCGTGCCACGGCCAGCGTGCTGTTTATGTTGGCCAAGGCCGTCAATATGCTGATGTTCCTGCGGGCAGCGCCACGAGAGGGGGAGGCATCCTTTTCTTTTGCTGATTTCTTCGTCGGGATCGACCAGCATGAAGGCAGAAAACCCTGGATATTCGTGCCCAGGCAGGAGGATTACTTTGAGGCGGTCAAGCCCCTGATGGCGTTGTGGCTGGAATGCGCCTCCTCCGCCGTCCTGGGGCTCGCCCCCTCTTCTACGCGCAGCTTGTCATTCGTCCTGGACGAGCTGGCGGACCTTCCACGGGTCGATAATCTGGCCCGGCTGCTGCCCGAGGGGCGTAAGTTTGGGGCAAGCGTCATTCTTACTTTCCAGGCTATCGGCCGGATGTGGGAGCGATATGGCAGAGAAGGGGGGGAAGCTCTGCTCGGTTGCTGCAATACCAAACTCTTCCTGCAACTGGTTGACCAGGCCAGCCGGGAATGGGCGTCCGAGACCATCGGCAGCGTCGAGGTGGAAATTTCCACCATCTCTGAAACATTCGACCCCAAGACCGGCAGGCCGCAGCGGACATTGAGCGCCACGCGCCAGGTACGGGCCGCCGTGCTGGAGAGCGAGCTGCGTCTACCCAAGCATACCGCTTATCTGTTGCTGCCCGATGGCTTCCCGGTGGCGAAGATCAAGCTGACCGATGACCATATCCATGCGCGTGGCCCGGCCCGTCATCCCCGCTTTATACCGGCAGACATATCGGGAACGCTCTGGGGCTCCACGCAACCCAGGCGCGGGAATGGCGGTGCCGTGCCCGAGACCGTACCCGAGACCCCGACCGGGCCGGGGCCGGTGTGATGGTTGCCACCATATCGGCGCTGACCAGCGCGGCCCAGGCCGCCAACTACTATGAGGCCGACGATTACTACGCCGAGGGGGGTCTTGCCCCCTCGGAATGGCTCGGGGAAGGCGCGCAAGCACTGAAGCTGACCGGCGCCGTCGACCATGAGCAGTTTGCCCAATTGCTGGCGGGCCATGTCGCGGGCCAGGAGTTGGGCACGATGCGCGAAGGTCAGTGGGAACACCGGCCAGGCTGGGATGTCACATTCAGCGCGCCCAAATCCGTTTCGATCATGGCGGAGGTGGCGGGCGACCGCCGCCTCATCGCGGCGCACGAACGGGCGGTGAAAACCGCGCTGGAACTGGCGGAGCAGCATTTTTCCGCCACCCGCATCCGGGAGGATGGCAGCATCCGGCGGGAGGCGACCGGAAATCTGGTTATCGCCTCCTTCCGGCACGGCACCAGCCGGGCGCTTGATCCGCAGCTTCATACTCATAATGTCATCCTCAACATGACGATGGATGAGGCCGGGCAATGGCGCAGCCTGGAGCCGCGTGCGTTCTATCAGATGCAAAAGCAGATGGGGGCGATCTACCGCCAGGAGCTGGCAGCCGGGGTGCAACGCCTCGGATATGCGATTGAACGCGGCAAGGAATCGACCTTCGAGATTGCCGGCATCGGCGAGGCAACGCTGGTGGCGTTCAGCCAGCGCAGCGCGGCTATTGAGGCCCGGCTTGCCGAGCGGGGCAAAAGCCGGGCCGAGGCCAGCGCCGCCGAGAAGCAGATCGCCGCGTTGGATACACGGCTGGCCAAAGAGGCCGTGCCTCATGCCGAGCTGATTGGCGCGTGGCGTGAGGCCGCCGATGCTGCCGGGTGGGATGAACACGCGCGGCGGGGCTTGGTTGCCCAGGCCGGGGCGCGGGCTGAAGCCATCGCCCTTGGCGCTGACCAAACTTTTGCCCGCGAGCTGGCGGCTGACCGGGCCGTTACGCAGGGTGCGGCGATGTTGGGCGAGCGCCAATCCGTGTTTTCCACCACCGCCTTGCATGAGGCGGCGGGGCGGTTTGGCATGGGGCGCGTCGGGCATGATGACATCGCCGCCGCCATGACGCGCGCCGAGAAGATCGGCGCCCTGCAATCGCGCCAATGCCTCGACCGGCGGGGCGTGGCTTTCAAGGGCTTTACCACCGCCGCCAATATCGCCAACGAGACTACGATGTTGCGGCTGGAGGAGCAGTCCCGCCAGCAGGTGGCGCCGATCCTCTCTCCCGTCGCGGCCGCCCGTGCTGTTGCTGAGGCAGAGAGGCGCAGCGCCATGCGGGGGCATGGTTGGACCGATGAGCAAAAGGTGGCGGCGGGGCAAGTCCTCACCAACCGCAACCGCGTCATCGGTTTGCAAGGTGCGGCGGGCACCGCCAAGACTTCCACGGTCTTGGCTACCATTGCGCGGGAGGCCGAGGCGCGTGGCATTCAGGTGACAGCGCTCGCCCCCACGGCATCGGCGGCGCAGGTTTTGGGCGAGGCGCTGGATGCCCGTGCCGACACGCTGGCCCGGCATTTATTGGCGCCGGGCCGCCCCACGGTGAAAGAGCGGCTCTGGATCGTTGATGAGGCATCGCTGATCTCAACAGCCGATGCCGCCAAGCTGCTGGGTTTGGCTGAATCTCACCGGGCGCGGGTGCTGCTGGTGGGCGACACCGCGCAGCTTGGCTCCGTTGAGGCAGGTGCTGCCTTTACCCAGCTACAGGGTGCTGGCATGGAAACCGCCCGCCTCACCCATATCCTACGCCAGACCAACGAGCAGGCTAAAGCAGCGGTGGAGGCCAGCTTGGCGGGCGATGCGAGGAAGGCCCTGGCCGCGCTGGACGCGGGCGGTGGCCATGTCATCGAATGCGGCACCCGCGAGGCCCGCTTTGGCCAGATCGCCCAGGATTACGCCATGTTGGATGCCAAGGAGAGGCGCAAGGCCCTGGTGATCGAGCCATCCCGCGAGGGACGTGATACGCTGACCCAGGAAATCCGCCATGCCCTTGCCGAGCGTGGCCAGCTTCACGGCCCGGCGATTACCGCGCCAAGGCTTGTCTCCAAAGACATGACCCGCGCCGAGGCGAAGGACGCGCACAGCTACGCCATCGGCGACATGATCCGCTTTGCCAAGGATTATGCCGACAAAGGCGTTTCAAAGGCGCAGGCCTATCGCGTGGCGGGCATCGAAACTGCCAAAGCGGCGGTTACGCTCACCGATCAGAACGGCAGAGCCATTGACTGGCGGCTGCGCCAATGGGGGGCCTCGCATGTCCAAGCCTTTACCGCTGAGACAATCGAGCTGCGGGCGGGGGACAAGATGCAGTTCACCCGCAATGACCGCGCCTTGGGGCGGGTTAACGGCCAGCAAGCCGAGATTACCGCCATTGACCCCAGCACGCGTAGCGCCACCCTCCGGCTGGCCAGGGGCAAGGTTGAGACTTTGAAGCTCGATGACCCGCGTAACCAGCATATTGCGCATAGCTATGTTGCCACCGCCTTTGCCGCCCAGGGCCGCACCGCCGAGCGCACCTTCATCCATGCCGAGAGCGCCGCCACGCATCTGATCGACCAGAAAAGCTTCTACGTGGGCCTCTCGCGCGCCAAGGAAACCACCGCCCTCTATACCGATGACCGCGCCAAGCTGGTTGCCGCCATTCAGGAGCGCAGCGGCGTGAAGCAAACGGCGCTGGCTTCCATATTGTCCCCCATGGCCGCCCTGACGAACGCCGTCTCCCCTCAGAAAAGCAACGGCAAGCAGCAGGAAATAAAAGGCGGCATGTCGCTCTAACCTCCCGCTCGCCCTGATCCGGAGCCTACTTGGCGTTGTCATTCTGAATCCGGTCATGCAAACTCCCCTCCGGCGGCAAAAACCGCGAATTGGGAGACTTGAATGGCACGGGAAGAGCGGTTTTTGGAAGTTCTGGCGGAACTTGGGGGCAGTGCCGGTAACGGCAAGCTCCAGGCGGAGCTGGGCTGGCAGGACGCCACCTATGCGCGGGTGCAGGCGGCGCTGATCGAAGAGGGCAAGATCGTCAAAGGCCGGGGCCGGGGTGGCTCTGTGGCTCTGGCGGAGTCTGCCGCCGAGGAGGAGGAAGCATCGGCGCCCGTGGCGCAGCCCAAGCCCGCCGCCAAACCGGCCTCCCGCGCCAGCAACGGCGCCACCAGCTTCGAGCAGATTTTCAAGAACATCGACGATGTGCTTTGGAAAGAAGCCGGTTGCACCACCGAGCTGGACTATACCGAGCAGACCTCCTGGATGCTGTTTTTAAAATACCTGGACGATCTGGAGTTCACCCGCGCCACGGCGGCGGAGCTGCACGGCGCGGCCTATTCCCGCATCATCGCCGAGCCGCATAACTGGGCCTCCTGGGCCGCACCCAAGAAGCCGGACGGCTCCTTTGACCATGACCGCGCCCTCACCGGCTCGGACCTCATCGACTACGTGAACCGCGACCTCTTCCCCTACCTCCAAGGCTTCAAGGCCCGCGCCGCCGGGCCGGACACCATCGAGTACAAAATCGGCGAAATCTTCTCGGAAATCCGCAGCAAATTCCAGAGCGGTTATTCCCTGCGGGACGCGCTGGAGCTGATCGACGGGCTGCATTTCCGCTCCCAGGCCGAGAAGCACGAGCTGTCCCACCTCTACGAAGCCAAGATCAAGAACATGGGCAATGCGGGCCGCAATGGGGGCGAGTATTACACCCCGCGCCCGCTCATCCGCGCCATGATCGCGGTGACGAAGCCGCAAATCGGCGAGCGGATTTATGATGGTGCTGCCGGGTCTGCCGGGTTCTTGTGCGAGGCGTTCGAGTATCTGGCGCCCAAGGCCAAAACCACGGCGGAGCGCGAGATTCTGCAAAAACGCACCTTCTACGCCAAGGAGAAGAAGAGCCTCGCCTACGTCATCGCCATTATGAACATGATTTTGCATGGCATTGAGGCGCCCAACGTCATCCACACCAACACCCTGGCCGAGAATATCGCCGATATTCAGGATAAGGACCGTTTTGAGGTCATCCTCGCCAACCCGCCTTTTGGAGGCAAGGAGCGGCCGGAGGTGCAGCAGAACTTCCCCATCAAAACCGGGGAAACCGCCTTCCTGTTCCTCCAGCATTTCATCAAATCGCTGAAAGCCGGGGGGCGGGCCGCCATCGTCATCAAGAACACCTTCCTCTCCAACGCCGACAACGCCTCTCGCGCCCTGCGCCAGGAGCTACTGGAGAACTGCAATCTGCACACGGTGCTGGACTGCCCCAGTGGCACATTCCAGGGCGCGGGCGTGAAGACGGTGGTGCTGTTCTTCGAGAAGGGTGCCCCGACGCGGCGGGTTTGGTATTACCAGCTCGACCCCGGCCGCAGCATGGGCAAGAGCAGCGCCCTGAACGATGCCGACCTGGCCGAGTTTTTGCTCCTCCAGGCCAGCTTTGCGGACTCCGAGAAATCTTGGTCCGTGGATGCCGCCAGCATCGACCCGGCCAGTTTTGACCTGTCCGTAAAGAACCCCAACAAGGCCGACGAGGTGGCGCTGCGCGACCCGCAGCACATCATTGCCGACATTCTACGGCTGGATGCGGAGAGCGCGGAAATCCTTGAAGGCATCCGGGGGCTGTTTTGAGAGACGGGTGGACCTATCAGTCACTTGATGCGCTGGTTGAACTGGAATGGGTCGAGCTTGGCCGTGGGAAGGTCATTTCGAAATTAGACCTGGCTCAAACCCCTGGAACGTACCCCGTATACTCGTCGGCCAAGGAAGCGGACGGAAAGTTCGGAGAATATGGTCTTTACATGTTCGACGAAGAACTCATCACTTGGTCAGTGGACGGCGGCGGCCATCTATTTCATAGGCCTAAGCATCGCTTCTCGGTCACGAATGTCGGTGGTACACTCCGAATATTGCGGAGGGAGAAGCTAGATTATCGCTTCCTCTACTACATGCTCAGCTATGTCCAATCGACCATTCCATTTGATTGGGTCTTAAAGGCGCATCCTAGTGTTCTGCGGCGCTTATACACGCATTTGCCGGTTCCCGAACTCGGCGAACAGAAGCGCGTCGCCTCCATTCTCGATGAGGCCTTTGCGGGCATCGCAGCCGCAACCACCAACGCCGAGAAGAACCTCGCCAACGCTCGTTCCCTGGTTGATGTTGCTATCGAGGAGCAGTTAAGCCGCATCTCACAAGGTCAACACCAGAAAACGACTGTTGCCCAGCTCGCCGAGGACAGAAAGAATTCCATCCGCACGGGACCGTTTGGAAGCCAGCTATTGCACGGTGAGTTTGTTGATGAGGGCATCGCTGTTCTGGGCATTGATAACGTCGTTCAAAACCAATTCCGGTGGGATAAACGGCGCTATATTACGGCTGAAAAGTTCCAGGAGCTTACGCGGTACAGGGTTTTTCCGGGTGATGTTCTCATCTCCATCATGGGGACTTGCGGAAGGTGTGCCGTCGTCCCTGACGATATTCCGCTCGCAATCAACAGCAAGCACTTGTGCTGCATTTCGGTGGATCAATCGCTGTGTTTGCCCGAGTTCTTGAAGCTATATTTCTTGCATCACCCGATGGCGAAGAACTACCTCGAAGAGCGCGCTTCGGGGGCAATCATGGCTGGTCTCAATATGGGGATCATAAAGGATTTGCCTGTTCTTTTGCCATCCGTAAACGAACAAGCAGAGATCGTTATGACATGTGATAAGCTGTCCAGGGGCTTATCCGACCTCACAGTGCTTTATTCTCGTAAGCGTGCGCATCTGGCCGAACTCAAGCAGGCCATCCTCCGGCAAGCCTTCTCCGGCGAACTCACCGCACTGCCCGGCGCAGAAATGCAAGACGAAGCTGCATGAACGAGGCGGAAACCCGCGCTGAGCTGATCGACCCCGCGCTGAAACAAGCAGGCTGGGGCGTGGTGGAAGCCAGCCGGGTGCGCCGGGAGGAGATCACGCTGGGCCGCCTGCAAGGGGCGGGCAAACGCTCGGCCAGGGATATTGCCGATTACGTTCTCACCTACCGCAACCACAAGCTGGCGGTGATAGAAGCCAAGCGGCGGGATTTACCAGACACTGAGGGCGTCGGCCAGGCCAAGAAATACGCCGAAAAGCTTCAGGCCCGCTTCGCCTATTCCACCAATGGCGTCGGCATTTATGAGATCGACATGCACACCGGGGCGGAAGCCTACGTGCCCCGCTACCCCACGCCGGACGAACTCTGGGGCCGCGCCTTTGCCGCGCAGAACGCCTGGCGGGACCGCTTTGCCGCCATCCCGTTCGAGGACAAGAGCGGCACCTGGCAGGCCCGCTACTACCAGCACAACGCGGTGGAGAACACGCTGGAGGCCATCGCCAATGGCCGGAACAGAATCCTGCTCACCCTGGCCACCGGCACCGGCAAGACGTTCATCGCCTTCCAGCTCGCCTGGAAGCTGTTTCAGAGCCGCTGGAATATCAGCCGTGAACCTACCCGCCGCCCACGCATTCTGTTTCTGGCGGACCGTAACATTCTGGCGGACCAAGCCTATAACGCCTTCTCGGCCTTCCCCGAGGACGCGCTGGTCCGCATCGCCCCGGATGCCATCCGCAAAAAGGGCCGCGTGCCGAAGAATGGCAGTATATTCTTCACCATCTTCCAGACCTTTATGAGCGGCCGGGACGCAGACGGGAATTCCGCGCCGAATTTTGGCGACTATCCGCCGGATTTCTTCGATTTCATTATCATCGACGAATGCCACCGGGGCGGCGCGAACGATGAGGGGACATGGCGCGGTATTCTGGACCATTTCGCCCCAGCCGTGCAGCTTGGCCTCACCGCCACACCCAAGCGCAAGGATAACGTGGACACCTACGCCTATTTCGGCGAGCCGGTTTACACCTATTCGCTGAAAGAAGGCATCGATGATGGCTTCCTGACGCCCTTCAAGGTGCGGCAATTCGCCACCACGCTGGATGATTACGTCTACACGCCAGATGATGAGGTGGTGGATGGCACGGTCGAAGGCAAACGCTATACCGAGGGCGATTTCAACCGCATCATCGAGATAAAAACGCGAGAGGAATACCGCGTCCGCACCTTCATGGGCGAGATTGACCAGAGCCAGAAGACGCTGGTGTTCTGCGCCACACAGGATCACGCGGCGGCGGTCCGTGACCTCATCAACCAGGTGAAGACCAGCAAGGACCCGAATTACTGCGTGCGCGTTACGGCCAATGACGGGGCGCTGGGCGAGCAGTGGCTGCGGACGTTTCAGGATAACGAGAAGGCCATCCCCACCATTCTCACCACCAGCCAGAAGCTCTCGACGGGCGTGGATGCGCGGAACGTGCGGAACATCGTGCTGATGCGGCCGGTGAACTCCATGATCGAGTTCAAGCAGATCATCGGGCGCGGGACGCGGCTGTATGAGGGCAAGGACTATTTTACCATTCTGGACTTCGTGAAGGCCTATGAGCTGTTCAATGACCCGGAATGGGATGGCGAACCCATGGAGCCGGTCGCGGCCACGCCCCGCACCCTCACCATCGCCAAGGAGCCAGAGGCAGAAGTCAGGCAGGCTGAGGAGCCCGAACGCGGCCAACGCGTTAAAATCAAGCTGGCGGATGGCAAGGAGCGGACCATCCAGCATATCAGCACCACCAGCTTCTGGGGGCCGGATGGTAGGCCAATTTCCGCCAAGCAGTTCATGGAGAGCCTGTTCGGGCAGCTCCCGGAGCTGTTCAGGGACGAGGAAGAGCTGCGGACCATCTGGGGCCGCCCGGACACGCGCAAGGCACTGCTGAACACGCTGGCCGAACGGGGCTTTGGCGGCGAGCAGTTGGCCGAGATGGGCAAGGTGATTGACGCCCAGAAGAGCGACGTGTTCGATATTCTGGGCTATATCGCCTTCGCACTGCCACCGATCACTCGCGCCGAGCGGGTGGAAAAGCACCGGGACGAGATTTTACCCCGGTATGACGCCAAACTGCAGGCGTTCCTGGACTTCGTGATGGGCCAGTACGTGGCCCAGGGCGTGGAGGAGCTGGACCAGGACAAGCTAGCCCGGCTGCTGGAGCTACGCTACCAGACCCTGGCGGACGCCACCGCGGAGCTGGGGGCGGCGCCAGGCATCCGCGCGGCGTTTGTTGGGTTTCAGGAGCATCTGTTCAGCGAAGGCTCTCATTAAGATGGGAGACCAATTATGGAAACGGCCACACAGCGCGGCTAATGCGTTCAACCCCGCTCCCCATGCTCGCCCAAGGGCTGCGCGTGGGTCCGCGCCCCTACGGGGCCGCCCTACGGGCCGGGGTTTGAGCGCGCCGCTTTGCGCGGCTGATACGGATGTATCGCGAGGAAGGCTTCGCCTTCCGCTGCGCGGAATAGAGCGTTCGGCCTTCGGCCCGAATCGCTCGGAAGGCTGTTTTAGGAGGATCGTTATAGGAAGCAGGATTTGTTCTTGATTTGTTCTTGAGGCTATGCTATAGTGTAAATTTTTGGGGCAAATATTGTGAAAGCTAATAAGCACAGAGAGCTGTTATTTTGCCCGAGCAGGCACCGGACGATGTTCTGTGCTTAATGTATTAGCACGGCTGTTGCTGACGAGTACGGCCCTCGCGCCTGTAGGGCTTACCTACGCATGGGTTGCCTATTTTCAGCATGAACATATGACGGCTGCGATCATATGTGGCGCCAGCATCTTTCTCTTCATTGTTTGTCTGTTTGTTCTGTGGCGCGCAAAGTATGAACTCGCTGCCTCCACCTTTAAAGCGGAATCCATAGAAGCCGCTGATCACGAGAATACGGCCTTCTTACTCTTATACGTTATGCCTCTTTTTACATCTCAATTCGACACGCTCCAATGGCAGTTTTGGGTTCCGACCCTTGTGATTTTTGGAATAATTACGGCCACTGGATATAACTATCATTTTAATCCAATGTTGGGCTTACTGGGTTGGCATTTCTATAAGAGCCCGAATCTGAATGGTAGTGCGACTATCGGTGACGGGCGATTTTTCGTGTGAGCAGGCGGATATGGGCGAGGAAGAGCCATGCGGTGGCGCTGGTAACGGTGGCCTCGAAATCCCTTGCGAGACGTCGGCATCTGCCGAGCCAGGCGAAGGTTCTTTCTACCACCCAGCGCCGCGGCAGGAGTTCAAACCCGCTCGCGGCGTCGGAGCGCTTTACGATCTGTATGGTCCATTTGCCGATTTTGGCGAGGCGTCCATTGAGTTTAGGACCGGCATAACCGCCGTCAGCGAATATGTGCCGCAACCAGGGATACAGGGATTTGACGGATTTGAGCACGTCGGGCGCCCCGTCGCGGTCCTGAATACCGGCATGATGAACGACGGCACCGACGAGGTGGCCGATTGTATCTGTGATGATGTGGCGCTTGCGGCCCTTGATCTTCTTTCCGGCATCGAACCCGCGCGGCCCGCCGGCTTCGGTGGTCTTGACCGACTGACTGTCGATCACACCGGCTGTGGGCGAAGCCTCGCGTCCGGCCATTTCCCGCGCCTGCATGACTAGGACGTGATTGATGCGATCGAACGTGCCGTCACGACAGAAGCGGTAGAAATACCCCTGCACGGTGGTGAACGGAGCGAATTCCTTCGGGATCTGGCGCCACTGACAGCCGGTTGCCAGCATGTAGAAGATGGCCTCCACAATCCTTCGAAGCGCCACCCTTCGGGGTCGGCCTCGATGCTGCGGAGCGGGCATGAACGGCTCGATCATGGCCCATTCAGCGTCGGTGAGGTCGCTTGCGTAGCGCAATCCGGCCCGGCAATATCGTCGCCGAGCGATTTCAGTCCAGGTCATCGTGTCTCCGTCCGTCTTCGCAAACGAACTGAATCACAACTTACTGAAATCGCTCAACTATCTTTTTCGGTCCGGCTCTAAGGTCGAGTCGTCAGAGGGGGTAACTTTTATTCTTATTACGAAAAAGCACCTTCGCACGGCGGCACTCGAACTTAAGGTGGGTCAATTAACAGAATACCTTCTTCTCGACCTTGAGGGAAAATAGATGGCACAGCTATATGCAGCTTGTCGGCCGGCTGGAAGCTTGGTTGTTCGGCATATTCAAATGAACAGTCAGCTTCAAAACCAGCTCGCCGGAATATTTCAGGCTCAGAGTGCGGCGTTTTTTGACGGCATAAATACGGAAATTGATTTTACCGGAGACTGGAAGCCGGATGCCGACGAGATTTTAATAACTCGCGGTTTATCCGAAGCACAGGCCCTGTTTGCGGAAGCAAGTCAGAACGCTATCGCGCTTACCCCTTTAGACGTCAATAATTTTCAAAATGAGAGCATCAAAGCTCTCTTTACAATGATAGGAAGTGGACCAAACAGACGCCTATTGCTTCAGAGTTTTGGTCCCCAGCAAATACTTTCGAGTAAACTCTCCTTTCTTCATGATGGAAACGTGTTTCGGAAACTTACTGAACCAGCCTTTACTCTTGGCACTCAGCTTTTGGCCACGGTTGATACTGCGGGCGACGTCCGATTTAAAAGCTTTTCTCTATTGAGACGAGTGTTTGATTTAGGCAGTTTTTACAGGCAAGCTACTGATTTAGAGCTAAGCACATTCTGCGGCCATTCTAGTTTGGCTATAGCTGATGTAGCGGCATTTATCGCGGGAGCAGATGAAGGAATTAGAAAAGCTGTTCATACGGTGGTCAAAGTTGACGTGCTCGGCAATCATCCTGTCACCGATATTGAACATAAGGCCGCAGCAATAGGTCTTTCGTTAAACATCAATGGTGGACGCATAGAGGTTCCTCTGGATCGAAAGGGAGCTAAGGCTTTTTTTAGCTTTTTGCTCAACAAGGTTTATCGCGGTCCCATCAACAACCAACTATTTATAACGAACTCAAATCGTCCCCTTAATTAATGAATTCGTACAGAAATGAGGGAGATTTATGCTGTTTTCGTCTAGAAAAAATCAAGACCAGCAGATCACTCGTCTATATAAGAATGCGATGATCAACGTAATCGACAACACCTTCCGCAATATCGGCTTCGAGCCTATTGCGATGAAGATCAATGTCGAGCAAACTTTTCGTCAACTTTCGTTCTCAACCGATGCCAAGGCGATCTGACCCATGGCGCAAGACCAAGCTGCCTTCGAGGCATTGTTGAATCAGCTCATATCCCATTGGGAGAGTGAGGTAGTTGAGTTCAAGCGCGGGAAAGACGGGTTTTCGAGCAGCGATCTGGGCAAGTATCTCTCGGCACTGGCCAATGAAGCCAATTTGCGTGGGCAGGACCGCGCCTGGTTAGTGTTCGGTGTGGATGACAAGACCCGCGCCGTGGTTGGCACAACCTATAAGGAAACCCCAGAACATTTGCAGGCGGATAAACAGCAGATTCTGAATGGAACGGGAAGTTTTACTTTCCGCGATATTCATGTCCTGAATCACAAGGATGGCCGGGTCATCCTGTTCGAAATCCCGGCGGCCCCGCGCGGCATGCCAATTTCGTGGAACGGGCATTACTATGGCCGCGCTGGCGAAAGCCTCGCGGCACTCGGGCAAGACAAGCTCGACGATATTCGCGGGCAGACCCTGGCGACCGACTGGACGGCGCAGGTGGTAGAGAAAGCATCGATCGCAGATCTAGATCCAAACGCCCTGAAAATCGCCCGCGAACGGTTTATCGCCAAGCACGCCAACCGCATCACGCCAGAAGAAGTGGACAATTGGAGCGATGTCGCCTTGCTGGACCGGGCCAAGGTAACACAGAGCGGGAAAATAACGCGTACGGCCCTTTTGCTGCTTGGTCGGCCCGAATCCGCCTGGTACCTCTCCCCGCATCCGGCGGAAATTACCTGGAAGCTTGAAGGGGAAGAGCGCGCCTACGAGCATTTCGGACCGCCCTTCCTGCTGGCGTCGTCCCTGGTGTTTGCCCGCATCCGCAACATCCAGCTGCGTATTTTGCCAGAAAATGAGCTGCTCGCGCACGAGGTGGCGAAATACGACCAGAGGGTGGTGCTGGAGGCCCTGCATAACTGTATCGCTCACCAGGATTATACCCGCGCCGGGCGGATCGTGGTGATTGAACGACCAGACAGGTTGGTTTTGGAGAATCAAGGGGACTTCTTCGAGGGGCAGCCAGAAGATTACGTACTTACCGAGCGGGTGCCGCATCGCTATCGCAACCCGTTTCTCGCGCAGGCCATGACTGAGCTGAATATGATTGATCATATGGGCTATGGGATACAGGACATCTACCGTCGGCAACGTCAACGGTTTTTCCCGCTCCCCGATTATGATCTCAGTGAACCTCACGTGGTTCGCTTGACTATCCACGGACGGGTGGTTGATCCGGCCTATAGTCGTCTGCTTATGCAACAGACGGGCCTACCTCTATCTGATGTGTTGGCGTTGGACCGGGTGCAGAAACGGTTGCCGATCACAGAGGATGCCGCGAGCCACCTGCGCCGCACGCATCTGATCGAAGGGCGCAAACCCAATTACCATGTCTCAGCCGTCGTGGCGGAGGCGACGGCAAAAAAGGCCGATTACATCCGCATGCGGGCGCAAGACGATACCTTCTATGCTAAGCTTTTGACCGACTACTTAGAAAGGTTTGGGCAGGCGAGCAGGGGGGATATTACCCAACTATTGACCACTAAGCTCAGCGACGCGTTAGACGACAAACAAAAACATAGCAAAATCAGTAATTTGCTTACAAAGCTCCGTCGAAAAGGTATGATTGTAAATACCGGTTCTGATGCCGTACCCTGCTGGCGGTTAGCAGAGAGATCGACGGAGAAAAAATAGAAAGTTGCAGAGGGTTTTCTTTCAATGTTTAGTTAATTCAAATACTTAGTTCTCTCTGCACATGTAGATTTGCAGAGAGGCTTCAAAAGAGAACGCCATGAAGCTGAAATTCAAGGCCCAACCCTACCAGATCAATGCCGTCGATTCGATGATCGATTGCTTGCTGGGTGCCAATGCAGACGGGCTATGCGCAGTTCGTGGATGTAGTGGGGTGAGGGAAAGAGACCATAGTGGAAGAGGGACGGTAAAAACGTAAATTGCTATTTCGTGGTAATTTATGTGGGGTAAATCACAAATTCTAATTATAACATATTGAAATAAAACACAAAAACAAAACAGTTCTACAGACACCCTCTCCGCCAGTTTCGCTTTTCACGCGATCTCAATCAGTCTCAACCACCTGAAATTTCTTCACTTTCCTCCGTGACGGTGTCCTAATCTGAAGTTTTTACTTGGGAATGACCTGAACGTGGCGGATAGCCTCGCGTAGCGCTGATTTCTTGCGAGCGTTTTGTGTCCATAAATGGGGCTTGCGGTGCGACTCGATCTGTGATTCGCTCGGGTTATGTTCATCGATGTGGTTCCGAATGGCCGATCGGCGCCGGCCGTGCTGTTGCGGGAGAGTTTCCGCGAGGGGCGGAAGGTTCACAAGCGTACCATCGCCAATCTGAGCCAGATGCCGCCCGCGTTGATCGATGGCCTACGAGCGCTGCTCGCGGGTGGCGCGGTGGTTGGTGGTGCCGATCAGGCGCTGGAGATCCGGCGTTCGCTGCCGCATGGTCATGTGGCGGCGGCACTCGGGATGATGCGCAAGCTCGGGATACCCCGCCTGCTGGGCCGGAGGGCGTCGCGCGAGCGCAGTCTCGCCCTGGCGCTGATCGCCGGCCGGGTGATCGCGCCGGGATCGAAGCTCTCGACCCTGCGCGGCCTGAACCCGGAGACCGCAACATCGAGCCTCGGGCAGATGCTTGATCTCGGTGTCATTGAAGAGCGCGAGATCTATGCGGCGCTGGACTGGCTGGGCACGCAGCAGGGGCGGATCGAACGGGAGTTTGCAAGGCGCCATCTGCGCGACGGCACGCTGGTGCTCTACGACGTCAGTTCATCCTACCTCGAAGGCCGGCATTGCGAACTGGCACACCACGGATACAGCCGGGATCACCGGCCCGATCGGCCGCAGATCGTCTATGGTCTGCTGTGCGATCGCGAGGGGCGGCCGATCGCAGTGGAAGTGTTCGAAGGCAACACCGCCGATCCGGCGACGATCGCCGCCCAGGTGGAGAAACTCAAGCGCCGGTTCCATCTCGAGCGCGTCGTCCTGGTGGGTGATCGCGGAATGATCACCACGGCGCGGATCCGCGAGACGATCAAGCCGGCGGGGCTGGACTGGATCAGCTGCCTGCGCGCGGGGCAGATCCAGGATCTTGCCGAGGGACCGCTGCAGATGTCGCTGTTCGACGAGCGCGATATCGCCGCGATCACGTCGCCCGATTATCCGGGCGAGCGGCTGATCGCCTGTCGCAACGCCGCCCTGGCGACCGAACGACGGCGCAAGCGCGAGGCGCTGCTCGTGGCCACCGAGACGGAACTGGCGCGGATCCGGGATGCGACACGGCGCAAACGCGCTCCTCTTCATGGCGAGGCCGCGATCGGGCTGGCGGTGGGGGCGGTGATCAACCAGCGCAAGATGGCCAAGCATTTCGATCTCACCATCACCGCCAGCCGCTTCGATTTCCAGCGCAACGCCGCCAGCATCGCGCGCGAGGCGGCCCTCGACGGCATCTATGTCATCCGCACCAGTGTGAGCGCGGACGTCATGAGCGAGACCGAAGCCGTGTCAGCCTACAAGGATCTCTCACGGGTGGAACGGGCGTTCCGGTCCCTCAAATCGGTCGATCTCGCGATCCGCCCGGTGCATCACTGGCTCTCGCCGCGGGTGCGTGCCCACGTCTTCCTCTGCATGATGGCCTATTACGTCGAATGGCATCTGCGCGACGCCCTCAAGCCCCTGCTGTTCCAGGATCACGACCGGCCAGGCGCGGAAACTGAACGCTCATCGCCGGTTGCCCCCGCATCGATATCCCCGGCCGCCGATCGCAAGCGCGGGCGACGCCGCAACGACCAGAACCTGCCGATTTCGAGCTTCACCGACCTGATGGCGCATCTCGCCACACAGACCCTCAACACCGCCTCCCTACCCAAGGCGCCGAACGCCACCTTCACCGCTCTGGCAAACCCCACGTCGCTGCAAACCACCGCCTTCGCCCTGATCGGGATCGACCCCATGCGTGTCCAGTAAGCGGCAAAATCAGATCTCGAAGTTCACCGATAAATACAGGGAATTTGCTTTCGAATCAGTGAAAACTTCAGCCTAATCCGTCTCACGAGATACCCCTCAATCTCGGGGCGCCCTGGGGTCGGATGCGGGGTATGGGACAGGAGGCAGGGGTATGCTCACTGACATCGCCATCCGCAAGGCGCAGGCACAGGCGCGGGACAAGCCTTACAAGATGTTCGATTCCAATGGCTTGTTCCTGCTGGCTGTCCCGCGTCAGCACCAATGGCACAGATTTGAGGTTGTGATTTAAGCTGAAGTTTTTACTTGGGAATGACCTGAACGTGGCGGATAGCCTCGCGTAGCGCTGATTTCTTGCGAGCGTTTTGTGTCCATAAATGGGGCTTGCGGTGCGACTCGATCTGTGATTCGCTCGGGTTATGTTCATCGATGTGGTTCCGAATGGCCGATCGGCGCCGGCCGTGCTGTTGCGGGAGAGTTTCCGCGAGGGGCGGAAGGTTCACAAGCGTACCATCGCCAATCTGAGCCAGATGCCGCCCGCGTTGATCGATGGCCTACGAGCGCTGCTCGCGGGTGGCGCGGTGGTTGGTGGTGCCGATCAGGCGCTGGAGATCCGGCGTTCGCTGCCGCATGGTCATGTGGCGGCGGCACTCGGGATGATGCGCAAGCTCGGGATACCCCGCCTGCTGGGCCGGAGGGCGTCGCGCGAGCGCAGTCTCGCCCTGGCGCTGATCGCCGGCCGGGTGATCGCGCCGGGATCGAAGCTCTCGACCCTGCGCGGCCTGAACCCGGAGACCGCAACATCGAGCCTCGGGCAGATGCTTGATCTCGGTGTCATTGAAGAGCGCGAGATCTATGCGGCGCTGGACTGGCTGGGCACGCAGCAGGGGCGGATCGAACGGGAGTTTGCAAGGCGCCATCTGCGCGACGGCACGCTGGTGCTCTACGACGTCAGTTCATCCTACCTCGAAGGCCGGCATTGCGAACTGGCACACCACGGATACAGCCGGGATCACCGGCCCGATCGGCCGCAGATCGTCTATGGTCTGCTGTGCGATCGCGAGGGGCGGCCGATCGCAGTGGAAGTGTTCGAAGGCAACACCGCCGATCCGGCGACGATCGCCGCCCAGGTGGAGAAACTCAAGCGCCGGTTCCATCTCGAGCGCGTCGTCCTGGTGGGTGATCGCGGAATGATCACCACGGCGCGGATCCGCGAGACGATCAAGCCGGCGGGGCTGGACTGGATCAGCTGCCTGCGCGCGGGGCAGATCCAGGATCTTGCCGAGGGACCGCTGCAGATGTCGCTGTTCGACGAGCGCGATATCGCCGCGATCACGTCGCCCGATTATCCGGGCGAGCGGCTGATCGCCTGTCGCAACGCCGCCCTGGCGACCGAACGACGGCGCAAGCGCGAGGCGCTGCTCGTGGCCACCGAGACGGAACTGGCGCGGATCCGGGATGCGACACGGCGCAAACGCGCTCCTCTTCATGGCGAGGCCGCGATCGGGCTGGCGGTGGGGGCGGTGATCAACCAGCGCAAGATGGCCAAGCATTTCGATCTCACCATCACCGCCAGCCGCTTCGATTTCCAGCGCAACGCCGCCAGCATCGCGCGCGAGGCGGCCCTCGACGGCATCTATGTCATCCGCACCAGTGTGAGCGCGGACGTCATGAGCGAGACCGAAGCCGTGTCAGCCTACAAGGATCTCTCACGGGTGGAACGGGCGTTCCGGTCCCTCAAATCGGTCGATCTCGCGATCCGCCCGGTGCATCACTGGCTCTCGCCGCGGGTGCGTGCCCACGTCTTCCTCTGCATGATGGCCTATTACGTCGAATGGCATCTGCGCGACGCCCTCAAGCCCCTGCTGTTCCAGGATCACGACCGGCCAGGCGCGGAAACTGAACGCTCATCGCCGGTTGCCCCCGCATCGATATCCCCGGCCGCCGATCGCAAGCGCGGGCGACGCCGCAACGACCAGAACCTGCCGATTTCGAGCTTCACCGACCTGATGGCGCATCTCGCCACACAGACCCTCAACACCGCCTCCCTACCCAAGGCGCCGAACGCCACCTTCACCGCTCTGGCAAACCCCACGTCGCTGCAAACCACCGCCTTCGCCCTGATCGGGATCGACCCCATGCGTGTCCAGTAAGCGGCAAAATCAGATCTCGAAGTTCACCGATAAATACAGGGAATTTGCTTTCGAATCAGTGAAAACTTCAGTTTAAGGAGGGTTGGGGCTTCGTCGCCGTGACGAAGGAACGAAGATGAAGCCCCAACCCTCCTTGAAAAGATCGCCAGCCAAGTCCCCTGCGGAAGCGGTGGTGAAGGACATCCGGCGGCAGACCCGGCGGCATTTTTCGGCTGAGGACAAGATCCGCATCGTGCTTGATGGCCTGCGCGGCGAGGACAGCATCGCCGCGCTATGCCGCAAGGAAGGCATCGCGCAGAGCCTGTATTACACCTGGTCGAAGGAATTTATGGAAGCCGGCAAGCGCCGCCTGGCTGACGACACCGCCCGTGCCGCGACCACCGGCGAGGTGCAGGACCTGCGCCGCGAAGCCCGTGCCCTGAAGGAATGCGTTGCCGATCTGACGCTCGAAAACCGCCTGCTCAAAAAAAGCATGATCGCGGATGGGGACGACGACGCATGAGGTATCCCGCATCGGAGAAACTCGAAATCATCCGGATCGTCGAGCAAGCGCTACACCGTGCGATTTACCGATGAACGCCAATACTTTGTGTCGGAAGCCACGGTCTACCGCCTGCTCAGGGCGCATGACCTGATCACCAGCCCGGCCTATGTCGTGATCAAGGCCGCCGACGCATTCCACACAAAGACCACCCGGCCGAACGAGATGTGGCAGACCGATTTCACCTACTTCAAGATCATCGGCTGGGGCTGGATGTATCTGTCGACCGTGCTGGACGACTTCTCGCGCTATATCATCGCCTGGAAGCTGTGCACCAACATGCGCGCCGAAGATGTCACCGACACGCTGGACCTCGCGCTTGCGGCGTCCGGTTGCGACAGCGCCACCGTGCTGCACAAACCCCGGCTGCTCAGCGACAACGGCCCAAGCTACATCGCGGGCGAACTGGCCGAATACATCGAGACCAACAAGATGAGACACGTCCGAGGCGCCCCGATGCACCCCCAGCCCCAGGGCAAGATCGAGCGCTGGCACCAGACCCTGAAAAACCGCATCCTCTTGGAAAACTACTTCCTGCCCGGTGACCTCGAGGCCCAGATCAAGGCCTTCGTCGAAAACTACAACCACCGGCGCTATCACGAAAGCCTGAATAACGTGACGCCCGCAGACGCCTACTTCGGCAGGGCCCCGGCCATCATCAAGCAGCGCGAAAGGATTAAACGGAAGACCATCGAACATCGGCGCTTGCAACACCGCAAGCTTGCCACCTCGCATCAACCCCCAGACGAGGCCCCCTCTCCGCTAATCTACGCCGCAATCTGCGCCAAATGTTCTGACGACGGACGATATGCGCTTCTCGACGCAAGCGTAGGCCGCTTCTTCATCGTGGAAATGCGCGGCGGACAGAATCCCGTTCATGACCCATAACCCCTTGTGACTTCTAGCTTATTAGCCGGAGTGGGTACGTCAAGTATGATATCGTCAATTAATTTACAACCTACAAGAGATTATCTATTTTATTGAACACGCGAACTAAATTTAATATTAACTCCCTTTAATTCGATGCGCCGTTCGCACGAGGCGGGCAAACGATGAAGCGGTGATGAGTTTGCAAGATATCGAAACGATTGAAAGAATACGTAATGTTTTTCTATTGATATAAATTCGATGTATTTTCAATAATAATCAAAATAGTAAAATATTAATTTGTTTTACCGTCATAACCAGGATCGGCTTGGAAATAAAATCCATGAAGAATCAACTGATTCACGACGCATTCATGCGAACGGTAGCTCTTTTTCCGAAGCGTATTGCAGTAACTTGTGATGATGCCGCCTGGACCTATGCCGAACTGGAGCAGAAATCGCGAGAAATGGCGGAGGCGCTTTTGCGCCAAGGTATCGCCAGAGGAAATCGCGTCGCCATTCTTGCCGAACGGCGGGCCGAACTGATCTGGACGGTATTGGGCGCATTGCGAGCCGGGGCGGTGTTCGTGATCATGGATTGGAGCTATCCGGCGAAGAGGCTGGAAACCTTCATTTCAACGTGCCGTCCGCAGATGATCATTCCGGCCGGGGGAGATGGGGTCAGGGCGCTCGCCAATGACCTTGCGCATGAGACATCCGTGAAGATGTTCGAAATGCTAACAGAGGTGACTGACATTGATCGCCCGTACGAGGCCAGTGAGCAGCCAGCGATCAGCCCGGATACCGATCTTGCCTACATGCTCTTTACGTCGGGGAGCACGGGAACACCCAAGGGCATCGCGTGCAATCACGCCGCTCTCGTGCATTTCATTGGCTGGCACACCGAGCAGTTCGGGCTTGTCGCGGACGACAAGTTTTCCATGCTTTCGGGACTCTCCCACGACCCCGTGCTGCGTGACATTTTCACCCCGCTTTCAATCGGCGCAACCCTCGCCATCCCGCGCCAATGCGAAATCACCGAACCCGGCCGGCTGCGGTCGTGGTTAGAGAAAAACCAGGTGACCGTGGCGCATCTTACACCGCCGACGGGACAATTGCTGCTGGCCAGCGGGGCGGATGCCGTCACCCTTCCCGCACTGCGCAGGATGTTCTGGGGCGGGGACCAGCTATCGCCAAGACTGCTCGCGGCTGTCTCACGGTTCGCCCCGAATGCGGAACACGTGAACTTCTATGGATCTAGCGAGACCCCCCAGGCCGTCAGCTTCTACCGGTTCCGCCGCGACGAGGGGTGGACGAGTGTGCCGATCGGTGGAGGAGTTGAGGGGTTCAAGGTTCTTATCATCGGGCCGGATCGACAGCCGCGTTTCGACCGGGAACCAGGAGAAATCGCCATCCAGTCACGGTTTCTCAGCCTTGGCTACGTCCGCGATGGCGTGCTGATCGAACCGCAAGACCGTGGGGTCGACGCCGCGACCGGCGAAGCCGTGTATTACACCGGCGATCAGGGGCGCTACCTTAAGGATGGCAACGTATTGATGATGGGCCGTGGCGACGATCAGATCAAGATACGCGGCTTCAGGGTAGAGCTTTCGGAAGTCACCAGCGCGCTGCAAGCCTGTCCTGGAGTCGCGATGGCGGTAGCTCTGCCGCTGCGGGACGGGGACCGTGCCAGCATCGAGGCGTTTGTCGCGCATGACGGTGCGATTCGGCTGGATCAGGCCGCGATCACCGCACGCCTCGCGCTGACGCTTCCAACCTACATGATGCCGCGCAAGATCTGGCTGTTCGAGGGCAGGCTGCCCACGCTCCCGAACGGTAAGTTTGATCGCTCAGCCCTGATCGAGCACGCGCGAAGCGCCGGTTTTGCTGAGGCGGAAGCGCGACATCCCGCAACGTCCGCACAGGCGGAAGCGCTTCGTCGTCGCTGGCAGGAGATATTCGCCGGTGAGGAGGTCAGAGCCTCATCGACCTTCGCCGAACTTGGTGGAGACAGCCTCTCTTATGTCGAGGCGTTTCTGGCTGCGGAAGAGGTCGTTGGCGAACTTCCCGTCGACTGGCAGGAAAGGAGCATTGCGGAACTCTCGGCAAAAGGGAAGACAACCTCGCGCTGGTGGACTTCGGTGGATAGTTTCATGGCCATTCGCGCCGTGGCGATCGCACTCGTCGTCGCATATCATTTCAGACTGACGAAGCTGGGAGATGGGGAAACTGGCGCCTTGTTTCTGGTTTCGGGCTATCTTTTCGGACGGATGCAGTTGCGGGAGATTTTTTCGGGAGGAGCGGCACACCGTATCCTGACATCGATCAAGAACATTCTGCTACCGACCATCGGCTTCACCCTCCTCGCGACGATCGCCAGCTTCTGGCAAGGCCACCCTCCGCCGCCGAGTCTTTTCATGCTCGGCACCGACCTCGTAAATTATCCCGCGCTGATTGCCCGCCACGTTCCTGTTTTCAGGCATGTTATTCTGTTCTGGTACGTTCACGCGCTGATCCAGAACCTGTTCATCATCTACCTCGCCCTCCAGTTCGCCCCCGCCCGCTGGAAGACCGCTCGATCCCTGCGGCCCTTCACGCTTGCGCTTCTAGGCGTTGGCATGGTGGCTAAATTCGGATTGCCCGTGCTTATACAGCCCGGCTTTCTTACCCAGGGGGCGCCAGAATTGTCGCTCGCGCAGATCTCGCCGATCGGAAATTTCGCGACTTTCGCTCTCGGCATTCTCGTGGCCAACGCCGGCAGCCAAGGGCAAAAATTCAGCGCCACGATCACGGCTTTCATCTTCGCCCTGCTGGACGGTCCGACCTATGGCTGGCTGAATGCGATCCCGCTTTTTCTCGCAGTATTGCTGATCCTGTACGTTCCACGAATCAAGCTGCCTAAAGCCGCCTCGGGAGTGGTTCTCGCGCTGTCCGGCGCGTCACTCTTCATCTATCTCGGTCATGTGTATGTGGGCTTCTTTGTGGGCAAGCTATTTCACGCCTCGGCAACCGCGAAGTGGAGTCTAGCGCTACTTGGCGGCGTTGGAATGCATAGGATGTGGGAGCGGCGTTCGCTGAAAGGGCTCTTCCGCCGAGCCAGACAAACAAGGCCAGAGTTCGGTATCGAACCAGATCCCTTTGGCGGAAACTAACCCGGATTTCTCAGTGCGCCGCGACGGCGCGTAACACCCGTGGAGGGAGGCGCCACTCCAAAGCGGGCCGCCGCCGCCCGCGAGCGAGCGCTCGGCAGCGGGCGGCGCAGTTGTTTGCCCGTCATGGCCATATCCTGCCTCTTGGCCCCGATTTAAGAACGTTGCAAAATCGCATCGCCGGGACATGCCGGCTTTTTTCATCTCGACGGGCCACCCGCCAGGTTGGCTTCTCGCCGCGAAGGGGGCGGCTGCGTGCATGCTTACTGTCGACGAATGGACCATGCTCGGCACCTGGGCCGCACCCGCAATATCGGCGCTCGGCTTCCTGCTGATCCGCAACCAGTTGAGGGGCGATCGCGAAGCGCTGGAGACGCAGACAAGCTGGCAAATCTACAATGTCGGCGGGAACATCCTGCAAACATTCATCAGCCACCCCGAGTGCCGGCCCTATTTCTACGACGGCTTGCCTCTTCCTTCCGAGGAACCCCTGCGCAGCAAGGTCCTGGCCGTGAACGAACTGATCTGCGACCACATGGAAAACATCATCCTGCACCGCGATGCGATCGACGCGGAGACGTATCAGGTGTGGGTGGTGTACATGCAGGGGCTTTATAATCGCAGCCCCACAATGCGCGGGTTCCTGGCCGTGGACTGCGAGGGCTACCGCTATTCACGCCAATTGCTCGATCTGCTCGACGATGGAATGCGCAAACAGGTGGGCCAGCAGGCCTGGCTTGTCGAGCAGCGCGACGCGGCCGCGGCGGCCAGCGCATCATCCGGTCGGAAAGCGCCGTCCGATCGCATCAAGATGCTCTGATTTTCAACATGATCGAGCACAGCATCCGATCCGAATGGATTGGAACGTGCTCTACGCCGGCGGATAGCGCATGAGGGTAATCGGCTTGCCGACATAGCTGTCCTGCTCGATGGTCTGCCAGCCCAGTCTCTCGTAAAGCGCCGCCTGGTCGGCAGTGTACAGGTAGAACGGCATCTCCAGCGCGCCCGCATAGTCCATCACATGTTGGACGAGCGCGCCGCCAATGCCGCGGCGGCGCCACGACGGCAGAACAAGCACATTCGCCAGCCAGGGGCCGAGGGCCGGCCGCGTGGGCAGGTCGTGTGGCACGATGCTGGCGATGCCCACCAATTCGCCGTTCGCGCGGGCACCGAAGAATTTGGGAATGGTGACCGAGGCATCCAGCGAGCGGGCGATGTCGTTCTGATTCTGCGCCCATGTTGCATCCGACTCGTATCGTGCCCATTCCTGATAGATCCACTGTGCGGCCAGCTCTGATTCGCGGCCTTCGCGGAGTACGGAAATGTCATGGCTGCTCATGGTGGTCTCCGTCGCATTTCGCATTTACGTCCCTCAACGGTAGCTGTTTTTGGCCGGCGCAACAAAGATCGGGCCATGACCGGAGACAACCATGATGAAAACGCGGCCCGCCGCAAGGACCCGGCGTATGGCTCGGCGATCGGGACAAGCCAGTTCCAGGCATGTCCGGGAGGGTGACGCGAGAACCGTCGCTTGACCCATGACGAGCCGCGCCGGCGATGGCGCGCGAAGCCGGCGCCCCCCATTCTGCGCTCTGATGTCATTGCCGGGCCGCGAGGCGGCATGGCAGACTGAACGGACGCAGACTGGAGGTCCCGCCGTGGCCGAGCATCCCCGGATTCACCGCATCCTGTCCCCCGCCGACGGCACCGAGGTCGCCGCCCGCGCCCTTGTCGCGCCGGCCGAGATCGAGCGGACGCTGGAGCGGGCCGCCGCCGCGCAAAAGGCCTGGCGGCGCGTCGGTCTCGCCGAACGGATGGCGATCTGCGAGCGCTTCGTTGCGCATTTCACCGCCAATGGTGCTGCGATCGCCGCCGAGATCAGCGCGCAGATGGGCCGGCCGGTGAGCCAGACGCCGGGGGAGATCCGCGGCGTCGCCGAACGCGCGCGGATGATGATCGCGCTCGCCGGCGAGTCGCTCGCACCGGTCCGGCCCACGCCGGTCGCCGGCTTCGAGCGGTTCATCACCCGCGAGCCGCTCGGCGTCGTCTTCGTCATCGGCGCCTGGAACTATCCCTGTCTGATCACCGTCAACAGCGTCGTTCCCGCGCTGCTTGCCGGCAACGCGGTGGTGCTGAAACAGGCCTCGCAGACGCTGCTCTGCGCCGAGCGTTTCGCCGAATCCTTCGCCGCCGCCGGCCTGCCGGAGCATGTCTTCCAGGTGCTCCACCTCGCCAATGCCGACGCCGAGGCGGTGATCCGCGATCCGCGCGTCGATTTCATCGCCTTCACCGGCTCGGTGGCCACCGGCCATCGCGTCGTCCGCGCCGCCGCCGAGCGCTTCGCCGGCATCGGCCTCGAACTCGGCGGCAAGGACCCCGCCTATGTCCGGCGCGATGCCGATATCGTCCACGCCGCCGACAACCTGGTCGACGGCGCGTTCTTCAATTCCGGCCAGTCCTGCTGCGGGATCGAGCGGATCTATGTCGATGCCGCGATATATGACGATTTCATCGCCCGCTTCGTCGAGACCACCAACGCCTACCGGCTCGGCCATTCGCTCGACCCGGCGACCACGCTGGGCCCGATGGTCAACGCCGCCGGGGCCGATTTCGTACGCGGGCAGATCGCAGACGCAATCGCCGCCGGTGCCACCGCGCTGATCGACGAGGTGCGGTTCCCCGCAAGCCGGCCCGGCACGCCCTATCTCGCGCCCCAGGTGCTGGTGGATGTCGATCACCGGATGGACGTGATGCGCAGCGAGAGCTTCGGCCCGGTCGTCGGCATCATGAAGGTCGGCTCGGACGAGGAGGCGATCGGCCTGATGAACGACAGCCCCTATGGCCTCACCGCCTCGGTCTGGACACGGGACATGGAGGCCGCGGCGCGCATCGGCGGCGAGATCGAGACCGGCACCGTGTTCATGAACCGCTGCGACTATCTCGACCCGGCGCTGGCCTGGGTCGGGGTGAAGGATTCCGGCCGCGGCTGCACCCTCTCGCGGATCGGCTTCGAGCATCTCACCCGGCCGAAATCCTTCCACCTGAAAGCCGTGCCCTGACGCATCGTCCGGCCCGGGCAGGATCAGTCCAGCCGGACCATGACGTGGCGGACCACGGTATAATCCTCCAGCGCGTAGGCGGAGAGATCCTTGCCGTAGCCCGACCGCTTCAGCCCGCCATGCGGCATTTCGTTGGCGAGCATGAAGTGGCAATTCACCCAGGTCGCGCCATAGCGCAGCCCGGCGGCCAGGCGCATCGCCCGCCCGACATCGCGCGTCCAGACCGATGAGGCGAGGCCGTAATCGGAGTCGTTTGCCCAGACGATCGCCTGCTCGGGATCGGTGAAGCGCGTGACGGACACGACGGGGCCGAACACTTCGCGGCGCACGATCTCGTCGTCCTGCGCCGCACCGGCAATCACGGTGGGTTCGTAATAGAACCCCGCCCCCGCCGCATCGCGCCCGCCGGCGACGACCTCGACATGCGGCAGCGCCGCCGCGCGGGCGACGAAGCCGCCCACCCGCTCACGCTGGCGCGCCGAGATCACCGGGCCGATATCGTTCTCGGAATCATCCGCCCGGTCGTAACGGAGCTTCGCCACCGCCGAAGCGAGATCGGCCACGAACCGGTCATAGACCTTGGCTCCGGCATAGACCCGGCAGGCCGCCGTGCAGTCCTGTCCGGAATTGTAGTATCCGAAGTCCCGCACCGCGGCGACGGCGGCGTCGATATCGGCGTCGTCGAAGATGATCACCGGCGCCTTGCCGCCGAGTTCGAGATGGGTGCGCTTGATCGAGGTCGAGGCCGCCTGGATCACCCGCTCGCCGGTGCCGATCGAGCCGGTGAGCGAGATCATCGCCACCCCCGGCGTGTCGATCAGCGCCTGGCCGGTGCTCGGCCCGCGCCCCGAAATCACGTTGAGCACGCCCTCTGGCAGAATGCCGGCGGCGAGCCTTGCGAGCTTCAGCGCGGTCAGCGGCGTCAGTTCCGAGGGCTTGAGCACGACCGTGTTGCCGGCGGCGAGAGCGGGGGCGATCTTCCACGCCGCCATCATCAGCGGATAGTTCCACGGCGCGATCTGCGCGACCGGGCCGACCGGATCGCGCCGGATCATCGAGGTGTGACCGGCCAGATACTCCCCCGCCGCACTGCCGGACAGGCAGCGGGCGGCGCCGGCGAAGAAGCGGAAACAGTCGACGATGGCGGGCATCTCGTCGCGCAGCACGGCCGGGCGCGGCTTGCCGCAGTTCAGCGCCTCCAGCGCGGCGAAATCCTCCGCCTCCGCCTCGATCGCATCGGCGAGGCGCAGCAGCAGCGCCGCGCGCTCGCCCGGCGGCAGCGCCGCATAGGCGGGAAAGGCGCGCCCGGCGGCTTCCACCGCGCGGGCCACCTGGCCGGCATCGGCCTCGGCGATCTCGGCGATCACCGCACCCGTCCGGGGGTTGACCACCGGCACCGGCGCGCCCGCGCCCGCCTCGAACGCGCCGCCGATCAGCAGATGCGTCGGCAGGGTTGCGGTCGGTGCCATCTCAGCCTCCCGCCCCTTCATGGACCGCGCGTTCCTCGGCCGCGATTTCTGCCGCCCGGCTCGCGATCGCCTCGCGGCTGATCGGCGGGCCGGGGAAGCGCACCCGCGCCACGCCGAACCAGAGCACCAGCATCAGCACGATCAGGCCGAGACCATAGGTGATCAGGATATCGTTGGGCGGCTGGATGCCGATATAGATCAGCACGAACACGCCGATGATCGAGACGACCGCGAGCGGCTTCGAGAGCGCGCCGAGGCGGAACGGGCCGAACTCGGTCCAGGTCTTGCCCTCGGCGAACAGCCCGGCCGCGACCGGCATGGCGTAGGAGATATAGAGGAACATCGCGCAGCCCGCCGCCAGCGCCGCGAAGGCCGGCGAATACAGCGTCGCCGCGACCGAGAGCACCGCGGTCAGCCAGATCGCGCCGACCGGCGTGCGGTGCGTCGGGCTCACCCGCCGCCAGATCGCGTGGCCGGGCAGCCCGCCATCGCGCGCGAAGGCGAAGATCATCCGCGAGGTCGAGGTCACCCCCGCCAGCGCGCAGAGATAGTTGGCGACGACGATGCCGACATAGAGCAGGTATTTCACCGGCAGGATCACCGGCAGCCCGGCGAGCAGGTTGAAGAACACGTTGCCGCCCTGCGCCGCCGCCTTGCCGAGATCCGGCATCGCCAGCAGGATCGCGGCCTCCATCACCAGGCCGAAGGCGAACGACCAGAACACCGAATTGATGATCCCGCGCGGCACGGTGCGCCGTGCGTTCACCGTCTCTTCCGATGTGTGGGCCGCGCCGTCGAACCCGGTGATGGTGTAGAGCGGCAGCAGCAGCCCGAGCATGAAGAGGTAGAACAGGTTGCCGCTATGCGGCACCACCCCGCCGCCGGCCTTGCCGGAATAGTTGATGAAGGTGAACAGCCGCGAGACATCGTAATGCTGCGCGCCCACCAGCATCGCGATGGTCAGCACGATGGCGATGAAGAAGATCAGGTAGCCGGAGAAATCGGTCAGCCGCGTGGTGGTGCGAATGCCCATGTGGTTGAACGCGCCCTGGCTCGCGGTGATCAGGACGACGGCGATGGTCTGCTGCCAGAACCCCCAGTGCGACGTGTCGATATGGAACATGTTGCCGAGGATCAGGCTGGTGAACAGGTCGTAGGCGCCGACATTCACCGAGGCGACGACGAAGATCAGCCCGAGCAGGTTGACGAAGGCGGTCGCCCAGCCCCAGCCCCGCCCGCCGAGCAGCGACGACCAGTGATACAGCGCGCCGGCCGTCGGGTAGGCGGAGGCGATCTGCGCCATCGACAGCGCGATCACCATCGAAAAGATCGACCCCACGATCCAGCCGACGAACACGCCCCCCGGCCCGGCGGCGGAGAACGCCGCCTGGAACGAGGTGATTCCGCCCGCCAGGATGCAGATGATCGAGAAGGCGATTGCGAAGTTGGAAAATCCGTGCATGCGCCGGACAGTTCCTGCGCATAGCCCATCTTGTGCAGCGTTGCGGTATCCTCGCGAGGATCCGGCCTCATCCTGGTCGTTCGACATCTCCGTCTCCCATGTTGACCGTCAGGCCGTGTGCGCCGGGCTTTCCCGCCCGGTCGTGCTGTCAGGCATCGTTCGCGCGCCGAGCTTGCGGCGCACCGCCTCGGGCGAGGCGCCATGCAGCCGGCGGCAGGCCGCGAGAAGGCGCTCACCTCGGAATAGCCGAGCAGTTCGGCGACCGCGGCGATCGAGAGATGCGGCTCGGCGAGATACATCAGCGCGAGCCGCGCCCGACCTGGTCGATGCACCCGGAATAGGTGAGGCCGTACTCGGCGAGCCGGCGCTGCAGCGTCCAGCGCGGCAGGCCGAGGCTTGCGGCCACGCGGTCGATCCGCCGGGCCCTCGGGCAGCTTCCTGCGGATCTCGCTCGTCACCGCGCCGAGCAGGTCGCGCGGCGCCGCCGCCGCCGATCCGGCGCAGCTCCTCGCCAGGGCGGCGAAGCGCGCCGGGTCGCGCGCCGGCATCGGCCGGTCCAGCCCCGCCGCGCGGAAGCTGATCGCGTTCGCCGGGCGGCGAAGAACACCGGCGCGCCGAACGCCGCCGCATGCGCCTGCGCCTGTTCCGGCGCCGGGTGCTCGAACCAGACCTCCTCGATCTCCAGCGCGCCGCCGAGCGCGCGCCGCAGCAGGTTGGCGAACATCCCCATCGTCAGCTCGGCATCCTGCCGTCGCGACCAGATCCGCGGATCGACGACGTATTCCAGCCGCAGCGATCGCCCCTCCGCGCAGGCGGGTTTCGGTATTCTGCTGGTGCTCGATGAAGTGGCGGGCGAAAGCCGCCAGCCGGTGCCGACATCCGGCCGCCCAGCGCGAGTGGCCGATCAGCCCGAGCGCCTCGGCTGGAATGCTGGCCGAAGCGCAGGCCGAAATGCGTATCGCCGCTGCGCGCCGCCGCCCGTTCCATCATCGCGACATAGCGCGCCAGCGGCACGGTGGCGCAGGGGTCCTCAAGGTCGCGCGGATCGAATCCCGCCTCGCCGAGCACCAGGTCCGGGTCGGCCCCCGCGCCACGGATGAACGAAGTCACCCCGGACGCCGCGGCGGCGAGCACATGGCAGGATGTCGATCCGGACGCGGCGGCAGGCAGACCCATGATCCCCTTCAATCCGTCGGTGCCGCGCCAGAATGCCGGGCGGCGCGGCCGTTGCGCAACGAAATTCGGCAGTCTGCCGACTGTGGCAAATTCCGCCCGTGCCGCTTTGACATCTGAACACAAACCCGCGCGATCGCCGCTTGTCGCCGAATGTCAAGATCGTCACACTGGGCTCATGCAATAGTCCGCCGGGAGGTGCGATCATGAACAACGATCTGTCTGCACAGAACATCACCGCGTCCGGCGGCATGACGCTCGACGAACTGCGCGCGGCGGTCGATGCCGGAGCGATCGACACGATCGTGATGGCGGCGCCCGACATGCAGGGGCGGTTGCAGGGCAAGCGGGTGATGCCCCGCTTCTTCCTCGACAACGTCCTGACCGACGCCTCGGAGGGCTGCAACTATCTGCTCGCCGTCGATGTCGAGATGACGCCGGTCTCCGGCTATGATTTCGCCTCCTGGGACCGCGGCTATGGCGATTTCGTCTTCCGCCCCGATCTCGCGACCCTGCGCCGCGCCGCCTGGCAGGAGGGCGCCGCGATCGTGCTCTGCGACATCGCGCTGCATGACGGCACCCTGGCGCCGGTCGCCCCGCGCAGCATCCTGCGCCGCCAGCTCGACCGTCTCGCCGCCACGGGCCTGACCGCGCTCGCCGCGACCGAGCTGGAATTCATGCTCTTCCGCAACACCTATGAAGAGTGCATGCGGCGCGGCTATCGCGATCTCGATCCGGCCAATCTCTACAATGTCGATTATTCCATCCTCGGCACCGCCAAGGTGGAAAAGGTCATCCGCGCCATCCGCAACGCGCTCGAGGCGTCGGCATCCGCGTCGAGAACTCCAAGGGCGAGTGCAA
>NZ_CAJQZK010000031.1:0-37085 GCF_907164655.1 Acidocella sp. C78
GGCCTCGTAGCCCTCCAGCGAATCGATCCGCCCCACCGAGACCGAAACATGCCGGCTCGGGCGAGCGTCACATACGCGGCATAGATCGGCCCGGTGGAGAAGGTCGTCACCGATGTCGCCGCCGGCGCCGTGCCGAGCGACAGCGAATTGACCGAGCCGATCTGCAAGGTGAACCGCACCAGCCCTGTCGGCTTCTGCAGCGAAATCTGGCTGTTCATCAGCTCGGCGCCAAAATTCCGGCTTGAGCGCAACAGGTCATGACCGCCGACCTTGCCCGTCCCGGTCAGGCCATAGGCATAGCCGTCAAGGCCGCCGCTGACCACCAGCGGGCCGAGCGCGCCGCCGTCGAACGTCACCGGCGCCGGCCCGTTCAACGCGAGCGCCGGTTGCTGCGTGCCGAGCACCACGGCGGCGCAAACGCTGGTCAGCAGTTTCAATTTGCGGGAATTGCGGCCCGAGCCGGCCGGCTGCTCGATTTTCATAATGCCTCCTGCGATCCCGTTGAAGAATCGTATCGTAAAATTTTCTTTAAAACGTACAGAAAATAGGACTATTTGTTACTTCAATTAAACATATCTTTGGACGGTCCGCAAATCCCGCCGCGCCGCGCAAGGGCGGTCGGCGCACCGCCCCTGGCCGTGGCGGGTTCAGCCGGGCGGGTGGTCGCTGGCGAAAAACCGCCGCACCGCCTCGACCGTCTCGGCCAGCCCCGCGCGCTGCACGGCCGCGCCGGGCGGAAACGCGCTCTCAAGGCGCGAGGGAAACGCCCGGTCCAGCAGCACGAACACGCCACGGTCGCCGGCGCGGCGGATGAGCCGGCCAAATCCCTGCCGCAGCCGAAGCCTGACGATCGCGTCGTCATACGCGCGCGGATCGCCCTCCGAGAGATGGGTGCGCCGCACCCGGTGCAGGATGTCCGGCCGCGGCCAGGGCGTGCGTTCGAACACGACGAGGCGCAGCGCGTTGCCCGGAATGTCGACCCCATCGCGCATCGCGTCGGTGCCGAGCAGGCAGGCATTCCGCTCGGCCCGGAAACTCTCGACCAGGGTCGCATTGTTCATCGCATCGACATGCTGGGCAAAGAGCGGGATGTTGGCCGCATCCAGCGCGGGGGCAATCCGCGCCTGCACGTCGCGCAGCCGCGCGATCGCGGTGAACAGCCCCAGCGCGCCGCCGCCCGCGGCCAGGAACAGCGCGCGAAACCCCGCCGCCAGCGCCTCCGGCGAGGCGCGAAGATTGTCGCGCACGATGAAAATCCGCGTCTGCGCCGGATAGTCGAAGGGCGAGGCGAAGGCGGCGCGAATCGCCGGTGCGGCGAGATGGGCCGCGCCGCTGCGCGCCTCCGCCCGCCGCCATTCGGCGTCCTGCTCGGCGTCCTCCACCGCGGTGGTGCGGTCGCGCAGCGTCGCCGAGGTGATCAGCAGCCCATGCGCCCGGCTCGCCACCGCATCCGCGAAGGCCTCGGTCGGGTCGAGCAGATGCGACAGCAGCGCGCTGTCGCGGCCGTGGCGGATGAACAGCACATGGTGCGGCCGCTCGCCCGGCTCCGGCGGCGCGGCGCCCACGGCGGCGAGCATCCGCCGCCAGCTCGCCAGCGGATCGAGCGCCCGCCGCGTGAGCCCGCGAATCGCCGCCTCGATCCGCTGCCGCTCGGCGCTCTCGATGCTGCCCGCCTCCTCCTCCAGCCGTGCGGCCAGCCGCGCGCGCAGTGCCGCGAGCGGCGTTTCGAGCCGTGCGAGATCCCGCCCGAGATCGTCGGCGGCGGCGGCAAGCGCCGGCTCGGCGGGGTAGAGATCCGCCTCGATATCGAGGGCCGCCTCGCGTTCGGCCGGTGCGGCCCGGGCGCGGGCCTGGGCGGCGAGGGCGGCGAGAAAGGCCTCGGCCGCGCCGGGGCCGATCTCGTCAAGCGTCGCCGCCGGATCAGCGAGCCGTGCCAGCGCCGCCCCGCCCGGCAGCACCCGCGCCGCCGCCCGCATCGCCTCGATCGGCGGGGCGAGCTGCGCATCGGCACCGACCAGATCCTCCAGCCGCCGCGCCAGCCCCCGCGCGCGCGACCGCCCGCCTTCAGCGCCAAGCAGCCACCGGCGCAGCTCCGCCATGCTGGCGCCGGAAAGCTCGGCGGCGAAGGCCGAATCGGCGGCGTCGAACAGATGATGCCCCTCGTCGAACACGTAGCGCGTCGGCACGCCCGCATCGTCGAGCCCGCCCCACACCGCCTGCGCCATCACCAGCGCATGATTGGCGATCACGAGATCGGCGCCGCGGGCGCGGCGGATCACATGCTCGATCGTGCAGCGCTTCCAGTGCGCGCAGGCCGAATGGATGCACTCGCCGCGCCGGTCGGCGATCTGCGCGAGCAGCCCGGCGCCGAACAGCTCGGCGAACCAGCCCGGCAGGTCGCCGCCGGCGATGTCATGATCGCCCGAGGCCAGCGCCCAGCGCGCCACCAGCCCGAGGCCGACGAGATTGCCCCCCCGCGCCCCGGCGGTCGCGTCCTCGAAATTCAGCAGGCAGAGATAGTTCTCCCGCCCCTTGCGCAGCACGACGCGCCGGCGCCGCCGCGCCGCGTCGCCCTCCAGCCGCGCCGTCTCCTGCTCGATCTGCCGCTGCAAATGCCGCGTATAGGTCGAGATCCACACGCTGCCCTGATTCCGCTCGGCCCAGAGCGAGGCGGGGGCGAGATAGCCGAGCGTCTTGCCGGTCCCGGTGCCGGCCTCGGCCAGCACGCAGTGCGGCACGCCCTCGGCCTCCGGCGGCGCGAAGGCGGCGGTCGAGGCCGAGGCGTAATCCGATTGCGCCGGCCGCGGTTCCGCCCCGCCGCCGAGCAGCCCGGCCAGCCGCTCGCGCGCGGCCTCCGGCGGCACCGGATAGGCGGCGGGCGGCGGCCGCGGCGCCTCCTCCTCCCATTCGGGCAGGATCACGCCGAGCCGCAGCGCCGCCCGGTCCGGCCGCGCGGCGGGCTGCCCCAGCGCCGCCGCCACCGGCTTCGCCCAGGGCCAGCCGGCCTCGCCCATCAGCGCCGCGAGCCCCGCGGCCCGGCGGTTCATCGGCAGCGACGCCCCCTGGCCAAGCCGGCCGAGCAGGGCGGTGGCGATGTCCGGCAGCAGCGCCGCCGCCGCCTCGATCGTCTCCGGCGGGTCGAAATCGAGGGCGCGGGCAAGGCCCGCCGGGGTCGGCGCCGCCGTCACCGCCGGCAGCACGAAGGCGAACAGGTCGAGCAGGTCGAACACCGGACTCGAGAGGTCGAGCCGCCGCAGCGTCGCCGGGCCATGCACCACGAGCGGCGGCGGCAGGTCGCGCAGCGCCGCCCGCGCCTCGGCGGTCGTGAGCAGCCGCAACTCCCCATCGGGATCGAGCAGCGCCGCGCGTCCATGCGCCGTCACCAGCGATGGCGCGGCGGGCGGGGCAGGGCGCGGCGCTGACTCCATGCGATCTCTCTATCCCGCGTCGGCGGTTTCGCCAAAGCGCGCGGAAATCAGCCGCCGATCCGCGCGAGCAGGCCGCCGACCACCGATTCGAACATCGCCGCGGTCAGCCGCCCGGTATTGGTGTTGAGGCGGGAGACGTGGAAACTGTCCACGAGCGTGATGCCGCCGGGCAGCTCGATCGTCGCGCCATGGCCGAACCGCGCATGACTCGCCTTCAGCCCGAAGGCGCGCAGCGTCGCCTGGTGCGCGACGCCGCCGAGCGCGAGGATGCCGCGCAGCCGCGTCATCGCCGCGATCTCGTCTTTCAGGAAACGGTTGCAGGCGGAAATCTCGGCCGGCAGCGGCCGGTTTGCCGGCGGCACGCAGCGCACCGCATTGACGATCCGGCAATCGCGCAACTCCAGCCCGTCATCCGCGCGCTCGGCATAGCTGCCGCGGGCGAGGCCGAATTTCAGCAGCGTGCCATAGAGCAGCTTGCCGGCGAAATCGCCGGTGAAGGGCCGGCCGGTGCGGTTGGCGCCGCGCAGCCCCGGCGCCAGCCCGACGACCAGGAGCCGCGCATCGCGCGGGCCGAAACCCGGCACTGGCGCATTGAACCAGAGGGGAAACGCCGCCCCGTTCGCCGCGCGGAATTCCGCAAGGCGCGGGCAAAGCGGGCAGTCGCGCGGCGGCTCCGCTTGCATCGGCGGCTCGGTCCCCGGACGGCTCAGTCCTGGCCGGCCTCGCCGCGCGGCGCGCGCTGCTTCGGCTCGGTCTGCCGGCGGGTGAACTCGGGCGCGATATCGGCGAGATCAATGAACTGGTCGGCCTGGCGGCGCAACTCGTCGGCGATCATCGGCGGGCTGGTCTTGATGGTCGAGATGACCGAAACGCGCACGCCGCGCCGCTGCACCGCCTCGACGAGGCGGCGAAAATCGGAATCGCCCGAAAACAGCACGGCATGGTCGATATGCGGCGCGATTTCGAGCATGTCGATCGCGAGTTCGATATCCATGTTGCCCTTCACCCGGCGCCGTCCCGCGCCATCGGTGAACTCCTTGGCCGGCTTGGTGACCAGAGTGTACCCATTATATGCCAGCCAGTCGGTGAGCGGCTTGAGCGGCGAATATTCCTCGGTTTCCAGCAGCGCGGAGTAATAATGCGCCCGGATCAGGTGCGACTTGTCGAAAAATTCCAGAAGCCTCCTGTAATCGACGTCGAACCCCAGCGCGCGGGACGCCGCATACAGATTTGCGCCATCGATGAACAACGCCGTTTTTTCTTGGGGTAACAGGCGCATCGCAAAAGCCTTTCAAGACTAATAAAGCTAGGTCAAACAATCTGCTTAAAACACGTTCGACAAAGCACGTTTACGTAAAAGTGTCACGCAACTAAAAGTAGGCCACATGATCCTGATAGCGCTCGGTGCAAACCTGCCTTTCGCAGAAGCCGTCTCACCGTATGACACATGTCTTCGCGCCTTGGAAGACGTCGCGAAAATTCCAAATCTTCAGTTCGAGGCCGTTTCACGTTGGTACCGAACCGCGCCGGTGCCGCCCGATCCGCACCAGCCGGCGTATTGCAACGGCGTCGCCCGATTCTCCGGCGCGCCCGATCCGGCCGAGCTGCTCGCCGCCCTGCACCGGGTCGAGGCGGCGTTCGGCCGCATCCGCGGCGTCGCCAATGCCGCGCGCACGCTCGATCTCGACCTGATCGACGTCAACGGAATGGTGCGCGACGCGTCGCCGCCTCTGCTGCCGCATCCGCGCGCGCACCAGCGCGTCTTCGTCCTGCGCCCCCTGCTTGATGTTGCGCCCGATTGGGTGCATCCTGTGCTGAATTCATCGGCGGCGGCGCTGCTCGACGCGCTTCCGCCCGAAGCCGCGCGCGGCATCGCGCGCTGGTAGCAGGAACGCTCCGGTCTGCTTGCATGCCGGGCGCTTCGTTGCTATTTTCACCAATCAGGTTGTTCACGGCGCCCCCGGGCGCCCGGCTGGAGTGTTCCCATGGCCCGCGTCACCGTCGAAGACTGCATCGAACAGATCCCCAACCGGTTCGAGCTGGTGCTGCTCGCGGCCCAGCGCGCCCGCAACCTCTCGCGCGGCGCCGCCATCACCATCGACCGCGACAACGACAAGAACCCCGTCGTCGCCCTTCGCGAAATCGCCGATTCCACCGTCGTCTTCGGCGAACTTGAGCAGGACCTGGTGAAGTCGCTCTCCCGCGTCCCCGACCCGGAGCCGGCCGACGAGGAAGTGCAGGACCTGATCCCGACCGACCAGAACATTTTCGGCCTGCAAGACGTCTCCGCCGAGGAGGAAGCCGCCGCGCTGGCCGCCGAATCCGAGGAAATGACCTCCGAGGACATCGCCGCCGCGATCGAGGCCGAGCTTGGCGGCGGCCGTCCGCGCCGCTGACCGGACCGTGAACCGGTGGGCGCGCCGCGCGACGGGCTGGCGTTGAACCAGCCCTCCCGCGCGCCCGAGGGGCTTTCCGGCCTCACCGTCACCCACGAGGCGCTGACCCCGCTGATCAGCCGGATCGCCGCCTACGACCCGCGGATCGACGCCGCCCTGATCGACGACGCCTACGGCGTCGCCGAGGCCGCCCATGCCGGCCAGACCCGCGAAAACGGCGATCCCTACATCTCCCACCCGCTCGAAGTGGCCGGAATCCTCGCCGATTACCGGCTCGACGCCAGCAGCATCGCCACCGCCCTGCTGCACGACGTCATCGAGGATACCGGCGTCACCCTGCCGACCCTGTCCGGCCGCTTCGGCCCCGAAATCGCCGGCCTGGTCGATGGCGTCACCAAGCTGACCCGCCTCGAACTCCAGTCCGACCGCACCAAGCAGGCCGAGAATTTCCGCAAGCTCGTGCTGGCGATGAGCAAGGACATCCGCGTCCTGCTCGTCAAGCTGGCCGACCGCCTGCACAACATGCGCACCATCGACTTCGTCCGCGCGCCCGAGCGCCGCGCGCGGATCGCCCGCGAGACGATGGAGATCTACGCGCCGCTCGCCGAACGCATCGGCATGGACCGCGTCAAGGTCGAGCTGCAAAACCGCGCCTTCGCCGTGCTCGATCCCGAGGCCGCCGATTCGATCAAGGCCCGGCTGAACTTCCTGCGCGGCCAGGGCGCCGACGTGATCGACGAGGTGCGCGGCGAGCTCGGCCGCATCCTCGGCGATGCCGGGGTCGAGGTGGTCGACATTTCCGGCCGCGAAAAGTCGATCTACTCGATCTGGGAAAAGATGCAGCGCCGCAACGTCGCCTTCGAGCAGTTGTCGGACATCATGGCCTTCCGCATCCTCGTCCCCACCCGCGAGCAATGCTACATCGCCCTCGGCGCCATCCACGCCGCCTTCCCCGTCATCGCCGGCCGCTTCAAGGACTACATCTCCACCCCCAAGGCCAACATGTACCAGTCGCTCCACACCGGGGTGACGCTGCGCCATCCGCGCAACCAGAAAATCGAGGTGCAGATCCGCACCCCCGAAATGCACGCCATCGCCGAAAACGGCGTCGCCGCGCACTGGCTCTACAAGCAGGGCGACGCCTCCGCGTCCGACGTCAAACAGTTCCGCTGGGTGCAGGACCTGCTCGAAATCCTCGAAAACTCCTCCGCCCCCGACGAATTCCTCGAAAACACCAAGCTCGAACTCTACCAGGACCAGGTCTTCTGCTTCACCCCCAAGGGCCAGCTCATCCAGCTCCCCCGCGGCGCCACCGCCGTCGATTTCGCCTACGCCGTCCACTCCCAGATCGGCGATACCTGCGTCGGCGCCCGCATCAACGGCCGGCTGATGCCGCTGCGCTACGAACTGCAAAACGGCGACCAGGTCGAAATCCTCACCGCCCGCGGCGGCACGCCCTCGCCCTCATGGGAACGCTTCGTCGTCACCGGCAAGGCCCGCGCCCGCGTCCGCCGCTTCATCGCCAGCCAGCTGCGCGAGCAGAACCGCGACCAGGGCAAGGCCGCCCTCGCCAAGTCCTTCCGCCAGGACGGCGTCGATGGCTCCGAAAAAGTGCTGGAAGCCGCGCTCAAGGGACTGAAACAGGCCAGCCTCGACGATCTCTACGTCGCCGTCGGCACCGGCAATCTCGCCGCGAAGGACGTGGTCCACGCCGCCTATCCCGAACTGCGCGAATCCCGCGCCCCCCGCATGGTCCCCGGCCTGCTCGCCCGCGCCCCGCGCCCCCCCGCGCGCGGCACCGGCCTGCCCATCACCGGCCTCATCTCCGGAATGGAAGTCCACTACGCCGGCTGCTGCCACCCCCTCCCGGGCGACAAGATCGTCGGCATCATCGCCACCGGCAAAGGCGTCACCATCCACACCCGCGACTGCCTCACCCTCGAAACCTTCGCCACCACGCCCGAGCGCTTCATCGATGTCGACTGGGATTACACCCAGATCGGCCACGGCAAGGAAGGCACGCGCGACGGCGCCGGCCGCGAACGCCCCTTCACCGGCCGCATCAGCGTCATCGCCGCCAACGCCCCCGCCACCCTCGCCAACATCGCCAACGCCGTCGCCAAGCAGGACGGCGCCATCGCCAACCTCAAGATCATCCACCGCCAGCAGGATTTCTTCGAATGCCTGATGGATGTCGAGGTGCGCGACCTCCGGCACCTCTCCCAGGTCATCGCCGGCCTGCGCGCCGCCGGCGGCGTCGCCCAGGTCGATCGCGCCCGCACCTGACCCCCGCCTTGGCGCTGCCTCCCACTCTCTCTATGACACCCCCATGATCATCGGCATCGGCTCCGACCTCTGTGACATCCGCCGCGTCGAGCGCACGCTCGAACGCTTCGGCGAACGCTTCATCCACCGCGTCTTCACCGAAACCGAACGCCGCCGCGCCGCCCGCCGCCCGGCCCAGTTCGCCGCAACCCTCGCCAAACGCTTCGCCGCCAAGGAAGCCTGCGCCAAGGCCCTCGGCACCGGCTTCAGCCACGGCGTCTTCATGTCCGATCTCGGCGTCGTCAACCTGCCCACCGGCCAGCCCACCATGCACCTCACCGGCGCCGCCGCCACCCGCCTCGCCGCACTCACCCCGCCCGGCCGCATCGCCTTCGTCCACGTCTCCCTGACCGACGAACCCCCCTACGCCTACGCCCACGTCATCATCGAAGCCCGCGATGCCGCCTGAACCCGCCACACCACCCTGCCGTCACTTCGGCGCCTGCGGCGGCTGCACCGCGCAGCACATCCCCCCCGCCACCCAGCACGCCGCCAAACGCGAACGCCTGCGCGCCGCCCTCGCCCAGGCCGGCTTCCCCGCCGCACCGCTCGCCCCCCTCGTCGCCATCCCGATGGGCACCCGCCGCCGGGTCGATCTCGCCGCCATGCGCGTCGGCGGCGCCCTCCGCCTCGGCTTCCACGCCCCCCGCTCCCGCGACGTGGTCGACATCGCCGAATGCCCCCTCGCACACCCCACGATCGAGGCCCTCATCCCCAAACTGCGCGACCTGCTCGCCCGCCTCGCCGCCTTCCACAAAACCGGCAGCGTCCTCGTCAACCTGCTCGACACCGGCGCCGACATCGCCATCACCCTCGACGCCCCCGCCACCGCCGCCGATCGCGCCCGCCTCGTCGCCTTCGCCCGCGAGCACGACCTGCCCCGCATCAGCCTGGCCGACGAACCCGTCCTCCTCCAGCGCCCGCCCATCCTCCATTGCGCCGGCCTCGCCGTCACCATCCCGCCCGGCGCCTTCCTCCAGCCCACCACCGAAGGCGAAGCCGCCATCCGCGCCGCCGTCCTCGCCGGCCTGCCCCCGAAACTCACCCGCAAATCCCAGATCGTCGAACTCTACGCCGGCATCGGCACCCTCACCGGCCCCCTCGCCGAAGCCGCCCGAATCCACGCCGTCGAAGGCAACCAACCCGCCATCGCCGCCCTCGACGCCGCCGCCCGCGCCGCCGGCCTCGCCGGCCGCATCACCACCGAAACCCGCGACCTCGCCCGCCGCCCGATGACCGCCAGGGAACTCTCCGCCGCCGCTGCCATCGTCCTCGACCCGCCCTTCGACGGCGCCGCCCCCCAAATCCGCGCCATCGCCGAATCCAAGGTCAAACGCATCGTCTACGTCAGCTGCAACCCCGACGCCCTGACCCGCGACGCCACCCCCCTCCGCCGCGCCGGCTACGACATCACCGCCGCCACCCCCATCGACCAGTTCCCCGCCTCGCCCCACCTCGAAAGCGTGATCGTCTTCTCCCTCTGATTTTTTTTGCTCCCGCCGCAAGGTTCTGAAAAGGCGTTCTTTTTTATAAAAAAGAACCAAAAAATTTTTGCTGATTAAGCTGGGTGAGTTTCGGTTTCGAACCGTACAAGCTTCCGATGCGTCACCGCCGATGCCTGGCACGAGCCGATGGCTGCCAGACCGCTTTGGAGCGGAAAATGAGAATAGCGGCCATTGCCTGGGCCCGTCGTTACGGAAGCTTTCGCCCCCACGTCCGACGTCTGCGCATGAGCTGCGAGATCCCGAAAGCTGCCGTTGGCCCGGTTAACTTGATATCGTCTCGGGCCGCGAGGAAATGCTGCGCCTCTGGAGTATTCGGGGAGAATGGACCCGTTGATCACGACCTGCGGGATGCCGACTTCACGTTCGATCGGCGTGCCCGTCTATCTGGATTGAGTGCCTCAACGCTACGAAGGTGGCTGACCACCTCTTTTGTCAGGCCGGCACGAAAATAGTGTCGGTCGCCAGGCCCGTCACCGAAGAACTGTTTGTAGCGGCGTATTGTTTCGTCTGCCGCTTTGTTGCTGCCGCCCGTTATCACCGTGATATCAGGTGGAATAACCCCGGTAAGTTGGACACGCTTCAGCAGATATTTGAACTCGAAATCCGCCGCGGGCATGGAATATCCAAAGAATACCCAATGGGTCGCCGTCTTGAGGTGTTCTTCCGCCGTTCTCCAAGTCGCTGCGTGCATCGGAAAATCGAGTGCCTTGCGATAGCTGAAGGTCGCTATTCGGGTGCCAAGCGATTGCGAACGGCAATGCGGACAATGAGGTCTTACAGATTTGGGATAGGTGCCCTTATACGTCGGCCCAAAGACAGCGCGCCAGTCTCTGTCTTGAAAAAGGGTCTGCGCGACCTTTTCGGTTTCGTTTGGAGGTAACCAGAACACTTCACGGCAGGCATCACAGTAGAGCCAGTTGATCGACCCATGAGGCTTGAGAAGGTGAAGCGTCCTGGTCCCTAATTCCGCTGAGCGTCTCTTGCGCACTTGGTCATTCTGGAAACGAATTGGATTCGCATGGCAACCGTATTCGATGTGCCGGACTTGTTGTCGCAATGCGATGCCGCGTTCGAAAACCATGTCCCAGTTCATGCTCAACACAGCTGTGTTGTCTAACCTGAGGCCATCGAATAGCGCGTTAAGCAGCTTAGAATCCGCATCGCGCCGTTTCATCTGCTTTTTGTAGGCTTGTTGGAGCATATGGACGATCCGGACGATCATTGCCCGCCGAACAACGCGAAGGTCTGCGGCCGAGTATAGGCGGCCGAGATGGTGGCCGGAGTTTGCTGATTGGTCGACAAGAGTGAATATGTCCTCAAGTTCTGGCCACTTCTCGTCTGGTGTGTCGACACCGCCGTTGAAGGTCTCATTTACAAAACGACGAAGGAACGCGGCTTGCGCCACGCTGGGCCCATTCTCTTTCAGCATATTTACGTCGAGAAGGCGTTCGGTGAACTCGTTGGCCAGTGGCATGCCTGCGTTCTTTGCAAACCCCGCACCGACAACCAACACAACGCCTGCTTTGAAAGCCATTGCAACGCCCCCCGACCCATACGCTTGCAGATCAGTGGGCTGGGTGCAAGAATAAGAGAAACGGCCTGACGTCTTCTCCGTACGAAAGCAGCTCGCCCGGTTTCTGTCTTTGGCGCGACAAACGTCAGCTACTTCATAAATCGTTGACTAGAGCGGACGGGCGGCTTCCCCCCAAGCCGGTCGACCAGCGGAACAACCACGAGTCTCAGCTTTGGAGCGTGCCCTCATGATGACTGGGCGACTGGGAAGGGCGCAAAGCAGAATACAGGCCGCCGCCTTGAATAACTCCTTTCCCCCACCCCACCGCCACAAAATCTAACCCCCCGCAAAAATCCCTTTCTCACCCCCGACCCTCCATGCTTGTCTGCCCGCATGGAGTCCGCAGCGCCCGAAACGATGTTCGGCCTGATCATCGAAACCCTGCTCAGGGGCGTCGCCCGGCGGGCGGGGGAGGGGGTGTTTCTCTTCATCTGCCGGGGCTATCCCGGCACCGGACCCTTCACCATCCGCCTCTGCGCCCGCCTCGGCCGCACCGCCAGCCGCTTCGCCAGCCTCGTCCGCCGCCTGCGCAGCCAGCCCGCGCGCCCCATCGCGCCGCGCCACGCGCCACGCCGCGCCACTCTCGCCCCCGCGCCGAAAACCACCCCGAACCCCGATGCGCCGCCCCTCCCGCGCAACCGCGCCTGGCTCGGCATCCGCATCTTCGAGGCCCGTGTCTGCGCCGCCCAGCTCGACCATCTGCTCCGCCGCCCCGCCACGCAAACCCTCATCGCCTCCGATTACCGCTTCGGCCGCATCCTCCGCCCGCTCTGCCACATGCTCGGCCTCCGCAATCCCCCCATCCCCCACTACCAGCAAGCCGAACCCGAACCCCAACCCCAACCCGAACCCCCCGCCGCCGCGCCCTTCGCCCCCGCTTCCATCAATCCCGCATCCGCCAATCCCGCGCCCGCCGGCCGCACCCTTTTGCCCTGTCCGCATCACCAGCGCGCCCCGCCGCGCGCCGCCTGATCCCCCGCCCGCGCCCGCCCCACCGCCGCCGGTCCCGGCCGGCGGCCTTCGCCGCTGCCTTGCGCCCGCCAGCACCCCCGTGCTACGCGGAAAAGGAAATGATGTTCGGCAACCACGCTCGGGTCTTGCTGCACGACCGGCCGCTCTCCGGCCCGGCGCTGATCGGCGCGCTTCGACTTATCGGCCCCTGGGCGTAACCCCCGGCCGAAAGCCGGCGCGCACAGGGGAACGAAGCGACCCTCCGGTTTCATCAGACAGAGCGAGTTTCACTCATGACCATCAATCACCCCAATTTCGGCGAAATCCCCGACGATCGCGTCTTCATCTTCGACACCACGCTCCGCGACGGCGAACAATCCCCCGGCTTCTCGATGAATCTCGACGAGAAGCTGCGCATGGCCGAAGCCCTGGCCGAACTCGGCGTCGATGTCATCGAGGCGGGCTTCCCCATCGCCAGCCAGGGTGATTTCGAAAGCGTGCGCCGCATCGCCGAAACCATCAAGGGCCCCGTCATCGCCGGCCTCGCCCGCTCCGGCCGCGACGATATCGTCCGCGCCGGCGAGGCGGTGAAGCCCGCCGAGCGCAAGCGCATCCACACCTTCATCTCCACCTCGCCGCTGCACATGAAATACAAGCTGCGAATGGAGCCCGAAGCCGTGCTCGAAGCGGTCGTCCGCTCCGTCACCCTCGCCCGCGACTATACCGACGACGTCGAATGGTCCGCCGAGGATGGCAGCCGCACCGAGCCCGATTTCCTCTGCCGCTGCGTCGAGGCCGCCATCCGCGCCGGTGCCACCACGATCAACATCCCCGACACCGTGGGCTACGCCGTGCCGGAAGACATCGCCCGCATCTTCACCATGCTGCGCGAGCGCGTCCCCGGCGCCGATGGCGTGATCTTCTCCACCCACAACCATAACGATCTCGGCCTCGCCGTCGCCAACACCATCGCCGCCATCAAGGCCGGCGCCCGCCAGATCGAATGCACCATCAACGGAATCGGCGAGCGCGCCGGCAACGCCGCGCTGGAAGAGATCGTGATGGCGATCCGCACCCGCCCCGATGCCGTGCCCTACCGCAACAATATCGAAACCCCGCGCATCCTGCGCACCTCCAAGCTGCTCGCCACCATCACCGGGTTCGACGTCCAGCCCAACAAGGCGATCGTCGGGCGCAACGCCTTCGCCCATGAAAGCGGCATCCACCAGGACGGCGTGCTGAAAAACGCCGCCACCTACGAAATCATGACGCCCGAATCCGTCGGCTGGCAGAAAACCAGCCTCGTGCTCGGCAAACATTCCGGCCGCGCCGCCTTCCGCGACAAGCTGCGCGCCCTCGGCTATGGCGAAGTCGGCGACAACGCCCTGAACGACGCCTTCCGCCGCTTCAAGGACCTCGCCGACCGCAAGAAGCTGGTCTACGACGAAGACATCGCCGCCCTGTTCGACGAAACCGTGCTGCGCGACCAGAGCCGCATCCGCTTCGTCGCCCTCGAAGTCTGGGCCGGCTCCAAGGCCAAGCCCCGCGCCCGCCTCGAACTCGAAATCGATGGCGAGGTGAAAGTGCATGAATCGCATGGCGATGGCCCGGTCGATGCCACCTTCAACGCCATCCGCGCGATCTGCCCGCACGAGGCGGAGCTGAAGCTCTTCACCGTCGGCGCCGTCACCGAAGGCACCGACGCCCAGGCGAAATGCGGCGTCCGGCTTGAGGAAAACGGCAAGAGCGTCGACGGTCAGGGCTCGGATACCGATACCATCGTCGCCGCCGCCCGCGCCTATATCCACGCGCTCAACAAACTCATCGTCAAGCGCGAGCGCAAGGAACCGGCGGCGCTGACCGCCTGATCCCGCCTTCGGCCTAACCCTCCGCCAGAAACCCCTGGAGCGCGGCAAGCGTCGCCTCCGGGGCCTCCTCCGCCAGATAATGGCCCGACTCGATGGCCCGCCCCGCGACCGCCCCGGCCGCATACCCCCGCCAGATCTCCAAGGGGTCATACAGCGCGCCAACCAGCCCGCGCGCCCCCCACAGCACCAGCAGCGGCGCGGCAATCTTCTCCCGCCGCGCCCGGCTCTCGCGGTCATGGTCAAGGTCGATCGTCGCCGCCGCGCGATAATCCTCGCAGATCGCCGTCACCGTCGCCGGGTCGGCCATCGCCCGGCGATAATCCGCCATCGCCGTCTCGTCGAACACCGCCCGCGCCGTCTTGTGCCGGGCGGTCTGCGACAGCAGCCAGTATCCGGCGTCGCGGTTGATCAGGTCTTCGGGCAGCGGCGCCGGCTGGGCAAGAAAGAACCAGTGATAATAGCCCATGGCGAAGCGCATGTCGGTGCGCTCGAAATGCTCGATCGTGGGAATGATGTCGAGCACGGCAAGTTGCGAGATCCGGTCCGGATGGTCGAGCGCCAACCGGTGCGACACCCGCGCCCCGCGATCATGGCCAACCAGCGCGAAGCGCCCAATCCCGAGATGCGTGGCGAGGTCCACGATATCCCGCGCCATCCGCCGCTTGGAATACGGCGCGTGATCCTCGCTCGCCGCCGGCTTGTGGCTGCCGCCATAGCCGGTGATGTCCGGGCAGATCACGGTGAACCGTTCCGCCAGCGCAGGGGCAATTCTGTGCCACATGCAATGGGTCTGCGGCATGCCATGCAGCATCACCAGCGGCGGCCCGCTGCCGCCGCTGCGCAGCCGGAACTTCCGCCCATCGCCGAGATCGGCCGTCGTTTCGCTGAACCCCTCGAAAAATCCGCTCATATCCGCTCCCGGCATGTGTTGGCGAACACCGCAAGCAGCGGTCCCGCCGGCACAGAGTGCCAGCAGGGCGCGGCCTTGAACAGGGCATCGAGCCGGGGCACCAGCGCGCGGCTGGCCCCATCCACCTCGATCCGTGCGACGGCGACCCGCGGATACGGCCGCGCCGCCGCCAGCACCGCCGGCCCCGCCGCCCGCGCCACCAGGATGCGCATCTGCGGCGGTGAGGCGGCCACGAACGGGCCGGGCACGCCCACCCCGTCATTGCCGAACGGCAGAACAACCAGCGTATCCGCCGGCAGCGCCGCTGCCGCCCGCGCCGTGCGCCCGGCCGGCTGCATCGTCGCCGGCGAAAGCGCGAGCCCCGCGACCGACGCCGCCCCGACCGCCAGCAGTGCCGCCAGCACGCGCGGCCGATCCCGCAGCGTGGCCGCCAGCGCCAGCCGGCAAAGGGCAGGCCGAGCCACACATAGCGCATCTCGAAAGGCTGGTTGCCGAACGCCGCCCCCAACGTCAGCAGGCCGAGCGGCGGTGCAGCGAACCCCGCCGCCAGCAGCGCCCGGTCCTCTCGCCCGAGCGCGCGCCGCTCGTCGCGAAGGACAAGGATGACCAACCCGGCCAGACCCACCCCCAGTACCGTCGCAACCGGCATCGACAGGGCCGCCGGCACCTCGCGGGGCAGGGCGCCGAGCAGCGCGCCGGCCTCATCCCGCGCCAGGCTCAGCAGCGCCGGGGCGAGGTGAAACGGCGGAAACTGCCCCCGCCGCGACCCCGCCTGCGCGAGAAAGAACCACAGCCCCGCCGGCAGGAACATCGCCCCGCCGATCGCCGCGGCCAGCCACACCCGCCATCGCCGCCAGGTCATCGCGGTCAGCCAGAGACCCACCGCCAGCGCCGTGAAAACCGCCAGGTCATTGCTGAAACACGCGGCCCCGAGCAGCGCGCCGGCGCAAAACCCGGCGCGGGCGCTGCCGGCGCGCGCCGCATCGATCGCCAGCAGCGTCCCCGCCATCGCGCACAGTGTCGCCAGCGCGAAATCCCGCGCCACGATCCCGGTATAGGCGAAGCCGTAGAACAGCGTCGTGATCACGATCGCCAGCGATGCGCTGACGCCCATCCGCGAGGCGATCCGCCCGAGCAGCGCCAGCGCGCCCAGCGTCTCCGCCACCGAGAGCAGCCGCAGCCGGAACAGCCCGAACCCGACCCCATCGCGCCAGAGCGACAGCAGCCAGAAATACAGCGGCGGATGCACATCGCCCCGCCGCAACGTCGCGGCGATCGCGCCGAACCCCGCATGGCCGCGATAGAACGCCCCCGCCGCGCCGGCGCTGAAAGGCGAAGCCGGCCAGTCCGGCCGCGGATGCCCGGCCACGAGAAAGACGGAATAGAACTCGTCATACTCGCCGCCCCGCCGCCACGCGATCGCGACGAGCAGGATGGCCGCGCCGCACAGCGCGGGCGCAAGGCGGGCAGGGCGCATGGCGCGTGTCTCCGGGTTTGTCCCGAATAGCAACCACAGGTTGTTGTTTCTGGCAACCCGGTCAGAGCATGTCCCGCAGCCGGAACCAGCTTGTCGCCAGCACCAGGGTTGGCATTCGCAGCAAGGGGCCGCCCGGAAACCGCGCATGCGGAATGCGGGTGAAGATATCGAACCGCTCGGCGCGCCCGGCCACCGCCTCGGCCATCAGCCGGCCAGCCAGCCCGGTCAGCGCCACGCCATGCCCCGAAAACCCCTGGGCGAACAGCACGTTGCGGCCGAGGCGGCCGAAATGCGGCAGCCGGTTGCGGGTGATCGCGACATTGCCGCCCCACACGTGCTCGGCCCGCGCATCCGCGAGCTGCGGAAAGGCCCGTTTTGCCCGCGCCAGCATCGCCGCGCCGAGGTTGGGCGGCGGCAGCGTGGAATATGAAACGCGCCCGCCGAACAGCATCCGGTCATCCGCACTGCGGCGGAAATAGTCGAGCACGAAATTGAGGTCGGCCACCGCCTCGTCATGCGGAATGAGATCGCGGACATCCGCGCGCGATTCGGTCGCGACGATATAGGTGCCGACCGGCATCACATGCCCGGCGATCGGCCGCACCAGCGTGCCGAGATAGGCATTGCCGCAGATCAGCAGATGCTCCGCGCGCACGCTGCCGCCTGCCGTTTTCAGCACCACCTCATCGCCCGGCGTGATCGAGGCGACCCGCGTGCCGGTATGGATCGTGGCCCCCGCCGCCATCGCCGCATGGGCGAGGCCGAGCGTGTAGTTCAGCGGATGGATATGGCCGGCGACCGGATCGAGCAGCCCGGCAACGTAGCGCGGACTGCGCAGCCGCTCCTGCAAGGCCGCACCGCGCAGCAGCCGGAATCCCTCCAGCCCGAGTTCCTCGAGTTCCCGCTGCCAGGCTTCCAGCTCGCCCACCTGCCGCGCCTTCACCGCGACATGCAGATACCCCCGCCGCGGATCGCACGGAATCGCGAACCGCGCGATCTGCGCATGCACGAGATCCACCGCTTCCAGCGACATCTCCCACAGCGCCTTCGCCGCCGGACCGCCGACGAGCCGCCGCAGCTTGCCGAGATCGGCGGCGAAGCCCGGCAGCACCTGCCCGCCATTCCGCCCCGAGGCGCCGAAGCCGATGCGCTCGCCCTCCAGCACGACCACGCGATAGCCGCGCTCGGCGAGATGCAGCGCCGCCGCGCATCCGGTCATCCCCGCGCCGATGATCGCGACATCGCAGCGCAGATCGCCCGTCAGCGGCGCTGTCGTCGCGGCATAGCGCGCCGTCGTTTCGTAGTAGTTCGACAGGGCCATGCGGTTCAGACGTTCAGCAGCAGGTGTTCGCGTTCCCACGAGCTGATCACCCGCAGGTAGGTTTCGTATTCGAGCCGCTTCACCGCGACGAACACCTCGACCAGCTTCTGCCCGAGAATGTCGATCAGCGGCCGCGCCTGCTCCATCATCTCGAGCGCGTGCGAGAGTTCGCGCGGCAGCGAATAGGGCTGCGAATAGGCCGAGCCGCGGAAGGCCGGCGTCGGCGTCAGCCCTTCCACCATGCCGAGATAGCCGCAGGCGAGCGAGGCGGCGAAGGCGAGATAGGGGTTCGCATCCGCCCCCGGCACCCGGTTCTCGACGCGCATCGCATCCGCCTCGCCATAGGGCACGCGCAGCCCGCAGGTCCGGTTGTCGTGCCCCCATTGCAGGTTGATCGGCGCGTTGGAGAACCGCGTCAGCCGCCGATACGAATTCACGTTCGGCGCGAAGATCGGCATGATCACCGGGATGTATTTCTGCAACCCGGCGATGAAGGAGAGAAACAGCGGGCTCGGCCGCCCGTCAGTGTCGGCGAACAGCGTTCGCCCGGTTTCGAGATCGACCACGCTCTGGTGCACATGCATGGCGCTGCCCGGCTCCTCGTCCATCGGCTTGGCCATGAAGGTGGCGTACATGTCGTGCCGCAAGGCGACCTCGCGCACCGTGCGCTTGAACAGGAACACCTGGTCCGCCCGGTTCAGCGGATCGCCATGCAGGAAGTTGATCTCGACCTGCGCCGCCCCTTCCTCGTGGATGAGCGTGTCGAGATCAAGTTCCTGCATCTCGCAGAAATCGTACATCTCCTCGAACAGCGGGTCGAACTCGTTCACCGCGTCGATCGAGTAGGATTGTCGCCCGGTTTCCTGCCGGCCCGACCGGCCGACCGGTGGCGCCAGCGGATAGTCGGGATCGGTATTGCGCCCGACCAGGTAGAATTCCAGCTCCGGCGCCAGCACCGGCTTCCAGCCGCGCTCCTCGTACAGTGCGAGCACATGGCGCAGCACCTGCCGTGGCGCGATTGTCACCGGCCGGCCATTGGAATACTGGCAGTCATGGATGATCTGCGCGGTCGGCTCGTGCGCCCAGGGCACGAGGCGGACGGTGGAGGGATCGGGGATCAGGTTGATGTCGATGATCGCCGGATCGGTCAGCTTGTCGTCCGGATCTTCGGGATATTCCCCGGTGACGGACTGGATGAAGATGCTCTCTGGCAGCCGTGGCGCGCCGCCGCGCAGGAATTTCTGCGCCGGCATGATCTTGCCGCGCGGGATGCCGGTGATGTCCGGCACCAGACATTCGACTTCGGTGATGCGGTGTTCGTTGAACCATTCGGCCAGGTCGGTCATGTGTGCCTCAAGGGCGGTCCCGGCGGGCGGCGAGGCCATGCCGGCGATATGCCCGGTTGCGATGTGCGGCGCGGCGTCCCGGCGCCGCGCCGCAGGTCCGGCGCGCCCGGCTGGGCGCGCCGTCGTGTCTCAGTGCTGCCGGACCGCGGTCCAGATCGCACCGAATTCCTTGCTCTGCGCCGGAGTCAGCGCGGGAAGGAAGCTGAGCCGCTTGATCTGCGCCGGCGTCGGCGTCACCAGCGGCTGCTTGATCGCCTTGTCGAGATACGGCGCCGAGGCCGCGTTCGGGCTCGGATACATGTTGAAGTTCGAAAGCTCCGCCCCCTGCTTCGCGCCGAGGATGAAGTTGATGAACTTGTAGGCAAGCTCCGGGTCGGGCGCATGGGTCGGGATCGCCATGTTGTCCACCCAGGCTTCCGAGCCTTCCTTCGGCAGAATCCAGCCGATGTTCAGGCAGGTCTTGTCGGCGTAGCACTGCGCGACGCTGCCGCTCCAGGTCATGCCGATCGCGACCACGCCCTTCTTGAGCTGCTGCATCGTCGGATCGCCGTCGACGAAGCCGGAGAAGTTCGGCCGCTTGACCTGCGTCTCGATCAGCTTCGCCGCCTTGATCCAGGCCGCCTTGGTCTTGCAGGCGAAGCCTTCGCCGAGATAGGCGCAGGCCGCGCCGATCAGGTCGCGCCCCGAGCCCTTCATCATCGAGAACGGATAGCCCGAATTGTATTTCGGATCGAACAGCGCTGCCCAGCTGTCGGGCGGGTTCTTGATCTTGTCCTTGTTGTAGCCGATCACGATCGTGCCCCACTGATAGGGCACCACATGCGCGTCGTGCGGATCGTAGCTGACATTTCGAAAGCGCGGCAGCAGGTTCTTGAAGTTCGGCAGCTTCGCCTTGTCGAGCGTGCGGATCAGCCCCTGCTGGACGAGCTGCGGGATGTAGTAGCTCGATGGCACGACGACGTCATATTGCGAATCCCCGCCCGCGCGCAGCTTCGCCTCAAGCTCCGAGTTGGAGTCGTAATAGGTCTGCACCACCTTGCAGCCGCAATAGGCCTCGAACTTCTTGATCAGGCCCTTGCCGATATAGTCCTGCCAGTTGAACAGATAGAGCGTCTTGCCCGCGGCATGCGCGGCCGGCGCGCCACCGCCGATCGCGATCAGCGCGGCAAGCGCGCCCCCCGCGATCCTGCCCATCAATCCCTTCATCAAAAACCTCCTGTAGCGTTGATCCATCCGCGTTGCCGCGTCCTCGTCCATTGCCTTGCCGGCGGCTCGTCCGTGTCAGTCTCCCGGCCGCGCGACGAGCTTTCGCGTCCGGTTTCTCGTGAAGGCGTATTGCAGCAGCCCGGTGCCGATCACGGTGGCGATCATCAGCGTCGCCAGCGCGTTGATGTCGGGTGAAACGCCCTTCCGCGCCACCGCGCTGTAGATATAGATCGGCAGCGTCGTGCTGCCCGGCCCCGCGGTGAAGAAGCTGATCGTGAAATCGTCGATCGACAGCGTGAAGGCGAGCAGGAACCCGCCGATGATCGCCGGGCGGATCACCGGCACGGTCAGATGCAGGAAGGATTGCCGCGCATCGGCGTAAAGGTCGTGCGACGCCTCGAACATGTTCGGATCGAGCCCGGACAGCCGGGCGAACACCACGAGGGCGACGAACGGCGCCTCGAAGGTGACATGCGCGATCCCCATCGTCAGCAGCCCCGCGCCGAGCAGCCCGGTCGCGCCGTGGATGAAGCTGAAGAAGATCAGCTCGGAAATCCCGAACACCAGGCTCGGCATGATGATCGGCGTATAGATGATCAGGCTCGGCAGCGCGCTCGCGAAGCCCCGCGCGCGGCGGTCGCGATAGCGATACAGGCCGAAGCCCATCAGCGTGCCCAGCGCCGTCCCCAGCACCGAAGAGCCGATCGCCAGCGTCAGCGACCGCCGGAACGCCGCGATCACCTCGGGCGAATGCAGCAGGTCGGCATACCAGTAGAAGGTCTGCCCCCTGGCCAGAGGCGGCGGCGCGAAGGAAAAGATCGCGATCAGCAGCAGCGGCGCGTAGAGCAGCACATAAACCGGCAGGCTCATCGCCAGCAGCGAGCGGCGGGTCGATTTTCCCAGCGAGATGCCCATCATCCGCGCCTCACATCATGCTCTCCTCGGCGCCGCCGAGCCGCTTGCTCAGCACCCGGAAGGCGAGCAGCCCCGCGCAGGTGAACACCAGCATGAAGATCGTCAGCGCCGCGCCATAGGGCCAGTTCGGCGTTTCCAGGAATTGCGAGGCGATCAGCGAGCCGATCATCATCGACTTGCCGCCGCCGAGCAGCGTGGGCACCACGTAATCGCCGAAAGCGGGGATGACGACGAGAATGATGCCCGAGAGCAGGCCCGGCAGGGTCTGCGGAAACACCGTGTTCCAGAACAGCCTGGGGCCCGAGGCGTAGAGATCCCGCCCGGCCTCGACCAGCGCCCAGTCGAGCTTCTCCGCCGCGGCGTAGAGCGGCACCACCATGTAGGGCAGGTAGTTGTAGGTCAGCCCGATCTGCATCGCGAGCACGCCCGGAAACAGGCCGAGATGCGGCTGCAGCAGCCCGAGCGACTGGACCAGATGAGACAAGGCCGATTCCGGCCCGAGCAGCTCCATCCACGCATAGGTCCGCACCACCTGGTTGGTCCAGGACGGCAGCACGATGAACAGCAGCAGCAGCGGCCGCGCCGCCGGCGGGCGGGTGACGATGAAGAACACCACCGGATAGGCGAACAGCACCGTCAGCACCCCCGCACTCATCGCCTGGATGAGCGAGCGCGCGAGCACGGTGATGTTGCCCGAACTCCAGCCCAGGATCGAATAGCCGGCGACCTCGCGCAGCGGCTGAAGCGTCAGCGGCAGTTCCGGCCCGCCATAGCTGCCCGAGGTGAAGAACCCGATGCCGAGCAGGATCGCGCTCGGCAGCACGAGGAACGCCACGATCCACGCGAGGCCCGGCCCCGCCGTGACCCAGAGCCGCACCGCGCGGCCGAAGCGTTCGGCCCGCGCCGCACTCCCGCGCCGCGAGGCGGTCGCCGCACTCATGCGCCGATCAGCACGATGTTTTCGGGTTTCAGCTCGCAGGTCACCGCCTCGCCGGGCCGCCAGCTCCGCTCGGCCGCCTGGTTGTTGGTGTCATAGACCAGCAGCGGCGCGCCGTTCTCAAGCTCGACCCGATATTGCGTCGACGCGCCCATATAGATCGCCTCGCGCACGATGCCGCCCAGCAGGTTCGCCCGCCCGGCGGGCGCGCCGCCCTCGCCGTACATCCAGATTTTCTCGGGGCGGATCATCGCCGTGCCGCGCGCCGGATCGGGCGCGCCGATCGCCAGCCTGCCGAGCGGCGTCTCGATCAGCCCTCCCGGCAGCGGCGTAACCGGCCAGATGTTCGACAGGCCGAGAAACTCGGCGACGAACACGCTCGATGGCCGCTCGTAGACATCCAGCACCGGCCCGACCTGGAGCAGCCGGCCGCGCTGCATCACCCCGATCCGGTCGCTCATCACCAGCGCCTCGTGCTGGTCGTGGGTGACGAAGATGAACGTCATGCCAAGCCGCTTCTGCATCCGCATCAGCTCGACCTGCAATTCCGCCCGCAGCTTGGCGTCGAGCGCCGAAAGCGGCTCGTCGAGCAGCACCACCTCCGGCTCGTTGACCAGCGCGCGGGCGAGGGCGACGCGCTGGCGCTGCCCGCCGGAAAGCTGTGCCGGGTTGCGGTCGGCGAAGGCGTCGATCTGCAGCAGCTCCATGATCCGCCGCGTGCGCGTGCGCCGCTCGGCGCGGGCGATGCGCCGCATCCTGAGCCCGAAACCGATATTCTCCGCGACACTCAGATGCGGGAACAGCGCGTAGGACTGGAACACCGTGTTCACCGGCCGATGATGCGCCGGCACCGCTTGCATTTCCCGACCGGAGACCAGGATGCGCCCGGAATCCGGCGTCTCGAAGCCGGCGATCATGCGCAGCAACGTCGTCTTGCCGCAGCCCGAGGGGCCGAGCAGGGTGAAGAACTCGCCCGGATGGATCACGAGATTGACCCGGTCGACAGCGATGGCATCGGCGGCGAACACGCGGCTGATGTCTTCGAGAACGATCTGCCCGCGCCTCTCGGCCACCTCCGGCCCGCTTGCGGCATGCTGCGCTTTCATGGCTGCCGAGACTAGCGGTCCCGCCATTGGCCGCAAGCCCCCCGCAAGGATGTGGCCGCGGCGCCGCGTCCCGGCGGCGCATTGGTGCGTTCCATGGTCTCTCCCAGCCCTCCCGCCGGATCGCGCCGGCGGTGCGGTTCGGCCTTTGTGCCGGCTTTCGTTCCCCGTCTCGGAAGCATCGCCAAACGCAAGATGATCGTCAAGAATAATCAACGAGACCGGGGGCGGTCCGCGACATATCACCCGCCTTCGCAACGCTGTCGTTGAAAGATCCGATCGTTCCGCCGAAATCCCGCCTGATTCGGTTGCGCGGGGCAGGGGGCGCGGCTAGGCTGTGATGATTATTCTAAACATCACCGTCGCGAAAGGATCCTGCCCATGCTGATCGGCGTTCCGCGGGAGATCAAGAACAACGAATTCAGGGTCGGCCTCACGCCCGCTTCGGTGCGCGAGCTGCACGCCCATGGCCATCGCGTTCTGGTCGAGACCGGCGCGGGCGAGGGAATCGGCATGGACGATGCGGCCTATGTCCGCGCCGGCGCCGCCATCGCCCCGGATGCCGCGACCGTGTTCGCCGAAGCCGAGATGATCGTGAAGGTGAAGGAGCCGCAGCCCGTCGAATGCCGCCGCCTGCGCCCCGGCCAGATCCTGTTCACCTATCTCCACCTCGCCCCGATCCCGCGCAGGCGAAGCTGCTGATGGAGTCCGGCGCCATCGCCATCGCCTACGAAACCGTGACCGACGCGCAGGGCCGCCTGCCGCTGCTCGCGCCGATGAGCGAGGTCGCCGGCCGCATGGCGGTGCAGGTCGGCGCGGTGTCGCTGCAGAAGGCTGCCGGCGGGTTCGGCGTCCTGCTCGCCGGCGTGCCCGGCGTGCCGCCGGCGCATGTCGTCGTGCTCGGCGGCGGCGTGGTCGGCACCAACGCGGCGCGCATCGCGCTGGGCATGGGCGCCGACGTCACCATCCTCGACAAGTCGATCGCCCGCCTCGCCCAGCTCGACGATCTCTACGGCCCGCGGCTGAAAACCATGTTCTCGACCACCGAGGCGCTGGAGCAGACCGTCTTCAACGCCGATCTCGTCATCGGCGCGGTGCTCGTCCCCGGCGCCTCGGCGCCGAAGCTGGTCACGCGCGACATGCTCGGCCACATGCGCCGCGGCGCCGTGCTGGTCGATGTCGCGATCGACCAGGGCGGCTGCTTCGAAACCAGCAAGCCCACCACGCATGACAACCCGACCTACGTGGTCGACGGCGTGGTGCATTACTGCGTCGCCAACATGCCGGGCGCGGTGCCCCGCACCTCGACCTTCGCCCTCGCCCAGGCGACGCTGCCCTACGCGCTGCGCCTCGCCGGGCAGGGCTGGCGCGAGGCGCTGCGCGCCGACCCGCATCTGCGCGCCGGGCTCAACGTCGCCGAGGGGCGGATCGTCCATCCCGCCGTCGCCGCCGCCCTCGGCCACGAGCTGCTGCCGGTCGAGCGGGTTCTCGCCTGAGCATGGACGCCGACGCGCCGGCCCCGCCCGAACCGGACCGCCTCTCGCCGCCCGCCGCCGATGCCGATGCCGGGGAAGAATCCGGCGTCGGCGTGCGGCTGCGGCGGATGCGCCAGGTCTTCGGCCTCACCCAGCGCGAGCTGGCCCGCCGCGCCGGCGTCACCAACGGCGCCATCTCGCTGATCGAGCAGGGCCGGGTCAGCCCGTCGATCTCCTCGCTGAAGAAGATTCTCGACGGCATCCCGATGTCGCTCGCCGAGTTCTTCACCCTCGATCTCGCCGCCCCGGAAGACGTGTTCTTCACCGCCGCCGACCTCACCGAAATCGCTTTCGGCGAGCGGATCTCCTTCCGCATGGTCGGCCGCCGCCTGAAGGATCGCGCGCTGCAGATGCTGCACGAAACCTACGCCCCCGGCGCCGATACCGGCGAATCCATGCTCCGCCACGAGGGCGAGGAGGCGGGCGTGATCGTCAGCGGCCGCCTCCTCGTCACCGTGGGCGACCAGGAGCGCGCCCTCGGCGCCGGCGATGCCTATTATTTCCGCAGCCGCATCCCGCATCGCTTCCGCAACCCGTTCGACGCGCCCTGCGAGGTGATCAGCGCCAACACGCCGCCGAGCTTCTGACCCGGCACATTCCGGTTGAACCGCGCGGCCGGAGCCGATACTCTCCATTGGTGATGTTTTGCTCCGGTCCACCAGCGCCGGCTCCGTCCCTCCCTGGCGCGCGGCGCCAGCCCGTCTCCCCCCGCGCCGGCCTCGACCTGCATGCCGAGATGCTGCGCCTGTGCGCCCGCATCGGTTTCAGCCCGCCCCGTTCCTGATCGTTGCCGTCACGCGGCCCGCGCCGCACCCCACGCACGACAGAACGGAGCTACTCATGCAAGACCAGACCCTCGCCCTCGACTGGCAGCACGCCGATGCCGCCCACCACCTCCACCCCTTCTCCGACCACAAATCCCTCCACGAGGGGCGGGTGCGGATCATCACCGCGGGCGACGGCGTCTGGCTGACCGACGATCAGGGGAACCGCATTCTCGATGCGATGGCCGGGCTCTGGTGCGTCGCCGCCGGCTATGGCCGGGCCGAACTCGTCGAGGCGGCGGCGGCGCAGATGCGCGCGCTGCCCTTCTACAACACGTTTTTCAAGACCTCGACGCGCCCGGTCATCGCCCTGGCCGAGCGCCTCGCCGCGATGGCGCCGGGCGACCTGAATCACGCCTTCTTCGCCTGCTCGGGATCGGAGGCGGTCGATACCGCGCTGCGCATGGCCCGCACCTACTGGATCACCCGCGGCAAGCCCGCCAAGCGCATCATCATCGGCCGCGACTACGGCTATCACGGCTCGACCACGCTGGGCGCCGCCGCCGGCGGAGTGAAGGACATGCACCGCCAGGGCGCGGCACTGCCCGATTTCGCCCATATCATGCCGCCCTACTGGTATGGCCGCGGCAGCCAGATGGACCCGGACGAATTCGGCCGGCACGCCGCCCGCGCGCTCGAGGCGAAGATCGCCGAACTCGGCGCCGACAACATCGCCGCCTTCATCGGCGAGCCGATCCAGGGCGCCGGCGGCGTCATCATTCCGCCCGCGACCTACTGGCCGGAAATCCAGCGCATCTGCCGCGAGAACGACATCCTGCTGATCGCCGACGAGGTGATCTGCGGCTTCGGCCGCACCGGGCGCATGTTCGGCTGCGAAACCTTCGGCATTGCGCCCGACATGATGACCCTCGCCAAGGCCATCACCTCCGGCTACGCGCCGCTCTCCGCCGTCATGGTGGGCGATCGCGTGGCGGACGTGCTGATCAACGAGACCGGCGAGTTCTATCACGGCTTCACCTATTCCGGTCATCCGGTCTCCTGCGCCGTCGCCCTCGCCAATCTCGACATCATCGAGCGCGAGGGGCTCGCCGCCCGCGCCGCCGCCAGCGGCGAGATGTTGCGCGAAAAGCTGCGCGCCGCGCTGGACGATCTGCCGATCGTCGGCGAGATCCGCGGCGTCGGCCTGATCGGCGCGATCGAGCTGACCGCCGACCGCCGCACCCGCCGCTTCTTCGAGAAAACCGGCCGCGTCGGCACGATCTGCCGCGACCATTGCTTCGCCAACGATCTCGTCATGCGCGCGGTGCGCGACACGATGGTCTTCGCCCCGCCGCTGACCATCAGCGCCGCGGAGATCGACGACATGGTCGCCCGCGCCCGCCGCGCCATCGCAGCGACGATGGACGCGGTCCGCGCCGAGATGGCGGCCTGAGATGGACGCGCCGGCGGCGCCGGGCGATCCGCGCGCGCTGCTCGCCGATTGCGAGCTGATCGAGGCGTTCATCATCGACGTGAACGGCGTCCCCCGCGGCAAATGGCTCCAGCGCGACCGGGCGGAGGCGCTGTTCGCCGGCGGCATCGCCCTGCCGCGCTCGGCCTATCTGCTCGACATCTGGGGGCGGGACATCGTCGAGGGCGGCATCGCCTTCGACACCGGCGACCCGGACGGCAAGTGCTTCGCCGTGCCGCACAGCGTCGCCATCATGCCCTGGGCCGAGGGCCGCGCCGCCCAGGCGCTGCTGACCATGCAGGAGCCGGACGGCGCGCTGTTCTACGCCGATCCGCGCGGCGTGCTCTCCCGCGTGATCGGCACGCTCGCCGCGCGCGGCCTCACCGCGGCGGTCGGCGTCGAGCTGGAATTCTACCTGCTCGATCCCAACCGCACCGGCGGCCAGCGCGTCGCCCCGCGCGGCGCCGATGAAAGCCACTGGCGCGGCTGGCAGACCGACACGCTCGGCCTGTGGGAAATCCACGATTACGAACCCGTGCTGCGCGACCTGCTGCGCGCGGCGGACGCCCAGTCGATCGCGCTCGACACGCTGATCAGCGAGAACGGCCCCGGCCAGTTCGAGGTCACGCTGCACTACGCGGCGGATGCGCTGCGCATCGCCGACGACGCCGTGCTGTTCAAGCGCGCGGTCAAGCAGATCGCCCGCAAGCACGGCCTCGCCGCGACCTTCATGGCCAAGCCCTTCGGCAACTGGGCCGGCAGCGGCATGCATGTCCATGTCTCGCTGCTCGACCGCGCCGGGCGCAACGTCTTCACCGGCGATGAGGCGCGCGCCGCCCCGTTGCTCTATCACGCGCTCGGCGGCCTGGTCGCGGCGATGCCGGACACGATGCTGACCTTCGCCCCGCACGCCAATTCCTATCGCCGCTTCGCCCCCGGCACCCATGCGCCCGTCTTCGGCGACTGGGGGCACGACAACCGCATGTCCTCGATCCGGGTGATCAACGCCGATCCCGCCGCCGCCCGCATCGAGCACCGCGTCGCCGGGGCCGACTGCAACCCCTATCTCGTCCTCGCCGCCCTGCTCGGCGCGATCGAGGCAGGGATCGGGGAGGGGGCCGATCCCGGCGATGAAACCTTCGGCGACAAGGTGGCCGCCACGGCGCCGCGCCTGCCGATCGCCTGGAGCCAGGCGACCGAGCGCTTCGCCGGTTCGCCCCGCGCCGGCGCCATCTTCGGTGCGGCCTTCCAGTCCATCTTCGCCGCCTGCAAGCGCCAGGAAATCGCCGAATTCCGCCGCCGCATCTCGGATGTGGAATACGATGCCTATCTGAAGAACGCCTGAGGGGTCCGCCGCCGCGCGGTCAGACGAAGCCGCGGCGGATGCCGAACTGGTCGAGCTTGCGATACAGCGTCGGCCGCGAAATCCCGAGCCGCTGCGCCGCCCGGCTCAGATTGCCGCCCTCCGCCCGCAACATGTTGCAGATCGCCAGCCGCTCCGCCTCCTCGATGCTGGGCGCCGCCGCCATCGCCTCCGGCATCCTCTCGCGCGGCGGCGCGTCGTGGAACTCCGCCGGCAGGTCGGCGTGCCGCACGCGCCCGTCATGGCGCAGGATATGCAGCTTCTCCATCAGGTTGCGCAGCTGGCGCACATTGCCCGGCCAGGGGTGGGCGCGCAGCGCCTCCAGCGCCTGCGCATCGAAGACCAGCGGAGCCGCGCGCAGGCGCGCGGCGATGCGGTTGTTGAAATGCGCGACCAGCAGCAGCGCGTCGTCGCCGCGCGCGCGCAGCGGCGGCACCTCGATCGTCACCGTGCTGATCCGGTAGAACAGGTCCCGCCGGAACCGCCCGGCCTCGACCTCGCGGCGCAGGTCGCGGTTGGTCGAGGCGATGAGCCGCACCTCCACCGGCCGCGTCCGGCTGTCCCCCAGCCGGCGCACCACCCGCTCCTCCAGCACCCGCAGCAGGAAGGGCTGGATTTCCATCGGCATCTCGCCGATCTCGTCGAGGCAGAGCGTGCCGCCATGCGCCAGCTCGAACACCCCCGGCTTGCCCTCCCGGCTCGCGCCGGTAAAGGCGCCCGGCATGTGGCCGAACAGCTCGCTGCCGAACAGCTCGCGGGTGATGCCGCCGCAATTGAGCGTGATGAACGGGCTGCCCGGCGTCCGCTGGCTGCCCTCGTGGATCAGCCGTGCGAACAGCTCCTTGCCCACCCCGGTCTCGCCCTCGATCAGCACGGAGGTCACACCCGGAGTCGCCGCGACCCTGCGGGCGATCTCCACCGCATGATGCAGCGCGGGGCTTTCGCCAATGATCTGCGGCGCGCTCCCCTCCACGCCGGCGGGTATCCCTCCCGCCGGGGTGGCCGGGCGGGGGACGCGTTCGGGAAACACTAGCGCCGCGCCGCAAATGCCGTTCTCCGCCTTCAGCGAGCTGACATGGCAGCGCCGCAGCGCGGCGGGCAGCTCATCGCCGCCGGCCCGCCCGGCGAGAAAGCGTTCGAGCCGCCGCTCCGCGGTCTCGTCCGTGGTATCGGCGCGGAAGGCGTGCAGCGTGCTTTCCGCGACATTGTGGCAATAGACCGGCCGCCCCCGATGATCGACGATCAGCAGCCCGTCGCTGCGCCGGTAATCCGTCGCCGAGGAAATGAACGCCTCCAGCAGCCGGGCGCGTTCCTCGTTGCGCTGCTCGGCCAGCGCCTTCTCGATCTCCTGCGCCGCGGCGACAACCAGCCCGATATTGTGCGGCCGGAAAATGTCCGGATGGCCGGAGAGATCGACCACGCCGATGATGCTGCTGTCGAACGGATCGCGGATCGGCGCGCCGGCGCAGGTCCAGCTCTTGATCCCGGCGCAGAAATGCTCGGCGGCATGCACGAACACCGGCACGCCGGCCCAGAGCGCGGTGCCGATCCCGTTGGTGCCGACGACATCCTCGGTCCAGGTCCCGCCGATCGCGAGATTGATGTCCATGCCGTCATGCAGGGTGCGCCGATCGCCCATCGCGTCGAGCAGCACGCCGTCGCGATCGGCCAGCACCAGCATCGCGCCGGTTCCCTCCAGCAGCCGCCCGATCGTCCCGAAGCTGCGCCGCGCCGCGCGCATCAGGTCGCGGTTGCGCTCGATCAGCGCCTCGATCTCGCGGTTCAGCGGCGCCTCGCCCTGCTGCGCGTCGATCCCGCACGAGGCGCAGCGTGACCATGATTCCCCGATCAGCGTGCGCACGCTGACACCGCGCGCGCAATGCGGCTCGCCGGCGAGCAGCCGCTCCCAGGCTTCCATCGTTGCCCGTTCGTCATAATCGGCCGCCCCGGGCGCTGCCGGCACCGTCATTTTGCCGCCCGCCCGCTGCGGCGGCGTGCGGCGGGCGGCAAGAGTGTCAACCAATGCCGAGCCGAACGCCGATCTCTTCGGCCAGTTCGTCCTCCCCCCGCTCCGGGTCGAGCCGCATTCCGTCCAGCTCGGTCAGGCTCGCCACGATCTCCGGCGCCGCCGGGGCGATGAAGCCGTTCGCCGCACTCGCCAGCACGAACACCTCCGCGGCCCCGCGCCGGACCACATTGCCCACATGATGAAGCTGGTAGCCGCTATTGCCATCGACGATGCAGACGCGGCCATTGACGCTGATCCGCACCGCCGGCGCCGCCACCTCCGCCTCCGGCCGGCTCGCCCCGCCTGTGCTGATGATCAGGCCGCGCGCCTGCGGTTCGGGCTTCGGCGCCTTGCGCGCCGAATAGCCGCCCGCGGTGATATGATCGGCGATGCGCGTGATCGTCGCCCGGTTTTCCTGCAGCACCTTGCGCATCCGCGCGTCTTCAGGTCGTGGGCCTTCGCGCCTGGTGTAGATGTTGACCATCGTTCCTCCCAAAAGAATCCTCAGGTCGTTCCATCGGCGTCGATGTTTCTGCGGATCGTCCGCCATCTCTCATTCCGAAGGGTTGAGTTATGATGGATGACGGATGAATTGGTGGTAGCCAGGTGCCGCAAGTTGTGAAAACAAGTAACGGATTGAATTTTTGTTGATATTTCCTGAACTTTTTCGACGCCTCGGCAATCCGCCCGCACGGGCGACATCCTCTCGCTGTTCCGATTCGGCGCAGTTCTCGCGGCACCGCAAAATCGGAATCGATACCCGCCGTTGCATCTGGCGCGGCACGACCCGCCGCCGCCGCCGATGACCGCGTCCCCGCCATCCCCCTTCTGGCTCGACAGCGCGGCCGGCCTTCTGGTGGCGCTGAAAGTGCAGCCGGGCGCGCGCCGCCCGCGTTTCGGCCCCATCGTCGAGGCCCCGCCATCGCCGGGCTGGCCGCCCGCGCGCCTGCGCGTCGCCGTCGCCGCGCCGCCGCAGGAGGGCCGCGCCAACGCGGCGGTGCTGAAGGCCCTGGCCGACGGTCTCGGGCTCAGCCCGTCCCGGCTCGCGCTGCGCGCCGGCGCGCAGGCGCGCGACAAGCTGGTGCTGGCCGCGGGCCTCCGCGCCGCCGATCTCGCGGCCCGTCTCGCCGCTCTCGGTCAGGAGAACGATGCTCGACGTTAGTGTCCAGAATCTGAAATCTGACGGATTTCAGATTGAAAGTGGAAATTAGAGCATCATTCGATCGCGCCGGACCGGCGATCTCAGCCCCGCGGCCCGAAGCGGGGCGGCGAGGGGATCGCCGTGTCGGCATCGGCGAGTGTCCGCAGCATCGCCACGCGATGGCGCCGGAAATTGCGCAGCGTATCGGCGAGCGTGTCCTCGCTCGACCACCGGACCCCGCCGAACGGATCGGCCGGCCGCCTGCCGGACAGGCCGATCAGCCAGTAGCCGCCATCGGCCGCCGGGCCGAACACCGCATCCGCGCCGCGCAGGCTTGTCGCCGCCCGGCGCAGATCCTCCCGCGCAATGCCGGGAATATCGCTGCCGACGATGATGACCGCCCGCCGCGGAAACCGGCGGAACACCCGGCCCATCCGCGCGCCAAGATCGCCGCGCCCCTGGCCGATCCGCCCGAAACCGCCTGCCGCGAACCGCGCGTGATGGTCCGGCGTCATCGCGACGATGCGGCAGACCCCGCGCAGCCCGCGCAGCTCGCCAAGCAGCCGCGCCAGTTGCCCGCGCGCGAAGCGCAGGGCGGCGCGGTCGCCGATCCGCTGCGCCAGCCGCCGCTTGCCGACGCCAAGGCGCGGCACGCGGGCGAATACGACGATCACCGGCGTCATCGCGCGCCCTCCGGCACCATCATCGGCGCCCGCGCCTTGGCCCGGCGCCGGGTCCGGCCTGCTCGCTCTCGCACGGCATCCGCATCTCCCGCATGGTTCGCATAGCTTTCGTCGGGAGCGCGTCGCAGGTTACGCGCGCATCGTCCAGTGAACGGCCCGGCGGCGCCGGCTCAACGGCTGGCGGCGGAAGGATCGGCCCGGCGCATGATCTGCCGGCTCGTCAGCACCGCTTGATGGATCTCCGCCGGCGTGACGAGGGCGGCGCCTGCCCCCAGCCTGACCTCGCCATTCGGCTCGGGGATCGCGATCGGCTCGACCAGCACTCTCGCCACCCCCTCCCGCAGCATCCCCAGCCGCACCGCGACGGCGGGGCTGACATCGAGCATCCGGCTCGCGACGAAGGGGCCGCGATCGTCAACGGTGACGGTGGCGCTGGTGCCGTTGGTGAGGTTGACCACCCGCGCCACGGTGCCGAGCGGCAGCGTCTTACTGGCGGCAACGGCGGCCCTGGGATTGAACCGTTGCCCGTCGGCGGTCCTGCGCCCGCGCAGGCGGGCGGCGTAGAACGATGCCCGGCCCACCTCGCTGCGCCCGGACAAATCCATCGGCGGGTGCCGCACCGCCGCCACCGCGATCGGCTTCATCGCCTGCAACCTCGCCGCCGCCGCGATCCCATGCGGTGCCGCGGGCGCTGCCGGCCGGGGCGGCGGCGGCGGCAGGGCAAGCCCGTTCACCGGATGCAGCCCGGCGCACGAGACCAGCCCGAAACTGCACAGCACGACGAACCCGAGGCGCATCGCCCCGCCCGCCTGCCGCACCCTCGCCGCCTGGGCGCATCCTTTTGATGTGTCCATGATCCAGTTGGATGGCTGCCATGCGTGGCAGAATTAAGGCAATCGTCACGAAATCGTATCAATCCTGTCTCAGGGTGACGGGGTAGAGCCGTGCACGCTGAGATGCCTGATCCTGAATCCATATCGTGCTTCCAGCAGTTCGCCCACCCGCAGCCGATGGCACTGGCAGGCCGAAGCCTCGTAGCAGAGCAGGCAGGAGGCCGCCTCTGCCGCCCATGACGCCGCCTGGGCAAGGGCGAAACCGGCCTCCGGCGTTGCCAGCCGCGCCTCGACGATGCGCCAGAACGCATCCCATTGCCGCCGCCGGTTGGCCTCCCGTCCCTCGGCCGGCGTGCCCAGCGCCTTGAGATGCCGGTAGCCGATCCCGGCCGCCGCCAGCCCCGCGTCCAGGCCGCGCTTCGAGAACCCCGCGCGGCGCGACAGCGGCAGGTCACGCACGTCGATCACCTGGCGGATGCCCGCATCGCGCAGGCACCGCACGAAATCGTCGAACCCGCAGGCCTCGTAGCCGATTGTCGCAATCTCGCCCGTCGTCATCGCCCGATCATAGGCCGGAACCTGTCGCAGGGGAGAAAAAAGAACCCCCGGACATCTCCGGGGCCAAGTCGATGGGTCGAACTTCGGAACAGGGAACGCTTCTCTCCTATCCGGCGCCGCCGTGCCGGCCGGTGGCGGGGAGGTTGCTTTTACGTCAGGTTTTATTGTGTTTCGCGTTGATTTTTATGCAAATTTGTTTACAAACAAGTCACATTTTGGAACGATCACACATATTGCAACAACAGGACGACATCATGCCGGACGGCGACGGAACGCGGGTGACATTGTCCTGCGGCCGATGCTGTCGTGGCGCGGCGATGCGTCGGTCCGCCCAGGGGCGGGCCGGGCCGCGACACCCCGGAGCGGGGCGGCATGTCCGCACTGAGTTCGATCCGGCGCCGCGAGAGATGGCGGCGCGCCACGAGCGCGGCCCGCCGCCCGCGTCGCCGCTCCACCGCATCGCCCGGCTCGCCGCGCATGGGCTCGACCTCCCGGCGGCGCTCGTCTTCCTGGTCGAGGGCCAGGCGCTGCGACTCGCCGCCACCTATGGCACCAGCCTCGCCCGGCTGCCCCGCGGCAGCGCGATCCTCGATGCCGCATGCCGTGACGATGGCGGTCTCGTCCTGCCCGATGCCGGCGCCGATCCGCGCTTTGCCGCCGATCCGCTGGTCGCCGGCCCGCCGCATATCCGCTTTTTCGCCGCTCGCCGCCTCACCCTGCCGGACAGCGAGCCGGTCGGCGCGGTCTGCGTCTTCTCGCCCCTGCCGCACCTGTCCTTCGCCAGGCGCGGCCGGCTGTTCCTGGCCGATCTGGCCGAGGCGGCGAGCGGCGAACTCGAACACCGCCGGACCACGCTCCGCCAGACCCGCATCGCCGCCGACCTCGCCTACTGGAACCGCCTGTCCGAGGAGATCGCCGGCGCCGCCGGCTTCGACGAGGCGGTCGACCGGGCGCTGGCCCATTGCGCCGAGCGCACCGGCGCCTCGCTCTGCTTCCTCGCCGGCTACCACCCGACCTACCGGCTGATCGAATACGTCACCGCCCATGTCAGCCCCGACAGCGCGCTGCGCGGCTTCGACATGACCCGCTGGCCCGGCGGCCACGCGGTCGACGATGTCAGCTTCGGCGCCGGCCTCGCCGAAGACCGCATCGTCGATTCCGGACCGCTAGCCGACATCGACGACATTCCGCATCACGTTCATCTCAGGGCCCTGTTCCGCGCCGGCATAAGGCGCCAGCTCGCCTATCCGTTCGACCTCGCCGACCGCCGCTTCGGCCTCGTGCTCGATTTCGAAACGCCCCTCATCCCCGAGGAAACCGGCCGCCTCGTGCAGGATTTCCTGGCCCGGCTCGCGCCGCTGCTGATGGGACGGCTGCGCGAGGACGCGCTGGAACGCGCCAACCGCACCCTGCGCACCATCCACGCCACGACCGAGGCCTTCGCCGGCCTCGCCACCGCCGAGGCGCTCCACGCCGCGCTCTGCCGCCTCGCCGTCGAGACCGGCGGTTACGACACGTGCTGGATCGGCCTCGCCGGCGACGAGCCCGGCCGGCCGATCCACATTGCCGCCAGCGCCGGCAATGGCGTGGCCTATGTCGAGCGGCTCCGGCTCTCCTGGTCCGACACGCCGATGGGCCGCGGGCCGGCCGGCACCGCCATCCGCGAGGCCGGATTTCCCGCTGGCGCGACATCGCGGTCGATCCGCGCTTCGAGCCCTGGAGCGCCTGGGCGCACGAAGCCGGCTTCCGGGCCTGCATGGCGTTGCCGATCGGCCTGCCGGCGACCCCGGCGCCGGCGGTGTTCACGCTCTATTCCTCCAACCCGATGGCCTTCGGCGAGGAGGAACAGGCCCTGCTGGTCGAGCTGACGGCGAACCTGACCAAGGCGCTGCGCGACGTCGCCACCCGGCAGGAGCGCGACGCCGCCCTCAACGCCAGCTCGATGAGCGAGCGGCGCATCGAATGGCTCCTCGCGGCGAGCGGCACGGTGCTCTACACCCTGTCCCTGCGCGAGGGTGGCGCCATCCCGCTCGAAATCAGCCGCAACATCGCCGGCCTGCTGGGTTACGCGCCCGAAGAGGTTCGCGGACCGGATTGGTGGCGCGATCATGTCCACCCCGACGACCTGCCGCGGGCCGGGCAGGGCGTCGCCCTCGCCATCGCCGCCGGGCACCACATCCACCGCTACCGCGTGCGCCATCGCAATGGCGGGTTCCGATGGATTCGCGACGAGCTGACGCTGCAACGCGACGACGCCGGAAACCCCGCCGCCATCGCCGGCGTCTGGATCGACATCACCGAGCATCACGCGGCCGAGGAACAGATCTACCGCCTCGCCCATCTCGATCCGCTGACCGAGCTGCCCAACCGCCGCCTGCTCAACGAGCGCCTCGGCGCCGCGCTCGACGAGGCGCGGCGGAGGGCGGCCACGGCGCCCTGCTGTTCATCGATCTCGACCGCTTCAAGACGATCAACGACATGCTCGGCCACAGCGCCGGCGATGCCGCGCTGGGGAGACCGCGCGCCGGCTGCGCGTCGTCACCGGCGCCGGCGACACGATCGCGCGCATCGGCGGCGATGAATTCGTGGTCGTGCTCGCCCCGTCAGACGCCTCCGCCGAAGCGGCCTCCGCCCGTGCCACCACGGCCGGCCGCGCCCTGATCGAGGCGATGACCAGCCAGCCCATCTCGATCGGCGAGCGGCATTATCACCTCGGCGCCAGCGTCGGCTTCACCCTGTTTCCGAAACCGGCGGACACGATCGACACGCTGATCCGCGAGGCGGACACCGCGATGTACCGGGCCAAGTCCGGCGAGGGCGACGTGGTGATGTTCCGCCCGGCGATGCACCAGTCCATCCTCGACCGTCACGCCATCGAGGACGATATCAGAAACGGGCTGAAGGAGGATCGCTTCGCGATCTGGCTGCAAGACCAGGTCGATGCCGCCGGCGCGCCCTCCAGCGCCGAGGCCCTGCTCCGCCTGCGCGGGCGCGACGGCCGGCTCGCCCCGCCCGACCGCTTCGTCGGCGTCGCCGAAACCTCCGGCCTGATCGTCCCGCTCGGCCGCTGGCTGCTGGGCGAAACCGCCCGGCTGATGGCCCGCATCGGCGCGGACCGTCCGGACTGGCGCCTGTCGGTCAATGTCAGCCCGCGGCAGTTCCGCGATCCCGCCTTCGTGACCGACGTTCTCGCCGCACTCGACCGGGAAGGCGTCGCCCCGGCACGTCTGACCCTCGAGATCACCGAGAACCTGCTGATCCGCGACACCGAGGAAGTCGCCCGGATCATGGACGCCCTCGCCGCCCGTGGGGTGCGCTTCTCGGTCGATGATTTCGGCACCGGCTATTCGAGCCTGCTCTATCTGCGGCGCCTGCCCATCCACGAGCTGAAGATCGACCGCTTCTTCATCTCCCAGGTGCCCGACGACGCCTCCGCCGTCGCCATCGTCGAGGCCATCATCGCGATGG
>NZ_CAJQZK010000032.1:0-36916 GCF_907164655.1 Acidocella sp. C78
CAAACGGCGATCGCGCCCATATCGATACGCTGCTGGAAAGGCTCGATGGACTTATCCTGACTGGCAGCCGCAGCAACGTTGCCGCCGTGTTCTATGGCGGACCGCCGCAACCGCCCGAAGACGCGCCCGAAGATCCGAGCGGGATCTCGTAACACTACCCCTGGTGCGCGCGCCATCGAACGGGGCCTGCCGGTTCTGGCGATTTGCCGAGGGCTGCAGGAACTGAACGTCGCTCTCGGTGGTACCCTGCATCAACGTCTGCAAGACCTGCCGGGCAAGATCGACCATTCGACGCCCATGCAACCGCATGCCCCGGTCAGGACCGGAAAAGCCCATCACGTCGTCTTGCGCTCCGGCGGCAGGCTGGCTCAGATCGTCAAAAGCGAGTCTCTTTCCGTCAATTCCCTTCATAATCAGGGAATTGACCGGTTGGCTCCAGGTCTTCTGGTCGAAGCGCGCGCAAACCGACGGCACCATCGAAGCGGTCACCGGAACAGCAGCCGGCTACCTCGTCGGTGTGCAATGGCACCCCGAATATGATTTCGAGCATGACGCTGCATCCCGGCGCATATTTGAAAGCTTCGGTGCGCAGTGGATAAGACGAGCTAGAGCATCATCCGATCCGGATGGATCGGAAAGTGCTCTAACCGCTCGCAGGACAAATAGGAAACGGAAATGCCCGACTTCGTGATCGCCCCACCCGCCACCCCGGCCGTGCCTGTGATTGGCGGAGGATTTTTTCCCATCGACGGATTTTCTGCGTCGGGCGCAATTATGCCGCACACACCCGAGAAATGGGCGGAGACCCGAATCGCGAGCCGCCGTTCTTTTTCACGAAACCAGCCGACGCGATCATTGTGGGCGATGCCGTCCCTTTCCCCACCGCCACGAATAATCTTCATCACGAAATGGAACTGGTTGTCGCACTCGGCTCGGGCGGCAGGGATATCCCGTCCAGCGCGACCTTGAATACTGTCTATGGGTATGCCGCCGGCGTGGACCTGACCCGCCGGGATCTTCAGGACGAGGCAAAATCGCTTCGCCGCCCTTGGGACATGAGCAAAGGTTTCGACCATTCGCACCGGTCGGCCCGATTGCCCCGGCAGCACGCATTGGGCACCCCGCCTCGGGCCGCATCTCGCTCGCCGTCAACGGCGAGCAGCGCCAGAACGGGGATCTGTCGGACATGATATGGCCTGTCGCCGACATCATCGCCTACCTTTCCACCCTTGTGGAACTGAGGGCCGGCGACCTGATCTTCACGGGAACGCCAGACGGGTCGGGCCGCTGAGCCACGGCGATCGTATCGCCGGCATCATCGACGGGGTTGGCCAGCTCGAATTCACGCTCTCATGACAGCCCTGACCATCGCGACTGGAATATCAACTCGGTCAGGCTCCGCCGCGATCTGCTGCATCGGCTGAACGAGCTGGCGACACCCGACATCGTCTGTCTCCAGGAAACGAAAGTACCGGACGAGCTCTTCCCTGATGATCTGGGAGCCGCTCTCGGCCTGCCTCATGTGCTGAAGCGCGGCATGAAAGGCTACAACGGTGTCGCCATTCTCTCCGACATCCGCTTGAACGATCAACGATACGCCCGACTGGTGCATGAAATCCGACTGTCGGCACCTCGCGGCACGGGTCGACGCCGGGCCGGAACAACTTGTGGTGCACAATTTTTATGTTCCTGCCGGTGGCGACGTTCCTGACCGCGAGCAGAACCCGAAATATGGCCACAAGCTGGATTTCATCGCCGAAACCCGCAACCATTTCGCGGCCAACCGTCCACAGCGTACAGTGCTGGTCGGCGATCTGAACATCGCACCTCTGGAACACGATGTCTGGAGCCACAAGCAATTGCTTGGCGTCGTCAGTCATACCCCTCCGGAAACCGAGGGGCTGAACGCCTGGCGACGCGAAGGCTTCATCGATGCCATCCGGCATTTCGTGCCGGATGATCAGAAGCTTTACACATGGTGGTCTTATCGGAACCGGGACTGGAGAGCCTCCAACCGCGGCCGCCGCCTCGATCACATCTGGGTCTCGGCAGACCTGTCCGGCTGCCTGACCCGGCACATCATTCTTCAGGACGCGCGGGATTGGGAACGTGGCTCCGATCACGTTCCGGTGGCGCTGACCCTCGATCTGTAGCCCTGCAATGCGCGTTGCAGGGTGCGCCGCGCAGCCGCGGCCTCGCGCGCGAGTGAGAGCAGATGCGGTATCTGTGCGGGTTGGCGCAACACGCTCTGCATCACCCTACCGACGGCGATACGGCCATCCGCGCCAAGCGCAAGCAGAGCCGCCGGAGGCAGATGCCGCCCGGCCGGATCGGCAACAGCCCGCAAGACGGCAAATTTCAAGCCATTTGCCAAAGCGACGCCCGCAACGGCCGCAGACTCAAGATCGATCGCGGAGGCCCCAGTCGACGCATAAAGCGTCATCTTGGCCTCAGGCGTCACAGCGACCTGCCCGCCACCGATCATGGCGCCGACAGTCACACCGCCGAACATCTCAGCGAGCTCATCGTCACAAGGAAAAATCGCGCCGTGCCCATCCAGTATTCGTCCCGGGACGAGAAGATCCCCCGCCGCAAGGCCTGGATCCAGTCCGCCCGCCAGGCCGAAACTGATGACCGCCGAAACCCGCTTGTCCTGCACAAGAGATTGCGCGGCGTGAAGCGCGCCCTCCGGTGTTCCGCCACCAACAACGACCCGTACCCCCATATCGCGCAGGAGGCTGGCTTCCGCGGTGAGCCCCGTCACGAATGCCAGCATGATGTGGAACGGGTGCTCAGCGCGGCTGAGCACCATGATCATCTGCCGGTTTTCCATCTTCGGCATCTGTTCGACCTTGGTGTCGGTCTCCATGTCAATACGGATACGTTCCAGCACTTTGACACCGAGTTCCTGATGGGCCATTTCACGTCCGCGAAAGCGTAGGGTGACCTTAACCTTATCGCCTTCGCCAATGAAGCTCTTCATGGCGCGCAGTTTCACCTGATAATCGTTTTCGTCGATATTTGGGCGGACCTTGATCTCTTTGATCTCGATCACTTTCTGCTTCTTGCGCGCCTCATTTTTCTTCTTCTGCTGCTCGTATTTGAATTTGCCATAATCGAGCAGTTTACAGACTGGCGGATCGGCGTTCGGGCTGATCTCGACAAGATCAAGCCCAACCTCGCCGGCGCGGCGCTGCGCCTCTCTCGTGCTCATGACACCGAGCATTTCGCCCTCCTGGTCGATGAGGCGAACCTGAGGGACACGAATATCTTCATTCACGCGCGGGCCTTCGCGGTTTGGCGGGCTCGGCGGAGCAGGTAGTCTGGCTATGTCGGTCTCCTGTCATTGTGGACAAATATAACTGCAGCCTTATCGCTCTAGACGATATCGGGCCGCCAAAGCAACAGAACAAGCGCCCTGCCCGTCAGTTCGGCATGAATGGATCGGCCGCGTAGTGGACCGCGATGAGAGACAAACCATCTGCCGGCGCGGTCGGCCCGGCCGCGGCACGATCGCGCGCGGCAAGAGCCTCGGCCACGCGGGCGACCGGCCAGCGCCCGTCGCCGACCAACTTGAGCGTGCCGACCATGTTCCGCACCTGGTGATGAAGAAAGCTGCGCGCATCCGCCTCGATCACCACCAAGTCACCATTCCGCACGACGTCGAGCCGATCGAGCGTACGCAGCGGCGACGTCGCCTGACAGGCGCTGGCCCGGAAACTGGTGAAATCATGGCGACCCAGGAGGGACTGGGCCGCTTGGTGCATCGCCGGCACATCGAGCGGCGCCTTCACATGCCAGACGAAGCCCTCCTGCAAGGCTGGGCGGGCGTATCGGTTGAGGATCAGGTAGCGATACGAGCGCCCGGTCGCCGAAAAGCGCGGGCTCCAGTCCGCCGATGGAACCCGCGCGGCTGCAAGCACCACCACCGGATGCGGTTTCATGTGGAAATTCAACGCCTCCCGAACCGCCCGCGCGTCGAACGGGTCCGGCAGTTCAAGAGCGGCGACCTGACCGGCGGCATGCACCCCCGCATCCGTGCGACCGGCGACAACGCTTTCCGGCACAACACCACCACACAACCGAGACGCGGCCGTCTCCAGAACCTCCTGCACCGACAGCCCGTTCTCCTGGCGCTGCCAGCCAACAAAGTCCCTGCCGTCATATTCAAGCCGAAGCGCCCAGCGCGTCACCCGAGACGCGTCCCGATGCCAACTGGATGACCACGCAGAAACGCCTCTGCGGGCATGGCGGCGCGTCCTGCGCGTTGCACCAGTGTCGGCCGGATCGCGGCCTCGCCGCAGGCAATGGTCAGGTGATCATCAAGCACCGTTCCCGGTTCGCCATGTCCCGCTGCCGCGTGCGCCCACATGATCTTGAGCGTCTCGCCGTCCAGGCGGGTCTCCGTACCCGGCCAGGGCTGGAAGGCCCGAATTCGCCGCAGAATCGCTTCCGCCGGCTCGGACCAGTCGATCACGGCATCCGCCTTCGACAGTTTGGGGGCATAGGTCGCCCCTGTTTCAGGCTGTGGGACCGGAATGCAATCCGCTTGCAGAGCCTTGAGAATCAGATTGGCGCCAAGGGCAGCGAGCCTGTCATGCAGATCCGCCGTTGTATCGTTCGGACCGATCGGCAGCGACTCGGCCAGAAGCATCGCACCGGTATCCAGCCCCTCGTCCATCTGCATGATGGTGACGCCGGTCTGTGCGTCACCCGCCAGCACTGCGGCATGGATCGGTGCAGCGCCACGCCAGCGCGGCAACAGGCTGGCGTGGATATTGATACAGCCGCGCCGGGGTGTCGCCAGCATGTCCGGGGGCAGCATCTGCCCATACGCGGCAACAACGGCAACATCGAGATCAAGGCTGCGGAAATAGGCTCTTTCGGCATCGTCGCGACGCAGACGTTCCGGCGTCCGAACCGACAGACCGAGCCCGTCGGCCGCCTCGTGAACGGGGCATTTGTGAATTCGATGCCCTCGCCCAACCGGGCGCGGCGGCTGGCAATAGACCGCAACCACGTCATGGCCTGCGCCATGCAGCGCCTTCAGCGCCGGAACCGCAAATCCCGGCGAGCCCATGAAGACCAGACGCATCAGCGCGCCGGCTTTCGGGCCGCCTTTTCGCGCAGATCCTTCGCCAGCTTGCGCAGGATCATGTTCCGCTTGAGCGCCGAGAGATGGTCCACGAACAGGACACCATCCAGATGATCGATCTCATGCTGGATACAGGCGGCCAGAAGTCCATCAGCCTCCATAATCCGCTTCCTGCCGCCCTCGTCCTCGAACGACACGCTGATCTGCCCCGGCCGGATCACCTCGGCGTATTGTCCCGGCAATGACAGGCAGCCTTCCTCGCGCGACACCAGCTCCTCGCTGCGCGCAGTGATTTCCGGGTTGATCATGACGATGGGCTGTCTCTGGTCATCCGGCGCCAGATCCATGACCACCAGGCGCAGCGACACACCGATTTGCGGAGCCGCAAGACCGATGCCCGGCGCGCGATACATGGCCGCGAACATCCGCGGAACCAACTCGGCGACCTCGTCGCGGTCGGCGCCGACAATCCGGCGCGCCTTCATGCGCAGCCGCTTGTCGGGCACGATCAGGATCTCGGGGATACCGGCATCGGCAATATCGGTCGTCACGCTCATCCGCGCCATGTAGCCCTGCCGCTCCGCCCGATCAATCGGTACTTGCATAGGCCGCGATTTATGCCCATTTCGGGTGTGCGAAACGCCGTTCGGGTTTCGCTTGTCTCGCTCGAAAGGAGGAGGCTTTGACCACTCGCGTTTTTACTTCGCCCCTGTTTCTGGGCTTCGATCATCTTGAGCAGGTGATTGAACGTGCCGCAAAGGCTTCGTCGGAGGGATATCCGCCCTACAACATCGAACAACTGAGTTCGACGAGCCTGCGCATCACGATCGCTGTCGCCGGATTCACGATGGATGATCTCCAGATTACACAGGAAGACAATCAACTGGTGATCCGCGGCCGGCAGAATGACGACATGCAGGGACGGATCTTCCTGCATCGCGGGATCGCCGCACGGCAGTTCCAGCGGGCTTTCGTTCTCGCCGAAGGCATCGAGGTCAAGGGAGCATGGCTGGATAATGGGCTCCTGCATATCGACCTCGCACGGCCGTTGCCGGAAGCGAAAATCCGGACGATCGCCATCAAGAAAGGTGCTGGCGGCCAGAATGGCGCCAGCACGGCACGCACGCTCGATAGCGACGCGATTGCATCGCGTGTGGTCGGCCGTGAACTCCAGGAGGGTTCCTGACATGAACATCAAGGCCCACGACGGCATCGCCGATGATGCGCCGTTCCAGGCGTTTCTTGACCCGCATCATATTACCGAGTCGCAACTCGCCGATCTCGGGCTCCAGGAAATCGCGTATGTCCGCCCAATCATGACGCCGTCCGGCCCGGCATTTGGCGTATTCGCCGCCAACGGCGTGCCGATGGCCGTCGCGGCCGACAACAACGTCGCCCGAGCAGCGATCGTCCAGCACGAACTTGCTCCGGTCTCGGTCCACTGAGGCTTGAGAGTCAACGCAAGTCGAATGCGGATATATCCTCAACCCTTGGAAAGCCGCTCCGGTCGGGTGGAAGCACCTGACCGGGTGATGCTCTAATTATCAATATCATAGAGCGCGACATCCGATCTGGATGGATCGGAAAGTGCTCTAGGCGGCGAACATTACGCCGACGGGGCAACCCACGCCCGTCCCGCCGAGCCCGCAATAGCCGTTCGGGTTCTTGGCCAGATATTGCTGGTGATACGCCTCCGCGAAAAAGAAGGTGGGCGCGGGAGCAATTTCCGTGGTGATCGAGCCGAAGCCAGCCGCGGAGAGCGCTGATTGGTACGAATCGCGGGATGCTTCGGCAACGCTCAACTGCGTATCCGACATTGCACAGATGATCGAACGATATTGCGTGCCGATATCACCGCCCTGGCGCATACCCTGCGTCGGGTCGTGGCTTTCCCAGAACACCCGCAACAGCGCCTGGAACGACGTCACTTTCGGGTCGAAGACAACCAGAACAACCTCGGCATGACCCGTGCGGCCGGAACACACCTCTTCATATGTCGGGTTCGGCGTGAACCCGCCCGCATACCCAACCGCCGTCACCACAACACCCGGGATCTGCCAGAATTTACGCTCGGCGCCCCAAAAACAGCCAAGGCCGAACAGCGCGACCTCCGTTCCCGGCGGATAAGGTGCAGCAAGCCGGGCACCGCTGACATGGTGAAATTCGGGAACCGGCATTGGCGTCGCGCGACCAGGCAGCGCCTCGCCCGGCGTCGGCATCCGTGTTTTCATCGACATCGTCATGGCCATGATCCTCTCCAGCATTTTCATGTCCGGAAACCCAAGCCCGACAACAATCAGGCTAGCTCCGCCAATAGCGAGAATTGAGGGTCTCGCGGCTCGGCGTGGTCTGTCAACGGGATCGGATAATCGCCGCTGAAGCAGGCATCGCAATAGGCTGGCGCCTCCGCGTCGCGCCCGCTATGGCCCAAGGCGCGATAAAGCCCGTCGATCGAGATGAAGGCGAGGCTGTCGACTCCGATCAGCGCGGCCATTTCCGCCTCGCTGTTGCGAGCGGCCAGCAGCTTGGCCCGCTCCGGCGTGTCGATTCCATAGAAGCAGGAATGCGTGGTCGGTGGCGAGGATATCCGCATGTGAACCTCGCGTGCGCCGGCCGCGCGCACCATCTCCACAATCTTCTTCGAGGTGGTACCACGCACGATCGAATCATCGACCAGTACCACGCGTTTGCCCTCCAGCGCGGGCCGATTGGCCGAATGCTTCAGCCGCACGCCTAAATGGCGAATCTGATCCGTCGGCTCGATGAACGTCCGCCCGACATAGTGATTGCGGATAATGCCAAGTTCGAACGGAATGCCGCTGCGTTCGGCATACCCCATCGCGGCCGGCACGCCGGAATCGGGGACGGGAACGATCAGATCGGCTTCGACAGGCGATTCCTGGGCAAGCTCGTGGCCGATGCGCTTGCGCGCCTCATAGACCGACTTTCCATCGACAACCGAATCCGGCCGGGCGAAATAAATATATTCAAAAACGCAGAAGCGCGGCTTTTGCGGCACGAACGGCTTGAGGCTCCGCACGCCGCCGCGATCAATCGCCACGATCTCACCAGGCTCGATATCGCGCACGAATTCGGCGCCGACCATCTCCAGCGCGCAACTTTCCGACGCCAGTACCCAGCCCGGGCCGCTCGCGTCAGCCCCATGTGTCCGCCCCAGGATCAGCGGGCGGACCCCCAAGGGATCGCGAACGCCGATCAGCATGTCGTTGGTCAGCGCAACCAGCGAATAGGCGCCCTGGACCTGTTTGACCGCATCGATCAGACGGTCGAGCACGGTCGCATACAGGCTGATGGCGATCAGGTGAACGAAAACCTCGGAGTCGGTTGTCGACTGAAACAGGCAACCGCGACGGACCAGTGTCCGTTTCAGCGTATGCGCGTTGGTCAGATTGCCGTTATGGCCAACAGCGAGGCCTCCGAACTCGAATTCCGCAAACAGCGGCTGAACATTCCGCAGGAGCGTCGCACCCGTCGTCGCATAGCGATTGTGCCCGATCGCACGGGTCCCCGGCAAACCGGCCATGACCTTTGCGTCGCCGTAATTGTCACCGACAAGGCCGATCCCCTTATGCGCATGAAAGCGCACGCCGTCATGCGTGACGATCCCGGTCGCCTCCTGGCCGCGATGCTGGAGCGCATGCAGGCCGAGCGCAGTGATTGCCGCGGCATCCGCGACATTCCAGACGCCTACGACACCACATTCCTCATGCAGCTTGTCGTCGTCGCCAACAGTCGTTGGAATTTTGGATTGTGTCACGCCGCCTGATCCCCTTGCGACCCAGGATTGTCACATAATGCCTCGGTTCGGCCCTGTCGAGGATCAAACCATTCCCACACCTATTGGCTGGGTCCTGCCCCGCCTGCGGCAGTACTCGAACGCGCTGGCGCCGCAACTCCGTCCGGCCCTAGATTGTCGATATGGGGCCTGTAGGCCGCCGGGAGAAATGCCACCAGAAACGCGGAGCCGCTCTCGGCGTAATTCAGAAACCGCGCATCCCGGATCGCCGCCGGCCATTCCGGTGGCTGCAGGAAAATCGACATACCGATATAGGCTAGGCACACGATCACGCCACCTCGGGCAAGGCCGAAAGCCAGGCCAAGCGTGCGATCGATGCCGGAAAGAGCCGAATCCCGCACGAGCGATCCGAGCCATGCACTCAGGATCGACAGCACGATGAGCACAACGATGAACACGACGCCGACCGAAACCGGCAGAACCAGCTTCGGATTGCCCACAATGCCGGTAATCTGCGGCTCGATATCGGGATAGAGAAGGAAGGCAGCCGCACCGGCGCCGATCCAGGCACCGATACCCAGAACCTCGCGAACGAAGCCGCGGGCCAGAGCCAGCACGCCCGAAAGCAATATGACGGCAATCGCGACACCATCAGCCCAGGTCATAATTCCTCCTCCCTGTTGCCGCCATTACCCCCATGGCCGCAACAAGATCGCTCAAATGTCCGTATTCCATCAACGACATGCCCTCCGGCGACAAGAGGCGCCTTTGTCCGCCGGCCACACGGCGAGGCAGAACGGCCCTTGTGAAGCCAAGCTTCACCGCCTCCTTCAACCGCAGTTCCGCCTGAGCCACCTGACGCAGCTCGCCGGACAGACCGATCTCGCCAAAGAAAACGGTTTCCGGATCGGCCGGCACGCCGCTCGCTGCCGAAATGAGCGCTGCGGCGACAGCGAGATCCGCGGCGGGCTCGGAAACGCGCAATCCGCCGGCGATATTGAGATACACATCCTGACCACCAAGTTTCAGGCCGCAGCGCGCGTCGAGAACAGCCAGCAGCATCGACAGCCGGCCCTGATCCCACCCGATCACCGAGCGCCGCGCCGATCCCGCCCCATTGGCCGAGAGCAGCGCCTGCACCTCCATCAAGACAGGCCGTGACCCCTCCAGGCCCGCAAGCACCGCACTGCCCGTGACGTTGCCGTGCCGTTCGGCGAGAAAGAGAGCCGACGGATTCGCGACCTCGGCCAGACCCTTTCCGGTCATTTCAAATACACCGATCTCATCGGTGGCGCCGAAGCGGTTTTTGGCCCCCCGCAAAATGCGGAACTGATGGCCGCGATCGCCCTCAAAATGCAGCACCACGTCGACCATGTGTTCGAGCACACGAGGCCCGGCGAGCGCGCCTTCCTTGGTCACATGCCCAACCAGCATGAGCGCGAATCCCTGCGTCTTTGCTGCCTGGATCAAGGCAAAGGCGTTGGCGCGCACCTGGCTCACCGTGCCGGGGGCCGATTCGATCGTCTCATCCCAGATCGTCTGGATGCTGTCGATCACGACGAGCGCGGCATGGCCCTCGGCGCGCAGCGAACCGAGAATGTCGGCAAGCACTGTCGCAGAGGCCAGATTGACGGGCGCGGACTTGAGGTCCAGCCGTTCGGCGCGCAGCCTGATCTGCGCGACCGATTCCTCGCCTGAAACATAAAGCACCCGCTGACCGGAAGCGGCGAGCCGGGCCGCTGCCTGCAACAGCAATGTGGATTTACCGATCCCCGGATCGCCGCCCACCAGAATGACGGAGGCCGGCACCATCCCTCCCCCAAGGACACGATCAAACTCGTCGATGCCAAGCGGAATTCGTGGCGGCGGAGGCGTCTCCCCCGCCAGCCCGACGAAATCGACACCCCTTCCGGTCTGAACGGCTGCCTTGCGTCCCGTGCCGGTTGGCATGACCGTTTGCGGCTCGAGGGTGTTCCAGGCGCCGCAAGCCTCGCATCGGCCCGCCCATTTCGGGACCACGGCGCCGCATTCATTGCATACGAAACGGGTGGCGCTCTTCGCCATTCAGTCGCCGGTTCCCGATGAAATCAGCATCAGTTCGGCCGCCAGCCGAACCGTGTGAACAGAAACTGCCGCAAAGCCAGAAGCGCATCGGGCGGCGCCGCGATCGGTGACAGAGCGAGGCCGGCGCTCTCCACCGTGAGGCTGATTGCACTCGCCGCCGCGGCGGATTGCAGGGCAGACTGGCCGGTCGCCCCCAACGCGGCCTGGCGCCAGAGCGCGACGGAAACCGCGGGCGTCAGCCGCGGCAGGATCAGGACGAAATCCAGCCGGCTCGCCGCCAGTACCGCCTGATAGGCACGTTCAAGCGGCGCTGGCAGCGTTGCCACGTTGCGGGACAAGGCGAGTTCTTCAACTGTCGGCAAGGCGGGAAAGTGCTGGTCCCGCTTCGTCCCGCCAGCCTGATCGGGACTACCGAGCGTGCAGATCGCGCTGCCGTCCGCCGCCTGCAGGGAGGCAAGATCCGCCGGAATATCCTCTCCGGCGAGCAACACGGCATCCGCCTCTCCAAGTCTGAAGGCTCGCGCCACGGCCGACACGTCGCGAAGCCCGAAAATTGGCGCAATCGGGACACCAAGCCGCTCGAATGCCAAAATCGCGGCAAGATCGGGGCTTTCCGGCGCCGCCGCGGCAAGGCGGAGAGGATTGGGCCGCGCAAGCCTGGCGATTCCGCCCCGCACCACAATCACGCCCGGATTGATTCCGGCAAGAATGGGAATCCACTCCCCCGGCCGAAAATGAACACGCGGATCACCGGTCAGGTAAGCAATCGCCGCCGCGCCAGGCAGCAGCGCCCCGGTATGTCCATCCGCCGTGACAAGGGTCTGCAGCCGGTTGGCACCCGTAACGCCATCCCGCCCCCCTGCCGTTTCAATACGCAACGCAGTGTTAGGCGAGAGTATGGTTTGAAGCCCGAGCGAAATCGCATGAGCCCAGCGATCGGTCCTCCCGCCGGGCAAGCCTCCCACCAGAATGCGATAGTCATGTTCGAGCGTATCAGCAAAGACCGTGTTGTTCGGCGTAACGCTGGTTGCGGCGGAGGATATCCCGGGAACCACCCACGCCAATGTCGCGCTAAACGCGCCGAGGACGAACCGGCGCCTCACCCTGGTGAACCTCTCGAACCGGACCTAGCGGTCGTAACTGACAAGAGCTTCGAACGGCACGTCAAGACGATCCCGTCCTTTCAGGAACTCCAGTTCTATGAGCGCGGCCGCCGCCGGCACTGTGGCGCCAACATTCCGCAGCAGGCTTATGCCGGCCGCCATCGTGCCGCCTGTCGCGAGCAGATCGTCAACCACAACGACACGCTGACCCGGTTGAACGGCATCGGCCTGGATCTCGATCCGGTCGGTGCCATATTCCAGATCATAGTCGTAGCCGACAGTCGCCCCCGGCAGTTTGCCGCGCTTGCGAAGCATGATGAACCCGCACCCAAGCTTGAGGGCGAGCGGCGCCGCGAGAATGAAGCCGCGGCTTTCCACACCCGCGAGCAGATCAGGGTGATATGCCCGCACCACATTGGCCAGACGTCCCATCGCCACCTGCCACGCATCGGCGTGTCGGATGAGGGTGGAGATGTCATAGAAGAGGATACCCGGTTTCGGAAAATCGGGGATGCCGCGGATGTGATCCTTCAAATTCATGCCGCCGGTATAGCGGAGGCGGCGGCCTTGGCAACGTCCTGAGGGCGATCGGGCGGGACAAAATCATTCTCGCACGAATTCACGCAGCCTTGCTCTCGTCACGATATGGGTGTTCCGCTATTCAGACGGCGGCTGGCGCGGTTTCCGCTCGACGATGTCGCGCGTTCCAGCTACACAACATATAGGGGATTTCTTGATATGGATCGTCGTTCGCTACTAGGTATGGTGGCTGGACTTGTGAGCGCCGGTGGCATCGGAACTTCGCTCCCGGCATTCGCCGCCGCGGCAGACACCGATTCTCCCTATTCGGTTCGCAGCCTCGGCAATCCGGACGCCCCCGTCAAAATCTTCGAATATTTCTCCCTCAACTGTCCGCATTGCGCGGAATTCGCCACCCACGCGCTGCCCAAGGTCATCGAAACCTATGTGAAGCCGGGCAAGGTATATTACGTGTTCAAGGACTTCCCGCTGAACGAGGATGCCCTCTGGGCCGCGCAGATCGCCCGCGCGCTGCCGGCGAAGGCATATTTCCCATTCATCTCGGAACTCTTCCGCACGCAGGATGAATGGGCCTACGCGCCAGAGCTGAAAACGCCCAAGGACTACCAGAACGCGCTGTTCCGCTACGCCGCCCTCGCCGGGATGGACCGGGCGACCTTCGACGCCGCCATCGCGAACAAGAAGCTGCGCGCCTTCATCCTCAACGAGTTGAACGGCGCGGAGAAGACCTACAAGGTGAACTCGACCCCTACCTTCATCATCAATGGCCGCAAGCGGGAGGGCGCTGTGTCGTTCGACACCTTCTCCTCCTGGCTGAAGGCGGCGTAGGTCCGGCTTGCCCGCGCGTTTCGCCCGCCTGCGGATCAGCGGGTTCAAGAGCTTCGCCGATCCGACCACGATCGACATCCTGCCAGGGCTGACCGGCATCATCGGGCCGAATGGCTGCGGCAAGTCGAACGTGGTCGACGCGCTCCGCTGGGCGATGGGCGAGGCCAGCGCGAAGTCGCTGCGCGGCGGCGAAATGGAGGACGTGATTTTCGCCGGCACGATGGCGCGCGCCGCGCGGAATATTGCCGAAGTGTCGATTACCCTGACCGACACGGCGGGTCTCGCCCCGGTGCCGTTCCAGAACGAGCCGGAACTACAGGTCTCCCGCAAGATCGAGCGCGGCAGCGGCAGCGCCTACAGAATCAACGGGCGCGAGGTGCGGGCGCGCGATGTCGCGACCCTCTTCGCCGACCTCGCCTCCGGTGCCCGCAATTCCGCGATGATCAGCCAGGGCCGGGTTTCCGCCCTGGTGAATGCCCGTCCGGACGAACGGCGCGCCCTGCTCGAGGAAGCCGCCGGCATCACCGGCCTGCACGCCCGCCGGCACGAAGCCGAGCTTAAGCTGCGCGCGGCCGAGCAGAACCTGCTCCGGGCGGACGATCTGCGCACCCAGCAGGAGGCCCGCCTCGCCGAGTTGCGCAAGCAGGCGCGCCAGGCCAACCGCTACCGGAACATCTCCGGGCTGATCCGCGATGCCGAGGCTGAATATCTGGCGATCGAACGCGAACTCGCCGAGCGCCGGCGCCGCGCGGCGCGCGCGGAATTCGCCAAGGCCGACGCCGAGGTCGGCCGCGCCGAGCAGATCCGCGACGATGTACTGGGCCGCGAGGCCTCGCAGAACGACGCGCTGCCCGCCTTGCGCGCGCGCGAGGCGGCAACGCGCACGCGCCTCGAGCGTGCGCGGATTCTCGCGGAGCAGATCGATGCCGAAATCGCGCGCCTCGAAGCCGCCCGGCACGAAGCCGAAGCGCGGGTGGCAACCCTGCGAAAGGACCATGCCGGCGCCGAACGCATCGCACAGGATGCCGAGGCCGCCGCAATACGTCTCGAGGCCGAGCGTTCGCGACTTGCAGCCGATCATGCGCAGGCTCCCGCCCGGATCGAACAGGCGCGGCACGAGGCCGAGGCTGCGTCGGTCGCCCTCGCACAGTGTGAAACCGCAGCCCAGCAGGCCACCGAAGCCGCCGCCCGCGCCCAGGCCCAGCGCCAGGCGATGGAGAGCCGGCTGAGCCAGGCCCGCGGCGCCGCAAGCCAGGCGGATCGGCGGGCCAGGGACGCCGAGGCGACCCATGCCACAGCCCGGGCAGCCCTCGTTTCACCCCAGCGTCTCGCCGCGGCGGAAACCTCTCGCGAAGCGGCCGAACAGGCCGTGACCGCAACGGAAGCCGCCTATGCCGAGGCTCAAGGCCGGGTGGAGGAAGCGGAAGCACGGCGCGCGGAAACCCATGCCGCCGCCATCCACGCCCGCGCCGCCGCGACCGAAGCGGACGGCGCGGCAGCGCGGCTAAAGGCCGAAACCGATGCACTGAAAGCCCTGCTCGCCCAGAAATTCGGCCGCGACCCCGACCCGGTGCTGGACCGGATCAAGGTTCCCGCTGGGCTGGAAACGGCACTTGGCGCAGCCCTGGGCGCCGAACTCTCGGCTGGCGAGCAGGCCAGCGCCGCCCGGCACTGGCGCCCCCTTCAGCCAATCGCGTCCGATGCCGTGCTCCCCCGGATCGGCGAGACGATCACCGCGCCAGACTCGCTCAGGCGCGCCCTCGATCATATCCTCCTGCTGCCCAATGGCGCCGACGGCGATGCCTTGCAGGCAACGCTCCGTCCGGGTCAGATCCTCGTGTCGATAGAGGGTGGAGTCTGGCGTTGGGACGGGTTCGTGGTCCGCCCCGGCGCGCCGACCGAGGCGGCAGTCCGCCTCGCCCAGCGCAACCGGTTGGATGAGCTCGACGTCTCTTTCGCGGGCGCACGGAAAACCGCCGAGGCCACCCGCGCCGCGCTGCAGAACGCCGAAGCCGCAGAGCGCGACGCGAGGCGGGCCGAAGAGGAGGCGCGCACCGCCCGCCGCGCCGCCGAATCGGCGATCGACCGGGCCCGCAAGGATCTGCGCACGACGGCGGAGACCGCGAGCCGGCTGGCGGCCGAAGCCGAACGGCTGGCCGCCCGCGAAGCCGCCGCCGCCGAGACGCGCGCCCGGATCGAGGCCGAGGCGGGCGAAGCGCGTGCCGCCCTTGCGGCCATCGAGGCCGAATTCACGACACTCGACGACGCCCAGGCCCTTCGCGACGCGCTCGATCGCGCGCGCGCAACCCTCGCGGAGAGCCGCCGGCGCGACAGCGAGACAACCCAGGCGCTGCAACGCCTGCAAACGGAAATGGAAACCCGCGCGCGCCGTCTGGAGACGATCATCCGCGAACAGGCGGACTGGGCCGAGCGCGCACGTGACGCCGATGATCGCCGCACCGACCTCGCCGCCCGCTTGCGAGAGGCCGAAGCCGGCCTCGAATCCCTTGGGGCCGACAGCGGCCCGCGAGAACGGCGGGCCGAGGCGGGCGCCGAACTGGAAATGGCGGAGCGCGAACACCGCGCCGCCGCGCGGGACCTTGCCGGCGCCGAAGACGCGGCGCGGCTGAATTCGACCGCCGCGCGCGCCGCGGAACAGGATCTCGCCCGCGCCCGTGAAGCCCGCATCGGCGCCGAATCGGCTGTGCGCGAAGCCGACCACACCTGGGGCACCGTCGCAGAAAAGATGCTGGAACGTCTGGGGATTGATCCCGTTTTGCCCGCAGTGGACACTCCATCGCCCGACGCCGCCGACAAGGCGCGAAAGCGGTTCGAGCGCCTCACCCGCGAACGCGACGAGATGGGCCCCGTCAACCTGCGCGCTGATATGGAGGTCGGCGAGATCGAGACCCGCCTCGCCGCGATCGAGCGCGACCGCGACGAAATCACCAGCGCAATCGCCAAGCTGCGCGGTTCGATCGGCCATCTCAACCGGGAAGGGCGCGAGCGCCTCTCGGCCGTCTTCACCGAGATCGACCGACATTTTCAGGCGCTGTTCACCCGGATGTTCGGCGGCGGGCGCGCCCATCTCGCCCTCACCGGCTCCGACGACCCGCTCGAAGCCGGGCTCGAGATCTTCGCGGAACCGCCGGGCAAGAAACTCGCAACGCTGTCTCTTCTCTCCGGCGGCGAGCAGGCCCTTACCGCCCTGTCGCTGATATTTGCGGTCTTCCGCTGCAATCCCGCGCCGCTCTCCGTCCTCGACGAGGTCGACGCCCCGCTCGACGATGCGAACGTCGAACGCTTCTGCCGCCTGCTGGAAGATATCTCCCAGGACACCGGCACGCGGTTCATCGTCGTGACCCACCACCATCACACGATGGCGCGCATGGACCGCCTCTATGGCGTCACGATGCAGGAGCGCGGAATTTCGCGCGTCCTGTCGGTGGATCTCGGCACTGCGGCGGCAATGGTCGAGCCCGCCGGGGCGATTGCCGCGGAATAGATTTCACGCTCGCGATATGTTGACTTGGAACGGCAGCATCGGTAGCAACCGCTGCCGCCTGTCGGCGGGCGTAAGGGTGTGAAAATGAGTGACGAACCGGCTCAGGGGCCAGATGATCGGAGCGATTTCGATCAGCGCCTTGCCGCCGCGCGCAGCCGTGCCGGGCTCGACAAGCCCGCCAATGGCGCCGCGCAGCAGGACAAGGGTCCCAATCCGTTCAGCGTCGCAACACGGCTGGGCGCCGAGATGGTGGCGTCACTGGTCGTGGCGGTTGCGATCGGCTATGGACTGGATCGGCTTTTTCATTCAGCACCCTGGTTCATGATTGGCTTCGTGCCCATTGGCGCGGCTGCGGGGCTTCGAAACGTGTTCCGGGCCATGGGGCCAGGCGACAAGGACTGACCGGAGGATACGGATGGCGCAAGAATCGGGGATCAACGCTCTGGGGCAGTTCCAGCTGACCACCGGATTCGGTGCGTTCGGCAAGGCGATCGAATTCACAAATTCGAACCAGATGATGCTGCTCGCCGCCGTGATCGTCACCTCGCTCTTCGTGATCGCCCTGCGCCAGCGCGCGCTGGTTCCCGGCCGCATGCAGGGGCTTGCCGAGATCAGCTATGAATTCGTTCACAACATGGTGCTGGACACGATCGGCGAGGAAGGCAAACGCTTCTTTCCCTTCATCTTCACCCTGTTCGCATTCATCTTGATCGGCAACATCCTCGGCCTGTTCCCGTATTTCTTTGCCTTCACCAGCCACATCGCGATCACCGGCGCTCTGGCGCTGTTCGTCTTCGCCCTCTCGACGCTGGTGGGGTTCTGGTATCACGGCATCGGCTTCCTGAAGTTCTTTTCGCCGCCGGGCGTCCCGGGCTGGCTGTTGCCGCTGCTGATCCCGATCGAAATCGTCTCCTTCCTCTCCCGCCCGATTTCGCTTTCGGTCCGACTGTTCGCGAACATCACCGCTGGACACGTGATGTGGGAAGTGTTCGCCGGCTTCATGCTGATGCTGGTCTCGGGTCTCGGCGCCGTCGGCGTTGTCGCTGCGATCATCCCGCTCGGCCTCAACATCGCACTCACCGCGCTCGAATTTCTGGTCGCGTTCCTGCAGGCTTACGTGTTCGCGATCCTGACCTGCCTTTACCTGCACGATGCGATCCATATGCATTGATCGCGTCGCGTATCCCTTCACCTCCACCGGCCTGACCGGCCTCAGCTACCGCTCGAACTGAAAGGAACCCTAGTTATGGCCATTGACACCCTTCTGCTTGCTCGCGACGTCGGTGCGGGTCTGGCGACCATCGGCGTTGCCGGCGCGGGCGTCGGTATCGGCAACCTGTTCGGCGCTTTTGTCGGTGCGGTCGGCCGCAACCCGGCGGCGCGCGACAAGATGTTCCGCGACGTTCTGCTCGGCTTCGCGCTGACCGAAGCTGTTGCCCTCTACGCGCTGGTCATCGCGCTCATCATCCTGTTCGCCTGAACCACCGGCAGGGACACTTCACGCGATGCGCCGAACCACCATACTGCTCGCCGCCACCACCCTGGGCCTGACGCCGGCTATAGCCGTTGCTGAAGGCAAGATGCCACAGATGGATTTTGCCAATCCGCTGACCGGCGCGCAGGTCGTGTGGATGGCGGTCATCATGGTCGCGCTGTACTTCATTCTGGCGCGCTGGGCCCTGCCCAGGATCGGCGGCGTGATCGAGAACCGCCACAACCGCATTGCAAGCGACCTTGAAACCGCCCGCCGCGCTAAGGCGGAGGCCGAACATGCCGTCCGGGAACTCAATCTCGCGATTCAGAATGCGCGGGAATCGAGCCAGGGTGCAATCGCCGAAGCGGTGAATGCCGCCAAGGAACGCGCCCGGGCACAATCCTCGACGCTGAACGAGCGGCTCGATGCGCAGATTTCCGCAGCCGAAACCGAAATCGAGGCAGCGCGCCGCGCCGCGGTGAACGCTTTGGGCCCAATCGCCCGCGATGTGGCGTCCAGCCTGTTGCACCGCCTGACGGGTGAGGCTGTGGAGCCTGGCCGGGTCGATCAGGCGATCGCGGCACTTTCAACCCAGGGGTGAGCGACCATGGAATATGAAGCCCTTACCGGTACGCTTTGGGACAAGGGAACTTTCTGGGTCACCGTTGCGGTCCTGATTTTCCTCTTCTTCTTCGGCAAGAAAATCGTCGGCGCGATCACCACGATGCTCGATCAGAGAAGCTCCGAAATTCAGCGTGAGCTTGACGAGGCCTCGCGTCTGCGAGCTGAAGCCGAAGCAATGCTGAAGGATGCCGAAACCCGTCGCGAGGCGGCGCTCGCCCAAGCGAAGGACATGCTCGCCATGGCCGGTCGCGAGGCGGAACGTCTTGCCGCCGACTTGCAGGCTGAAGCAGAAGCGTCCGCCCGCCGTCGTGAACAGATGGCCAGGGAGCGGATCGCGGCGGCCGAATCGGCAGCTGTTGCAGAAGTTCGTGAAGCCGCCGCATCACTCGCCGCCCTTGCGGCGGAACGGGTCCTCAAGGAAACCATCGATGCGGCCCACGATCAGGGCCTGATCGATCAGGCGATCAGCGGTCTGCCCGCAGCGCTGAGACAGAAAGCCGCCTGAGGCTAAATGGAAGCTGCCCTCACGGGCAGCTTCCGGCTCCGGGCATGGCGCAAACCGCCGCCGGTTGATATACCCGGTCGCGTGCGGCACCCTTCATTTCCTTTTCGCCGCCGAGATACGAGGTTTACCCATGGCGCGTCGCCGGCAACTCTACGAAGGCAAGGCAAAAATTCTGTTCGAAGGGCCGGAACCCGGTACTCTCGTGCAGTATTTCAAGGACGACGCCACCGCGTTCAACGCGCAGAAGAAAGGCGTGATCACCGGCAAGGGTGTGTTGAACAATCGCATCAGCGAGTTTCTGATGCAGCGGCTCGGCGAGATTGGCATTCCAACCCATTTCGTCCGCCGGCTCAACATGCGGGAACAACTCGTGCGCGAGGTTGAGATCATCCCGATCGAGGTGGTTATCCGCAATGTTGCCGCCGGCAGCATGAGCACCCGGCTGGGCATCCCCGAGGGCACGCGGCTTCCCCGGTCGATCATCGAGTATTACTACAAGAACGATGCGTTGAACGATCCGATGGTGTCGGAGGACCATATCACCGCATTCGGGTGGGCCAGCACGCAGGATATGGACGACATCGTCCATCTCAGCCTGCGCATCAACGATTTTCTTACAGGCCTGTTCCTTGGGGTCGGTATCGTACTGGTCGATTTCAAGATCGAATTTGGCCGGCTTTGGGAGAACGAGGATATGCGAATCGTTCTCGCTGATGAAATCAGCCCTGATAACTGCCGGCTCTGGGACGCCAAGACCAACGAAAAGATGGACAAGGACCGTTTCCGCCGCGACCTCGGCCGGGTCGAGGAAGCGTATCAGGAGGTCGCAAAGCGGCTCGGCATACTGCCCGAGGCCGGAACCCGCGACATGAAGGGCCCGGAGACGATGCAATGAAGGTTGTGGTCGCTGTGAAGCTGAAATCCGGCGTGCTGGATCCCCAGGGCAAGGCCATTGGCCACGCTCTTGAGGGGCTGGGGTATGATGGCGTCACCGATGTCCGTGTCGGCAAGCTGATCGAGCTCGACATTGCCGAGACAGACCGCGAAAAAGCTCGGTCCGCCGCCGAATCAATGGCGAAGCGCCTGCTTGCCAATACCGTCGTCGAAAGCTTCGAGATTTCCGTTCCCTGACGAACGGGCGTTGCGGCCCCGATCATTTGCGCCCATCTCCGGAGCAGATGAATGGTGAGATGACAGACGCCGGCGGCTCCGGTGGCCGCCTCGCAGGGCGCCGTGATGATTAGCGTGTTTTCACTGATCATGCGGCAGCCGCGGTTGCTTGGGCACCGCTGGTATCGGCGCCTGCGGATGGATCTTTGGTTTCCGCATGTTCCACTCGCGCTCGCGGTGGGCGTTGCGGGTGCACTCGCGATCCTGCCCACGATCCAGAAATTCGCCGCGGAATACCTGCATCTCGACCTCGCCAATCTGGTCAGTGCCATTCACCCGATATCGGGGAACATCCCAGGCCTGATCCTCAACGGCGTTCCGACCGTTGTCGTCGGCGTACTGCAGCTTCTGATCGCCCTGGGGTTGCTGGGCCGCTCGCGCATCGCCTGGCTCTCGGCCATCGGGATCACGCTTGCCCAGCTTCTGCTGACCGTCCATGTCCAGTCGGCCGCCCGGCTCGACGGCGAATCCATCTACATCCTCGCCCTGCTGGCTTCGCTCCTGCTTGCGCGCAATCACTTCTCCCGCTCGTCACTTGCCGCCGGCACGCTGTTCGCGGTGGCCTCGGTCCTTGTCTTGATGGTGTATGGCGTGCTCGGGTCACTGCTCCTCGGCGCAGGCTTCAGCCCGCCGATCACCAACCTGCCCTCGGCGCTTTATTTCGTTATCGTTACAATGTCGACCGTGGGCTATGGCGATATCCTGCCCAAGAGCGAGAACGCGCGGCTTTTCGTTGTCTCGCTCATCGTGCTTGGCCTGACGGTTTTCGCGACCGCGCTGACAGCCGTGATAGGCCCGGTTCTCCAGAATCGTATCAACCGGACGATCGGTCCCCGGAGACAGAAGATGAAACGCGTGAACCACTTCATCATTTCCGGCCATGGCGTCCTTGCCCGGAATACAGCCCGCGAACTGCGCAATCGTGGTGAATCGGTGATCGTCATTACGGAATTCGAGGATGCGAGTTTCGGCGATGCCGAGACGGTGATCGGCGATCCAACCGACCTCGATACGCTCCGCAAGGCTGGCGGTGAGCATGCGCGAGCGATTCTCGCCCTTTCGGATGACGACTCGGAGAATGCCTTTGTTGTTCTTGCGGTCCGGGAACTTGGCACGGATGCCAAGAAGGTTGCCGCAGTCAGCACACGAAAAAACCTCGAGCGCGTCCGGCGGGTTCACCCCGACATGGTTCTCGCCGCGCCGGTATTCGGCAGCGAAGTGCTGGCAATGGCACTGACGGAAGAGAAGATCGATGGGGACTGGCTTCTCAGCCAGTTCCTCGATGTCCGCCCCCATGAGGAAAATGCCTGATTTTCCAGACTTTTGACGAAAGGATCAGGAAATCTCCGACTGCCATATCCGCACGGCGGGCCGCCCGGTCGTCGCGGCGGTCAACCGGGCCTGCTCGAGACCAGAGCGGGCGTTGGCGAGAACCGCCGCCGGATCATCGCCCGAACGCGACCATCGGGACGCGATCCCGATGGCAACATGGCGCCCGGTTCCAGCAAGCATCGCATCAAGCCGTGCAACGATACGGTCTCCCCGTTCGGCAGCCACCAGATGATCCACTCCATCGCACCAGGCGGCAAGGCGGGTCGGGCCGATCCGCCCGATCAGATCGCTCGGGCGCAACATATCGCGCAGGGTTTCGGCGGATTCGCGAATCACGGCCGACGATGCTTCAGATCCTTGTGTTCCGCTCGATCTGACCCAGCCTATGGCGAACATGGTGCCAACACGCTCTTCGATGTCGAGCCGATCAAATCGGCGGTCCGCCTGCGCAAGGAAGCTTGGCAGCGGCCACAATCCGGTTTCCGGATCGAGCGCATTCCGCTTCTTGGAAGCACCGGCCGCAAGCAAGCGAATGACAAGACGCCGCAGATGCGGCCCGATCGCGGTCAGCAGATCGGTTTCCGAGGCGGTGAACCGCCTGTCTCCACGGCTGCGCCAAGCCACCAGCGAAGCCGCAAGCGAACGCCCGGCGGTTGCATTCTCCAGATCGACCGGAATGGTGAGAATTTCGCCGCCGTTACAGTCGGTCAGGCCAATGCCGTACGGATAATCGGCGAGAATTGTTTCGCCCCCGTGCTGCACCGCCGCCGGACGCACCACGAAACACATGCCGGAGTCAGGAAATTCAGCCGCCAGCAGGGCGCAGGCGGCGGGGCCCGCCGTACTCGGGTCAGGCAGTCCTGCCAGACTCTCGATCATGCGTGCCATGCGGTCGAGACGTTCCGAATTTTCTCGACCGTCACGGGCGCCGTCGGATGCTTCCATGGAAAAGCCTGCCTTATCCGTCATCAACAGGCTTTTCGCAGGATCGGGTAAATAACGTATTACCGCCCGATTGACAGGCAGGACCCGCCTCCGCATGGTCTCGCCGGAACAAATACGGAAAGGTTACCGATGGATCACACACCTCTCGCTGCGACGATTACCGCTGCCTGGGATCGCCGGGATCAACTTGATCCAGCATACCAGGGACCAGTGCGCGAGGCGGTGAACCAGGCCCTCACCCTGTTGGACGATGGCGTATTACGGGTGGCGGAACCCGGCCCGGATGGCTGGACCGTGCATCAATGGGTCAAGCAGGCCATTCTCATGTCGTTCCGCCTGTTGCCGAACCGGACCATGGCTGGCGCCGGCGGCGCGCCGGTATTCGACAAGGTGCCGATGAAATTCGGCGACTGGGACGATGCCCGCTTCGCGGCCGCGGGCATTCGGGCCGTGCCGGGAGCCGTTGTACGACACTCGGCCCATGTCGGGCGGAATACGGTCCTGATGCCGAGCTTCGTCAATGTCGGCGCCCGTGTTGGCGAGGATACGATGATCGATACATGGGCGACGGTGGGCTCATGCGCGCAGGTCGGCCGCAACTGCCACATCAGCGGCGGCGTCGGAATCGGCGGGGTGCTTGAGCCGCTGCAGGCCAATCCGGTGATCATCGAGGATGATTGCTTCATCGGCGCGCGGTCGGAAGTCGCTGAGGGCGTGATCGTGGAGCGCGGCGCCGTACTCTCGATGGGGGTGTTTCTCGGCGCCTCGACCAAGATCGTCGATCGCGCGACCGGTGAAATCTTCTACGGCCGGGTGCCGGCCTACTCGGTTGTCGTGCCCGGCGCACTGCCCGGCAAGCCGCTGCCCGACGGCAGCCTTGGGCCGTCGCTCGCCTGCGCCGTGATCGTGAAGCGGGTCGATGCCCAGACCCGCTCGAAAACCGCGATCAACGAGCTGCTGCGGGCGTGACAGGAACGGACCCCGTTGCGATAGCGCAGCTTTTGCTGCGTCACCGCTCGGTCACGCCGGCGGATGACGGCGCTCAGGCCACACTCGCAGGCCTGCTTGAGCCGCTCGGCTTCAAGATCGAGAGGCTGCAATGCGGCGAGGTGTCCAACCTTGTCGCCCGACGCGGAACCGGCAGCCCGCACTTCGCCTTTGCCGGTCACACCGATGTCGTTCCCCCTGGCGAGGGCTGGCGCCACCCGCCATTCGGCGGCATCATCGAGGACGGTCTGCTTTATGGCCGCGGCGCCGTCGACATGAAGGGCGCGATCGCAGCCTTCATCGCCGCACTGGCATCCCGCCCGGAATCGCAGGCGGGAACCGTTTCCCTGCTGATCACTGGCGATGAGGAAGGCGAAGCCCTCGATGGGACCCGGCGCATTCTCGAACATCTGGCCGACAAGCGGGCCCTCCCGGAATTCTGCCTCGTCGGCGAGCCGACCTGCCGCGCCACGCTTGGCGATACGATCAAGATCGGCCGGCGCGGATCGATTTCGGCCCGCATCACTGTCCCCGGCGTCCAGGGCCATGTCGCCTATCCCCATCTCGCGGACAATCCCCTCCACCGGCTGATCCCTGCACTCGAAGCGCTTCGCACGCGTCAACTCGATGCCGGCACGCTTTGGTTCGAGCCATCCTCGCTGCAAATCACCAGCGTCGATACCGGAAATGGGGCGGGCAATGTGATTCCGGCCAGCGCATCGGCGCGGCTGAACATCCGGTTCAACGACCAACACAAGGGCTCCGACCTCGCCGCATGGATACGCGCCACGACCCTGGCCTGCGCACCCGGCGCAAAATGCGAGACCAGCATCAGCGGCGAGGCATTCCTGACCCAACCTGGCAAGGAGATCGACCTGATCAGCGATGCCATCGCCACGGTCACCAGGGTCACACCAAAACTGGATACCGGCGGCGGCACGTCGGACGCCCGGTTCATCGCGTCCTGTTGCCCTGTCGCCGAATTCGGCCTGGTCGGAACCTCGATGCACCGGGTCGATGAGGCGGTTCCGATCGGCGAGTTGAGACATTTGTCCGAAATCTATGCCCAAATCCTGGATCGTGTGTTCGCATGAACGGTGAGGATCGTTTTGCCGGTGCGTTTTTCAGCACCCTGCGCGGGATCTTCCGAGTGGCCCTCGGCAGGGTCGATGCGCTGCGCGAGTTCGGGAACACACCCTCCGCATTCTCCGCGTCGATCGCACCGCAGATCGCCTTTCCGATGGTTGGCGCCTCCCTCCTGGCTTTGCGCGGCGACTGGGTCTACGCGGCGGGGCTCATGCTGTCCCGCTTGTGCGGTGTCCTGGTTCAACCCGTCATCATCGAACGGGCAGCGCACTGGCTTGGGCGGCGCGACCGATGGTTGAATACCGCCACGGCGCTGAACTGGTCGATCTGGATTGTCTTCGTTCTCATTCCTTTAGGAATGTTCGCCAACGACGTGCTGCTTGCGCTCGGCGCCGGGCAGGTCGGCGCGCTCAGCCTCTCGGCCGGGCTGATCGCCTTCTACATGCTTTGGTTGCAGGGATTCATTCTGCGGGCCGGGCTGTCAACCAGCTGGTGGAAGGCTCTCGGGCTGCTGTTCGTCGTCAATCTGAGCACGGCAGCGCTTTATGCCGTGCCGTATGTTTTCCATCCCGGCCTGCTCAGCCTGACTCTGCGTCCCGCTTCAGGCTGAGCGCGCGCGCGTAGACCAACTTGCGCGGCAATTCCAGTTCCCGGGCGACGGCGGAAACCGCATCCTTGATCGACATGGCCGCCAATGCCGTTTCGAGCGCCTCGTCCAGCGCCTCCGCCGACGCGTTCGTCCGGGTCGCGGGGCCGATCACCAGAGTGATCTCGCCGCGCGGGGCTGTCGTCGCGTAATGCCCGGCAAGCGCGGAAAGCGCGCCTCGCCTGGTCTCCTCGAAGCGCTTGGTCAACTCCCGCCCCACCGCAGCAGGCCGGTCTCCGAGGATGGCAAGACAATCATCAAGACACGCCGCCAACCGATGGGGCGCTTCGTAAAATACCAGTGTCGCGGCGAGCCCGACCTGCTCGGCGGCGACGATTCGCTGCAAGGCGCTGCGGCGAGCGGCCGAGCGTGGCGGCAGAAATCCGCCGAAGAGAAAGGGATGCGGCGGCAGACCGGACAGCGCGAGCGCCATGATGGCCGCATTCGGCCCTGGCACGGCGCTGACAACGAGCCCTTCGTCAATCGCCGCGCGCACCAGCCGGTAACCGGGATCGGCGATGAGAGGCGCTCCCGCATCGCTCACCAGGGCGAGCCGCTGTCCCTCGCGCATCATGCCGATCAACGCAGGAGTCCGCGCCTGTTCGTTATGGTCATGGAATGATTGTAATTTTGTTAAGATTTGATATTGAGCCAGCAGGGTCGCGCTAACACGCGTATCTTCGCATAAGATCATGTCTGCTTCGCGCAGCGCGCTGACCGCGCGCGGCGACAAATCGCCCAGGTTGCCGATTGGCGTGGAAACCAGCACAAGGTCGGGTTGCCGACGAGAGGCCGTTTCGGATGCAAGTGGAGAAGTCTCGGATGTCACGAACGACATTAACGCCTGTGGCTCTGGTTTTGGCAACCTTGGCGGCACTCGCGCTTGCGGGATGCAGCACCGCGCCACGTTCCGCCGCCAGTGGCGGCGCCGTTCCGTCGGCGCCCCTCGCGGCGCGCGCCACACGAACTCATGGCCCGGTGGCATTGCTCGTGCCGCTGACCGGACCCTATGGGGGAATCGGACATTCGATCGAGCAGGCCGTCAAACTCGCATTTTCAGCGCCTGGCGCGCCGAGGCTGGATGTCGAAAACACCGGCGGCACGGCAACGGGCGCCGCCAGTGCCGCGCAGAACGCCATCGGCAAGGGGGCCGGCCTCATCCTCGGTCCGCTTACAATGGTTGAAACGCGCGCGGTCACGCCCATCGCCCAGTCAGCGGGCGTGAATGTCCTCGCCTTCACCAACGACGACAGCATGGCGCGCCCCGGCGTATGGCCGCTGGGCATCTCGCCGGACCAGCAGGTGGGTAGAGTCGTCTCCTACGCCATCGAGAGCGGCCGTACCCGTACCGCCGCGATTCTTCCCGATGACCAGTTCGGCCGGCTCATGGCCACCGCCCTGCGCCGTACCACAACCCGCCTCGGCGCGCCGCCACCGCGAATCGGATACTACTCCTCGTCATTCTCAAGCCTGAACGCAACAACCCGGAACATCTCGCAATTCGACAGCCGGGGTGCGGGGCTGATGGCGCGGATTCGTGCCGCGCGAGATCAGGACAGCGCCGCAGGACGCCGCCTCGCTGCCAAGCTGCGGAGCGAACCGGTTCCCCCGCCGCCCTTCGATTCGCTGCTGCTCGGCGCGACGGGCGAAGACCTCGCGGAGCTGCAAACCTTCCTCCCGTATTACGAGGCAGGCCCGCCGCAGGTGCAGCTGATGGGTCCCGCGCTCTGGTCCAGCCGGGCCAAGGCGATGGCCACGCATGAGGTCCTGCGGGGCGCCATCTACGCGGCGCCCGATCCTGCGGCAGGCCTGCCATTTGACCAGAAGTTCCAGGCAACCTATGCCGGCGCGATGCCGCCATCGATCGACAAGGTTGCCTTCGACGCCGCCGCGATCAGCGTGCTCGCCGCGCATGAGGGCGGATTCAAGACCACCGTGCTGACGGAGTCCCGCGGGTTCTCGGGCACCGACGGCCCGCTCCGATTGCTACCGAACGGTCATGTGGAACGCGGGCTCGCAGTGTTCCGGATCGAACCGGACGGGCCGAAAGTGGTTTCGCCCGCACCCCAGACATTGCCGTCGCCGGCACCATCGCCGAACACATGACCTGACCGGATGCGCCGACCGATCGCAACGATAGCGGCCTGGCTCGGCGGTCCGCCAGCCATCGTCCTGTCTGGGCTGATCCTTGCCCGCGCGATCCCTCTCTGGGAGGGGATCGGCTGGCTTGCCGGCTGCGCGGCCTGGTCGGTGGCAGCGGGCATGGTTCTGGCGCGCGATCTGCGGCGCTTCAGTGCAGCGCTCACCGCGTCGTCATCGCCCGCGGCGTTGCAGCTCGTAACGCCGGGGCTGACCAACCTCGCCCAGCGCATCATTCAGACCATCGCGACCGAACGCGAAACCCGCGAGGCCGCCGCGACCAACGCGAATTACAGCCAGTCTCTTCTCAACCGCCTGCCGGACGCGCTGTTCCAGCTCGATGGTCTGCCAGGATCGCGGCGGATCGTCTGGAGAAACCCCGCCGCGGTCAGGATCTACGGCGCCGAGGAATCGGCACTTCTGCGCCATCCGCAGCTGCGCGCCGCCCTCGCGGAAGCGGAGCTGGCCGATCAGCCGGTGCGGACCACCCTCTCGCTCGCCACACCGGTCACCCGGGATCTGGATGCCACGGTGATCCGCAGCGGCGATCTCGGCCGCGCGGCGCCCGTCTATATCCTGCTGACCGACCGCACCCGCGAACGCGAACTGAACCAGATGCGCGCCGATTTCGTTGCCAATGCAAGCCACGAATTGCGCACACCGCTGACCAGCCTGATCGGCTTCATCGAAACCCTGCGCGGCCCGGCCCGCGGCGACATCGAGGCCGTGCCGCGCTTCCTTGCGATCATGGCCGAACAGGCCGAACGCATGCAGAGAATCATTGCCGATCTGCTCAGCCTGTCGCGAATCGAGATGTCGGAGCATCAGCCCCCTTCCGAGCAGATCGATATCGGGCCCGTGATCCGCCAGGTCGCAAGCTTCATGGATCCGATCCTTGCGAAGGCCTCGACCAGGCTGACCCTGGATATCGCCGAAAGTCTTCCCGTGGTGCATGGCGATTCCGGCCAGCTCACCCAGGTCATCGGCAATCTTGTCGACAACGCCGTCAAATACAGCGCGCTGAAGCACGGCGGCTCGGGCGGCACCATCACGGTATCCGTGCATGCGACGCCGGATGCCGACTTTCCCCAACCCGGCATTCTGCTTGAGGTGATCGATGACGGCCCTGGAATCGCCCGCGAACACCTGCCAAGGCTGACGGAGCGCTTCTATCGGGCGGACAAGGGACGCGCGCGCGCCGTCGGTGGCACCGGGCTTGGCCTCGCCATCGTCAAGCATGTGGTCATGCGGCACCGCGGTCGGCTGGTGATCGACAGTGTCGAGGGAGCCGGCACGACATGCCGCGTATGGCTGCCCGCGGCAGCACCCGCAGTTCCGGCCGCACGACGCTCTGCCTGATCTGCGATGCCGGCGGTTTCATCGGTTTCACGGTTCGGCTAAACCGCGAAACGCGGCACTGGCCTCGCCCGGATGCCCAGCCTTGCGTCCATGGCCATGGTCAGGACACAAAGACCCGTTGGCCATCCCGGTCGACAATGCACCAATGACGTTCAGAAAGATCGACCTGACAGCACGATGGTCATCCCGCTTCGCCTTGCCGCCCTGAGTGTCGTCGTTAGCCTGCTCTCGCTTGGGCTTAAGGTGACGGCGTGGCGTGTCAGCCACTCCGCGGCGCTCTATTCCGACGCTCTGGAATCCCTCGTGAACGTCTTTGCCGCCGTGATGGTGATGGTGGCGCTCAAGGCGGCCGCCAAGCCCGCCGACCGGGAACACCCCTACGGCCACGCGAAGGCCGAACTGCTGAGTGCCGTCGCCGAGGGCGGCATGATCCTCTTCGCCGCCGTGCTCATCATCGAGCGCGCCGCAAGCACGATATTCGCGCCGCACCTGCCTTCGGCGCCTGAACTGGGTCTCGGTCTGAACGCGGCGGGCGGCCTGGTGAATGCCCTCTGGGCGCTGGCTCTCGGCCGGTCCGGCGTAACCCGGAAGTTTCCGGCGCTGGCGGCCGACCAGGCCCACCTCATGGCCGATGCCATCACCACAATCGGGATCATCGCGGGCCTGTCCATTGCCATGCTCACCGACCTGCCGATCATCGATCCGCTGATCGCCATGGCCGTCGCGGCGCAGATCGCGTTCATGGGCGGGCGGACAGTGCTCCGCGCCCTCAGCGCGCTGCTCGACCGGGCACCGCCGCCAGAGATGGTGAAACGAATCCATCGGCTGGTCGCCACCCACGCCGCCGGCGCGATCGAGGCGCACGACATGCGGGTCCGTGAAGCCGGGCAGTCGCGCTTCCTCGAATTCCACCTTGTCGTGCCGGGGACCATGACGGTCGCCGAATCCCACACCATATGCGATCGGATCGAGGGGGCCTTGAAGCGGGAGATGGCGGGCGTGATCATCACGATCCATGTCGAACCCGACCACAAGGCCAAGAACGAAGGAATATTGGTGAAATGAGACCTGCAAGATGGTGAAGCTGGATACGATCGTCACCCGCGGCGGCGATGGCGGCGAAACGTCCCTTGCCGACGGGTCGCGCGTTGCCAAGAGCCACACCCGCATCGCCGTGTTCGGCGCGCTGGATGAAACCAACGCCGCCGTCGGCCTGCTCCGCGTGATCTGCGCGCAGTCTCCCGAGATCGACCGGGACCTCGCCGCGATCCAGAACGACCTGTTCGATATCGGCGCCGACCTCGCCGCACCCTCCGATCCCGCCCGTCCGTCGAGGCTGACCAGCGCCTATGTCGCACGGCTCGACGCTGCCGCCGCCGCGTGGAATGCGGATCTTGCCCCGCTGACCAGCTTCATCCTGCCGGGCGGAACCGAAGCGGCGGCCCGCGCGCACATCGCCCGCACCATTGCCCGCCGGGCCGAACGCGAGCTGGTCCGCCTTGCCGGCGAGGCGGAAATTTCAGAAATACCGATCCCCTATCTGAACCGCCTGTCCGACGCGATGTTCATCCTGGCCCGCCGGCTCAACGATGAAGGCCGCGCCGACACGCTCTGGCAACCCGGCGGCGCCTGAGCGCAGGGTCGCCAGAGCAGTTTCCGATCCATCCGGATCGGATGCGGTGCTGTATGGTATTGATAAACACAGCATCTTTATCCGATCAGACGGAACCATCTGATCGGATGATGCTCGCGCCGGGATCAGAGAAGATGGAAGCTCGAAACCTTGGTGCCGTTCAGGGTCAGGTCCGTGAGAACCTGATTGCCGCCCTGTAGCGTTACCTCGAAAATATAGCCGATCGTCGACCCGACCCGCTGCGTCGTCAGGTATTTGACGGCAAAAGGCTGGGATAGCGGGATCTTCGCGTCGATGGCGGCCGCCTGGGCCGGGAATTTCTTGCTGCCGACATGCGCCCGAAACGTCGGCGTCGTCGGCGCCACGAAGGATTTGTAGTCGGAATGGCCGATGGCCGAGAGCATCTGGGTCATGTCCCGCGTCGCCAGTTGCACCTGCGCGGGCTGGGCCCGCGCCACCGCACATTGCGCCGCCATCGCGGCCAACAGCAATCCGGCCGCTACAATCGAAAACTTCATCACGCGTCCCTTCCCTGTGCGTTTTCCACCCCATTATGAACGGAATGCCCGCGTCCTCAAAGGGCCGACCACCTTCCCGGGCCGACCAAATTGCGTCCACACTGTCGCCTGCACCCTGACCGACCGAAGGAGACGGATCAATGACCGACGCTTTCCGTGGCCGCCGCGCCCTCGTCACCGGCGCTTCCAGCGGCATCGGCGCCGATCTTGCCCGCCAGCTCGCCCAGCGCGGCGCCGACCTCGTGCTCACCGCGCGGCGGCAGGACCGGCTCGAGGCTCTGGCCGCCGAATGCCGCCTGTTCGGCGTCACCGCCGAAACCGCCACCGCCGACCTTGCCGATGAAGCAGCCCGCCTCGCCCTGGCCGAGCGCTTCCCGACCATCGACCTTCTGGTGAACAATGCCGGGCTCGGCGTCTTCGGCCCCTTCGCCGAGGCCGAATGGGCGCGGACCGAGGCCATGCTCGCGGTGAACATCACCGCCCTCACGCATCTCACCCGGCTGTTCGCCGCCCCCATGGCGGCGCGTGGGTGGGGCCGGATCATGATGGTGGCTTCGACCGCCGCCTTCCAGCCGGTGCCGCTCTACGCCGCCTATGCCGCGACCAAATCCTACGTCCTCTCGCTCGGCGAATCGCTGAATGTCGAGCTGTCAGGGCGCGGCGTGCGCACCACCGTGCTTTGCCCCGGCGTCACCGAAACCGAATTCTTCGACGCCGCCGGGCAGACCCGCTCCGCCTTCACCAGGCGCAGCGCGATGACCAGCGCCGAGGTCGCGCGGATCGGCGTCGCCGCATTGCTCGCCGGGCGCTCCAGCGTCGTGGCCGGGCGGAGCAACGCGGCGATGGCCTTCGGCACCCGCTTCGCGCCGCGCGGCCTCGCCGCCCGCCTCGCCTTCCGGATGATGAAGCCGTGAGCGGTAGCGCCGACCCGATCCATGCCGAGCTGATCGCCGTCGTCGTCGCCGTCACCGACGCAACACCGCGCGTCCTCACCCTGCTCGACGGCAGCGCCCTGCCCGCCGGCCCGCTCGAATCGGCCCATCGCTCTCTGCAGGCCGGGCTGCGCGACCGGGTGGAACGCCAAACCGGTCATCCGCTCGGCCATGTCGAACAGCTCTACACCTTCGCCGATGCCGGCCGCAGCCGCGCCGGGCGCAGCATCTCGATCTCCTACCTCGCCCTCAGCAGCGAAACACGGGCGCGGCTCGGCGGCCAGGTCTCCTGGCAGGACTGGTACCGCTACTTTCCCTGGGAAGACCGCCGCACCACGCACGATACCCCGGCGCGGATCGAACCCGGCCTGCGAAGCTGGGCGGGCGCGGAGCCGACGCGGCGCGCCCGCATCGCCCGCTGCTTCGGACTCGACGGCGCGCCCTGGCAGGAGGAGCTGGCGCTCGACCGTTACGAACTGCTCTACGAGGCCGGGCTGGTGCGCGAGGCCGCGCGCGACGGCCGGCCGGCGCATGGCGATTTCGCCCCGGGTGACACGCTCGCCGCCGATCACCGCCGCATCCTCGCTACCGCGATCAGCCGGCTACGCGCCCGGCTACGCGCCCGGCCCGCCGTTTTCGAGCTGATGCCGGAGCGATTTTCCCTGCTCGATCTGCAACGCTGCATTGAAGCAATCGGCGGCCAGCCCGTGCACAAGCAGAATTTCCGGCGCCTGATCGAAAGCCAGAACCTGCTGGAAGAAACCGGAGATTTCGCCAACGGCCCCGGCCGCCCGGCCAAGCTGTTCCGCTTCCGCAGCGCCATCCGCGACGAACGGGCCATGACCGGCAGCCGCCCGCCGCTCGCCCGGCCTTGACCCTATTATACTCACATCCACTATAAAGATAATCGATACGGCTAAATTTCGGCCGTAAAACTGCTTATGATATGCTCATATCGAGCATAAGGATGTGGCCATGACCCTCGCCGTCGCCTCCGTTCCCGCATCGCTCGCAGCACATGTGCCGCCCGCCGAATGGGCGCTGATGCAGGAGGACATCGCGGCGATCCGCGACCTCAAGCAGGCGCGCGACGCGATCATCCTCGCCCATAACTACCAGACGCCCGACATCTATCATGGCGTCGCCGACATCATGGGCGACAGCCTCGCCCTCGCCCGCGAGGCGATGTCGGCGCGCGCTTCGGTGATCGTCGTCGCCGGCGTGCATTTCATGGCCGAGACGGCGAAGCTGCTGAACCCGGACAAGACGGTTCTGATCCCCGATTCCCGCGCCGGCTGCTCTCTCGCCGAAAGCATCACCGCCGCCGATGTCCGCAGCCTGCGCGCCCGCCATCCGGGCCTGCCGGTGATCGCCTATGTCAACACCTCCGCCGCGGTGAAGGCCGAGGTGGATTACTGCTGCACCTCGGCCAATGCCCGCGAGGTAGTCGAGCACGCCGCCCGCGCCGCCGGGACCGACGCGGTGATCATGCTGCCGGACCGCTTCCTCGCCGCCAACACTGCGCGCGAGACCGCCATCCGCATCATCGCCTGGGACGGCGCCTGCGAGGTGCACGAGCGCTTCACCGCCGCCGACATCGCGCAGGTGCGCCGGCAACATGACGGGGTCGCCGTCCTCGCCCATCCGGAATGCCCGGAGGAAGTGGTCGCCGCCGCCGATTTCGCCGGGTCCACCGCCGCGATCGCCGACTATATCGCGCGTCACCGCCCCGCCCGCGCCGCGCTGATCACCGAGTGCTCGATGGCCGACAACATCGCCGCCGCCAGCCCGGGAACCACCTTCGTCAAGCCCTGCAATCTCTGCCCGCACATGAAGCGGATCACGCTCGCCGGCATTCGCCGGGCGCTGGAGACCATGACCGAACCGGTGACGATCGACCCCGCCCTCGCCGCCCCGGCCCGCGCGGCGGTCGAGCGGATGCTCGCGATCTGATGAACGCGGATGCTCGCGATACCTTGATGCGAATGCTCGCGATCCCATGAACGCCCCGATCATCATCGGCGCCGGCCTCGCCGGCCTTGCCGCCGCCCTGGCCGCCGCGCCGCGCCCGGTGCGGCTGCTTACCGCCGGCACGCTCGATGCCGGCGCCGCCAGCCTCTGGGCCCAGGGCGGCATCGCCGCGGCGATCGGCGCCGACGATTCGATCGACCTGCACATCGCCGACACGCTCGCCGCCGGCGACGGGCTGTGCGACGCCGCCGCGGTCTCCCGCATCATCACCAGGGGGCCGCTCGTGATCGATGCCCTGCGCGCCCATGGCGTGCGCTTCGATGCCGGGCTGGGCCTCGAAGCCGCCCATGCGCGGCGCCGGATCAGCCATGTGAAGGATGCCACCGGCCACGCCGTGACCACCGCCCTCGCCGCCGCCGTGCGCGCCGCCCCGCATGTCACGATCATCGAACACGCCCGCGCCGTGGCGCTCGATGTCGTGGAGAACCGGGTGCGCGGCCTCTGGGCCGAGACCGCAGGCGGCATGGTCCATCTCCCCGCCGCCGCCGTGCTGATCGCGACCGGCGGCGTGGGCGCGCTGTGGCGGCACAGCAGCACCCCGCCGGGCGCCGACGGCTCCGGCCTCGCCCTCGCCGCGCGCGCCGGCGCCGTGCTGCGCGACATCGAATTCGTCCAGTTTCACCCGACCGGCCTCGATTCCGGCGCCACGCCGATGCCGCTGATCTCCGAGGCGGTGCGCGGCGAGGGCGCCATCCTGACCGACGAGACCGGCCAGCGCTTCACCGACGAACTCGCCCCGCGCGACGAAGTCGCCCGCGCCATTGTCCGGCATCTCGCCGCGGGCCATCGCGTCACGCTCGATGCCACACATCTCGGCGCCGGCTTCGCGACCCGCTTCCCGACGATCGACGCCGCCTGCCGCGCCGCCGGGCTCGATCCCGCGCGCCAGCCGATCCCGGTGCGCCCGGTCGCGCATTACCACATGGGCGGCATCGCCGTGGACGCACGGGGCCGGACGAGCGTGGACGGGCTTTACGCCGCCGGCGAGGCCGCCTGCACCGGGCTGCACGGCGCGAACCGCCTGGCCAGCAACTCGCTGCTCGAAGCCTTCGTCACCGGCGCCGATGCCGGAACCGCGCTCGCCGGCGAACCCGATGCCACCGCGACAACCGCGCCCGCCGCCCCACCGCACCGCGCGGCGCCGCCGGCGCTGGTGCGCGACCTCGTCAGCCGTCATCTCGGCGTGCTGCGCGATGCCGCCGGCCTGTCGCACCTGATCGAGCGCCTCGCCCCGCTGGCGCCGGCGCACGATGCCGCGCTGATCGGCCTGATGATCGGCGTCGCGGCACTCGACCGCGCCGAAAGCCGTGGCGCCCATGCGCGGACCGACGCGCCCTGCAGCACCGCGCAGCCGCGCCATGCCAATCTCACCCAGGCGGCCGCCCTCGCCCGCGCCGCCGCCCTCGCGCAAAGGCCCCACGCCGCATGACCCCGTTGCCCCGCATCATGATCGAACCCGCAGTGCGCGCCGCCCTGCTTGAGGATCTCGGCCGCGCCGGCGACATCACCGCCGAGGCGGTGATCCCGGACGACACGCGCGCCGCCGTCGCCTTCGTCGCCCGCGAGCCGGGGACGATCGCGGGACTCGGCTGCGCCGCCATCGCCTTCGACCTGCTCGATCCGTCGCTCGGGCTCGACATCGTTATCCCCGATGGCGGTACCGTCGCGCCCGGCGACGTGATCGCGCGGATCGAGGGAAAGGCGCGCGCCATTCTGTCGGCCGAGCGCACGGCGCTGAACTTTCTCGGCCAGCTTTCCGGCGTTGCCACCGCCACCGCCGGCATCGCCGCCGCCATCGCCCATACCCGGGCGCGGATCACCTGCACGCGCAAGACCATCCCCGGCCTGCGGGCCTTGCAGAAATACGCGGTGCGCTGCGGCGCGGCGCCAATCACCGCTTCGGCCTCGACGACGCGGTGCTGATCAAGGACAACCACATCGCCATCGCCGGCGGGGCCGGCCTCGCGGTGCGCCGCGCCCGCGCCGCGGTGGGCCATCTGGTGAAGATCGAATGCGAGGTCGACCGGCTCGACCAACTCGCGGAAGCACTCGAAGCCGGGGCCGATGCGGTGCTGCTCGACAACATGGACCCCGACACGCTGCGCCGCGCCGTCGCGATGGCGCAAGGCCGCGCGATCACCGAGGCCTCCGGCCGGATTACCCCGGAGAGCGCCGCCGCCATCGCCGAAACCGGGGTCGACCTGATTTCGGCCGGGTGGCTCACCCACAGCGCGCGGGTGCTGGATATCGGGCTCGATTTCATGACATAAACGCGCATGAACCGCGCCCCCTTCACCATCGCCATTCTGCTCGGAATCGCCGGGCTGATCCCCTTTCTCGGCGGCCTCGCCGTCATCATCACCGATCCCACGCGCGCCCCCGCTCGCGACCACGGTGATGATCGATTACGGCGCCTGCATCCTCGCCTTCTCGGCGCGGTGCACTGGGGCTTCGCGCTGGAGCCAGGCGGCATCGTGCCCGAGGCGCGGCTGAACAACCAGCGCCTCCTGTTCGGCGTGCTGCCGGCGCTGGTCGGCTGGGGTCGCACTGCTCGCTCTTTCGCTGGCGCAGGCCCCGCGCCTCGCCATCGCGATCCTGATCGCCGGCTTCTTCGCCACCATCGTGGCCGAGACGGTCGGCCGC
>NZ_CAJQZK010000033.1:0-31820 GCF_907164655.1 Acidocella sp. C78
CCCCGCGAAAGAAGCCTTCATGCCCATGGCCGCCGAAGGCTGCCCGCTGGTCAAGGCCTGAGACCAAGCCCGCCATGAAGAGACCCACGTCATGCTGATGATCCTCGGCAAGCCGGCGCCGCTGCTGTTCGGGCAGCTGCTGCTTGGCATCATCAACGGCTCGTTCTACGCGATGCTCTCGCTCGGGCTGGCGATCATTTTCGGTCTGCTGAACGTCATCAACTTCGCGCATGGCGCGCTCTTCATGGTGGGCGCGTTCGTGACCTGGGGGTTGCTGCATTATCTCGGGATCGGCTACTGGCCGGCGATGGTGCTGGCCCCGTGATGGTGGGGGCGTTCGGGCTCGGGCTCGAACGCACCCTCATCCGCTTCACCTACAAGCTCGACATTCTTTACGGCCTGCTGCTGACCTTCGGCCTCGCTTTGGTGCTCCAGGGCCTGTTCACCAACGCCTATGGCAGCTCGGGCGTGTCCTACTCGGCGCCGGACCTTCTTTCCGGCACGCTCAATCTCGGCTTCATGTATCTGCCGGTCTATCGCGGTTTCGTGGTGGCCGCGGCGATCATCATCTGCGTTGCGGTCTGGTTCGTGATTGAAAAGACCAGCCTCGGCGCCCTGCTGCGCGCCTCGACCGAAAACCCCGCGTTGGTCCAGGCCTTCGGCGTGAATGTGCCGCGGGTGATCGCGCTGACCTTTGCCGCCGGCGTCGCCCTCGCGGGGCTTGCCGGCGTGCTCGCCGCGCCGCTCTACTCGGTCAATCCCGGCATGGGCACCGACCTGATCAACACGGTGTTCGCCGTTGTCGTCATCGGCGGCATGGGCTCGATCGGCGGCGCCATTCTTACCGGTTTCGGCCTCGGCATCATCCAGGGCTTCACCGAGGTCTATTATCCGGCGGCGTCTTCCGTGGTGGTGTTCGCGGTGATGGCTGTGGTTCTGCTGGCCCGTCCGGCCGGCCTGTTCGGAAGGGCGGCATGATGTTCGGTTTCACCCGCGCCCAGGCGATCGGCTTCGTCGTCATGGCGGCGATCCTCGCCGTCGCCCCCTTCGTCGCCTATCCGATTTTCGTCATGCAGGTGATGTGCTTCGCGCTCTTCGCGATGGGGGCGAACCTGCTGATGGGCTATACCGGCCTGCTGTCGCTCGGCCAGGCCGCCTTTTTCGGCATGGGCGGCTATGTCGCCGGCTACATGATCCAGACGATGCACGCCTCCACCGAAGTGGGGCTGATCCTGGGCGGCCTCACCGCCGCGGCGATCGGCGTCGTGTTCGGCTGGCTGGCGATCCGGCGGCAGACCATCTATTTCGCGATGATCACCCTCGCCCTCGCGCAGCTCGTCTATTTCTTCGCGGTGCAGGACACCGGCTTTACCGGCGGCGAGAACGGCATTCAGAACATTCCTCGCGGCAATCTGTTCGGCAGCTTTTCCCTGCACAACGACCTGCAGCTCTACTGGCTGGTGTTCGCCGTGTTCATCGCCGGCTTCCTGTTCGTGCATCGGGTGATCCACTCGCCGTTCGGCCAGGTGGTGAAGGCGATCCGCGAGAACGAGAGCCGCGCCATCTCGCTCGGCTACAAGGTCGAGCAGTATAAATGGGTCATCTTCGTGCTGGCGGCGGCGCTGGGCGGCATTGCCGGCGGGCTGAACGCTCTGGTCGTCCGCATCGCCACGCTCACCGATGTCGGCAACGCGACGTCCGGCCTCGTCGTGCTCATGGTGCTGGTCGGCGGGATCGGGACCGTGTTCGGGCCGCTGGTCGGTGCTGCGATCGTGGTCGCCATGCAGTATTATCTCGCCAGTTTCAGTGACTGGGTGACGGTGATTCAGGGCGTGATCTTCATCGCCTGCGTGCTCGCCTTCCGCCGTGGCGTTGCCGGCGAGGTTGCATCCTGGCTCAAATTGTCCCTTTGATGGGGCATGCAGGAAGCAGAACTCGCAAACCACGACGCGACATCTCTCGCCGCCCTTGTCCGGGGCGGCGAGATCACGGCGGAGGAACTGCTTGACGCAACCCTCGCCAGGATCGACGCCCACGAACCCCGACTGAACGCCATCGCCGCCGATCTGCGCGAGCGCGCCCGCCGGCAGATCGGCGCCGGGTTGCAGGGGCCTTTCGCAGGCGTTCCGTTTCTGCTCAAGGATCTTGCCCAGGACTACGCGGGCGCGCCGATGACGATGGGGGCGCTGCCGCTGCGGGGCAATGTCGCCGCCCGCTCCTCGCATTTCGTCGAACGCTGCCTCGCCGCCGGGCTGGTGATCGCCGGCATGACGACGGCGCCGGAACTCGGCCTCAAGGCGACCACCGAAACCCGCCTTTATGGCGCAACGCGTAACCCGTGGAATCCCGCGCACACGCCCGGGGGATCGTCGGGCGGTTCGGCCGCCGCGGTCGCGGCCGGCTATGTTGCCATGGCCGGCGCGGGCGATGGCGGCGGATCGATCCGCATTCCCGCCGCCTATTGCGGGCTGTTCGGGCTCAAGCCCTCCCGCGGGCGGATCTCGTCAGGGCCGCTGGCCGGGGAGTTGTGGGATGGCGCGGTGGCGGACCATGTGCTGACCCGCAGCGTCCGCGATTCCGCGGCCATGCTCGACTGTCTTGCCGGCCCGGCGGTGGGCGATCCCTTCATCATCCCGGCGCCGGCGCGCCCCTTCGGTGCAGAGGTCGGCGCCGATCCCGGCCGGCTGCGGATCGGCTTCTCCGTCCGCTCGCCGATCGGCGGGCGGGTGGCTCCGGAAATCGCCGAGGCCGTCGCGGCGACCGCCCGCCTGCTCGATTCCCTCGGCCACATCGTCGAGGAGGCCGAGCCGGCGATCGACGGGAAGCTGCTCGCGCGCTGCTACATGGGGATGTATTACGGCCAGGTCGCTGCCCTGCTCGCCCGGCTCCGGCGGGAGCACGGCAGCGCGGACCGGGAGTTCCACCCCGACACACGGGCGATCGCGGCGATCGGGCGGGCGATGTCCGCCGGCGCCTATGTCGAGCTGCGCGAGCAGTGGAACGGGTTCGCCCGTGCGCTGGGCGCGTTTTTCACGACATACGATCTCTATCTCACGCCGACCACGGCGCTCGGCCCGGCAAAAATCGGCGAGCTGGAGTCGCCGGCCGTCCTCCAGGCCATCTCCCGCCTGATCAGCCGCGCCAATGCCGGAGGCCTGCTGATCCGCTCGGGCGTCGTCGAAGGGCTCGCCTTCCAGAATCTCGAACGCACGCCCTTCACCCAGCTCGCCAACATGGCCTTCGTTCCTGCGATGTCGGTGCCGCTGCATCAGGGGCCCGACGGGCTGCCGATCGGGGTGCAGTTCGTCGGCCGCACGGCGGACGAAGCCACGCTGCTCCGCCTCGCCGCACAGCTGGAGGCGGCACTGCCCTGGGCCGGCCGGCGGCCTGCCGGCAACTGACGGCGACGCGCTGGCGCCTTGACCGCGCCAGCGCTGTGGCCGACACTTCCACGTCCATATCGTGATCGACGGATCGGCGTTCCGTTTCCGGGCCTCGTCTCCCCGTTGCCGCAGGCAACGGGCCGCCAGCCGAAGCCGCATGGAACCCGCGCTTCGGCGACTCTGCCGCGCCCGGCGGCACTCAGGCGCCCCACCCGGACAGCAGCCCCGATCCTGATCTTGTGACCCCGACACCGCGAGGAGGCGCCGGACATGACACGCCATACGGAAACGCTCTTCAGGCAAGACGCGCAGGCGACGGACCCGCAATGGTTCAAGGACGCGATCATCTATCAGGTGCACGTGAAATCGTTCTTCGACAGGAATGGCGATGGCGTCGGCGATTTCGCCGGCCTGATGGAGAAGCTCGACTACATCGTCGATCTTGGCGTGACCGCGATATGGCTGCTGCCATTCTATCCCTCGCCCCGGCGTGACGATGGCTATGACGTCAGCGGCTATCGCGCCGTCCATCCTGAATATGGCACATTGCGCGACGTGCGCCGGTTCATCGATGCCGCCCATCGCCGCGGCCTGCGGGTGATTACCGAACTGGTCATCAACCACACTTCCGACCAGCACCCCTGGTTTCAGCGCGCGCGTCACGCAAAGCCGGGGTCTGCCGCCCGCGACTATTATGTATGGTCGGACAACGACCAGAAATATGCCGGCACGCGGATCATTTTCGTTGATCTCGAAAAATCGAACTGGACCTGGGATGCCACCGCCGGCGCGTATTACTGGCACCGTTTCTACAGCCATCAGCCTGATCTGAATTTCGATAATCCCCGCGTGCTTCAGGAGGTTCTGGGGATCATGCGCTTCTGGGTCGATCTCGGCGTCGATGGGTTCCGGCTCGATGCCGTTGGCTATCTTGCCGAACGCGAGGGAACCGCCAATGAAAATCTTCCCGAGACCCACGCGATCCTGAAACAGCTCCGCGCGGCGCTGGAGGCGCACGCGCCCGACCGCATGCTGCTCGCCGAGGTCAATCAATGGCCCGAGGATACGCTGCCCTATTTCGGCGATGGCGATGAATGCCACATGGCGTTCCACTTTCCGCTGATGCCGCGGATGTACATGGCGATCGCGCAGGAGGACCGGTTTCCGATTTCCGACATCATGCGCCAGACGCCGCAACTCCCGGCGAATTGCCAATGGGCGATCTTCCTGCGCAATCACGATGAGCTGACCCTTGAGATGGTGACGGAAAAGGAGCGCGATTATCTCTGGGCCACGTATGCCGCCGATCACCGCGCCCGGCTCAATCTCGGCATTCGCCGTCGTCTCGCGCCGCTGCTGGAACGGGACCGCCGCCGCATCGAGCTGATGAACGGGCTTCTGCTGTCGATGCCCGGCACGCCGGTCATTTATTATGGCGATGAAATCGGGATGGGCGATAACATCCACCTCGGCGACCGCGATGGCGTGCGGACGCCGATGCAGTGGTCTCCGGACCGCAATGGCGGCTTCTCGCGCGCCGACCCCGCCGCCCTCGTGCTGCCCCCGATCATGGACCCGGTATCCGGCTATCAGGCGCTGAATGTGGAGGCGCAGGCGAAAGACCCGCATTCCCTGCTGAACTGGACGCGCCGCATGCTCGCCGTGCGCCGGCGCCATCGTGCCTTCGGCCGCGGCGGCATGCGGTTTCTGTATCCCGGAAACCGCAGGATACTCGCCTATATCCGCGACATGAACGAGCAGGACGACGCCGGGGAGACGATCCTCTGCGTCTATAATCTCGCGCGCACGGCCCAGGCGGTCGAACTCGATCTCGCGGCTTTCGCCGGCAGGGTTCCGCTCGATGTCATCGGCGGCTCCCCGTTTCCCCCGATCGGTCCGCTTCCCTATGTGCTGACCCTGCCGCCCTACGCGTTCTACTGGTTCAGCCTGACGACCGAAGCCGCGATGCCCAGCTGGCGGATCGAACCTTCGGAACCGCTGCCCGACCATGTCACGCTGGTCATGCGCGGCAGCCTGCGGGATCTCGCCACGCCGCAGACCATTCAGAGCCTCCAGAGCGACATCCTGCCGGCCTATCTCGCCCGGCGCCGCTGGTTCGCCGGCGATGGCGGCGAAGCAGGCCATGCGACGATTGCCGCGATGGACCATGTGGCGATGCCGGAGGGCGAATTCCTGCTCTGTCAGGCCATGCTCGATCGGGGCGGGCGGGGTGAACGCTATTTCCTGCCGCTGGCCGCCGACTGGGACGATCAGCCCGCCGCGCCGATCGCGCAGCACCTGGCGCTGGCGCGATTGCGGCAGCAGCGGCGTCTCGGCCATCTGACCGACGGGTTCGCCGTCGACGCATTCGGCCGCGCCATCATCGCGGGGCTGCTGGAGCGGCGTGCGCTCCGGCTGGATGCGGGCACGCTCACGTTCGAAGCGACCGACCGCGCCGGGTCTGTTCTCCGCCAAGGGGATGCCGATATCCGCAGATTTTCCGCCGAGCACGCCAGCAGTTCGATGATCGTCGGCGAGGCCGCCATCATCAGGGTTCTGCGCCGGCTCGAGGCCGGGCATCACCCCGAGGCGGAAATGCCCCGCTTCCTCGCGGACCATGGATTTGTCCATACCCCCGCGCTGCTCGGCGAAGTCGTTCTGACGGACGATGCCGGGGCGCGAACCACTCTGATGATCGTTCAGCAATTCGTCCGGAATCAGGGGGATGCTTGGCAATACATGATCGATGCGCTCGCCCGCGCTGTCGACGGCGCGGCGCATGCGCAGCCTGATGGCGGGGCGGAGGAGGCTGCGCTGGCGCCGTGTCTTTCGCTTGCTGGCGCGATGGGGCGGCGGCTTGCCGAAATGCACGCCATTCTCGCCCGGCCGCATCCCGCCGCGGCGTTTGCGCCACAGATCGCCGAAATGGACAATGCGACCGGATGGGCGGAGGCCGCGCACCATCAGATCGCCCTGGCTTTTGGGGCCCTTGACGAGGCTTCTTCAGGCTCGGGCGGCGACCTGAAGAGCGTCGTGCGGCATCTGAAGGAAAGCCGCGCCGCGCTGGAAGCCCGCCTGTCCCGCCATGCCATCGCAGGCGAGGGAGCCCTGATGACGCGCGTTCATGGCGATTTCCATCTTGGTCGGGTTCTTGTCATGCAAGGCGATGCCCTGATCATCGATTTCGAGGGAGAGCCATCCATCCCGCTGTCGATCCGGTGTCAGAAAGCCTCGCCGCTCCGCGACGTCGCGGGATTGATCTGGTCTCTCGACAATGCGGCGATGGCGGTAAGGCAGACGCGGCTTGCGAACGGCGCCGGCCCTTCACCGCGATGCGATGCCGTTTTGGAGCGTTTTCGACACGAAACAACAGGCGCTTTTGTCAGGTCGTATCGCGCCAGCGCCGCTGCGGCGCCTGATCGCTGGTTCGACGACCGGGTGTGGAACAATCTCGTGCCGCTGTTCCTGATCGAGGCGGCGGCGGCGGCAATCCACGATGAAACCGTTAGCCGCCACGGCAGGGTTGGCGGTTCGGTCGAGAGTTTCGCCCGATTCTGCGATTCTGGAACGGGAGAACGGATTTCCGATGAACCCGGACGCCAGTCTTGACGGCGTGGTGGTATCCACCGCCTGACATTTTTTGATCGCAGGCGCATGATATGCCGGCCGGGGCGGCGCAGATCGGAAAATCACCCGTTTCAAGCATAGCTTTTGCCATCGCCGCGCCGGCGTGAGGCGCGCTGCCTTCTTCCGCGGTCGGGCGGTGGGGGCGCGATATGTTGGCTTCGGGGATCGATCGACCCGCAAATTACAATCCCTGGTTGAAATTTGGAATCTTGGTGCCTATGGTGCTGCCGTGCGCCGCATATGTGCGGCAGACGCAGATCGCCCTCGCTTGTTTTGATTCCTGTCGTGCCGTTTGTAGACGCCTGATGTCATTCTAACGGCGTCGATTGAACATTGTCGAATATCCATTGTGTCAGAGATTTCCGATGAACCATGCATTCAAGCTGATCTGGAGCCGCGCGCTGGGGATGCTGATCCCTGTGGCGGAGGTGATGCGGACGGTGGGGCATGGGGGTCGGCGGCTGACGCCGCGGGCGCTGCGGCGCTTGCGCTGCGGCGGCAGTTTGGCGCTGGGGCGGGCACGGTCGCGCTGGTGCTGGTGCCGGCGGTGGCGCTGGCGCTGCCGCAGGGCGGCAGGTGACGGCGGGGTCGGCGAGCATCGCGCGCAGCGGCGACACGCTGACGGTGACGCAGACGAGCGGCAAGACGGCGATCGACTGGCAGGGGTTCAGCATCGGCGCCGGGCAGAGCGTGAAGTTCCGCCAGCCGGGGCGAGCAGTGTCGCGCTGAACCGGGTTCTGGGCAGCGACCCGAGCCAGATTACGGGCATCTGACGGCGAACGGGCAGGTCTTCCTGGTCAATCCGAACGGGGTGTATTTCGCGCCGGGGGCGTCGGTCGATGTGGGCGGTCTGGTGGCGTCGACGCGGGCGATCACCGATCAGGACTTCATGGCCGGAAGTATCATTTCACCGGCACGAGCGCGGCGGCGGTGGTCAATCGCGGCACGATCAAGGCGGCGGGGCGGGTATGTCGCGTTTATCGGCGGGCAGGTGGACAATGCGGGGCGGATCGTTGCCGCCGGGCGGGACGGTGGCGCTGGGGGCGGGGGGTGCGATCGACCTGACGCTGGCGGGCGGAGCCTGGTGCATTTCGAGGTGAGCCGGGCGGCGCTTGCGCCGAGGTGAAGAATGGCGGGGCGATCATCGCGCCATGGCGGCGTGGTTCTGCTGAGTGCCGCGGCGAAGGATGCGCTGCTGCGGACGGTGGTGAACGAGAGCGGGATCATCGAGGCGGGCAGTGCTGTGTCGCGGGCGGGACGATCACGTTGCTGGGGGCGTCGGGCAACGTTGTGGTGTCGGGCCGGGTGGATGCGTCTGCGCGGCGCGGGCGGTGCTGTGGCGGTGAGCGGCGCGCATGTGGTGGTGGCGCATGGCGGGCGGATCGTGGCGACGGGGCGATCCGCGGCGGGACGATCGCGGTGGGCGGCGGCGTGCATGGCGCGGGCGCTGCCGCAGGCGCGGACGGTGAAGTGGCTGCCGGCGCGGTGCTGGATGCGCGGGCGACGCAAGTGCGGGCGCGGGCGGCGTGGTGAGCGTGTGGTCGGATGTGAGGATCCGGCCTCGATGACGAGGGTTGCGGCACGATCCTGGCGTCAGGCGCGGGCGGCGGGCGGGCGGGTTCGTCGAGACCTCGGGGCAAGCTCGATTCACCGGCCTCGGTGCGGACGGGGGGCGGCACCTGGCTGCTCGACCCGTATGACGTGACGATCGCGTCGGGCAACGCGAGGGACGGCGTTCACACCGCCTCGCCCTATACCTACACGCCGGGTTCTGCCTCGACGATCCTGAACACGAGCATCGATGCGGCGCTGAACGCGGGCAACAACGTCGTGATCCAGACGGCGGGGACCGCGGGCACATCGAACGGCGACATCACGGTGAACGCGCCATCGCGTGGACGCCACGCGGGGCTGACGCTGAACGCGGCGGGGAATATCCGATCGATGCGCCGATCAGCGGCGAGCGGATCGGCACCCGGTCTGACGCTGGACTATGGCCAGTCGAGCACCAACGGTGCGGGGGCGAGCTACAGCATCGCCGCGCCGGTGAGCCTGCCGAGCAACGCGACCTTCGTGACCCAGGCGGGTCGAAGGGGCGGCGATTACCTACACGATCATCGACAGCCAGGCGGCGCTGGAGACTATCGCCGGCACCGGCAACTACGCCCTTGGCGCGGACATCGCCGCGACGGGCACCAATTCGTCGCTCCCCACCTTCTCCGGCACGTTCGAGGATTGGGAAACACGATCTCGAATCTGACGATCAACGGAGGTGATAACACCGGACTGTTCGGAACGCTCGGCAGCGGCGGGGTGATCCGCGATCTCGGCCTGGTGGGTGAACGTGTGACCGGTGGTAGCGATGTCGGGGGCTGGTAGGAAATAACACCTATGGCGGCACGATCATCGCCAGCTACGCGACGGGCAGTGTCACAGGCAGTGGCTACGGCGTCGGCGGGCTGGTGGGCAATAACGGCTATGGCGGCACGATCAGCGGGAGCTTCGCGACGAGCAGCGTGACGGGGGCAGCATCGATGTTGGCGGATTGGTCGGGCTGAATACCAACCAGGGTTCGATCAGCGCCAGCCATGCGGGCGGCACCGTGTCGGGCAGCGGAGATTATGTCGGCGGGCTTGTTGGATATAATAACGGCGGCAACGTCAGCGCCAGTTACGCGACGGGCAGCGTCTCTGGTGCGAGCGATGTCGGCGGTCTGGTGGGCGTTCATTATGATGGCACCATCGCCAACAGCTATGCCATCGGGCAGGTCACCGGGTTCGCCTATGTCGGCGGCCTGATAGGGCGCAACGCCAGTACGCTGGCCGGGAGCTACGCTTTGGGTGGAGTCTCGGGGAAGAGCGGCAATGTCGGTGGGCTGGTCGGGAATAACGCCGGCACCATCAGCGAGAGCTACGCCGTGGGCAGCGTGTCGGGGAATGCCGATGTCGGCGGGCTGGCGGGGCAGAATATCGGCGCGATCGCTTCGAGCTATTGGGATACGACGGCGAGCGGCACAATGACGGGTGTAGGCTCTGGCGCTTCGGCGGGCGCTGTGGGTCTCGCAACGCAAGAATGGCTGACACAAGGACCGATCGCAACGGGTGCATTCGGCGCGGGCGCATGGGTTACAGGCTATCCCTATCCTGTGCTCAAGGCGCTGCCTTATGTAGTGATCAACGCGGCGCCGGCGCAGGCAACCTATGGCGCGGCCCCGCCCTCCTTCACCGTATCGAGCGTGATCGACCAGGCCGGTCGCGATGCTTCCGCGATCGTCAACACATCCGGCATTCAGTTTTTTGCCATGTCCTCCGCGACCATGTCACTGGGCAGCCATATCCTTGGGGGAACGGGTGCGGCACTCGCGAACAGCCAGTCTGGCTACCAGATCACCTATGATGGACAATTAACAATACAGCCAGCGACACTTACGATCACGCCGGGAAACCAGACCAAGACCTACGGGCAGGCGCTCGCTCTCGGGACAACGGATTTTACCGTGTCGGGTCTTCTCAACAATGACCGCGTGACGAGCGTGACGCTGTCGAGCGCCGGCGCGTCGGCGACGGCGGCGGTCGGGGCGTCGCCGTATGCGATCGCCGGATCGAACGCGACAGGCACGGGGCTGTCGAACTACACGATCAGCTATGACACCGGCTCGCTGACGGTGAACCCCGCGGCGCTGACGATCACGCCGGGGAACCAGGCCAAGACCTACGGGCAGGCGCTCGCTCTGGGGACGACGAATTTTTCGGTGTCGGGTCTTCTTGGCAACGACCGCGTGACGGGCGTGACGCTGTCGAGCGCCGGCGCGTTGGCGACGGCGGCGGTCGGGGTGTCGCCGTATACGATCGCCGGATCGAACGCGACCGGGACGGGGCTGTCGAACTACACGATCAGCTATGGCACCGGCTCGCTGACGGTGACCCCGGCGCCGCTGACGATCACGCCGGCGGCGCAGAGTTCGATCTACGGGACGACGCCTGTGCTGAACCAGGGAGATTACAGCGAGACGGGGCTGGTGACGGGGAATGGCGACAGCATTAACAGCGTGGTGCTGACGACGACGGCGACGCGCCAGAGCACCGTCGGCACCTATGCGATCAGCGCGAGCAAGGCGAGCGGCACGGGCTTTCGAACTACAACATTATCTACAATGACGGCTCGCTGACCATCGACCAGGCGCCGCTGACGATCACGCCGGGGAACCGGACCAAGACCTACGGGCAGGCGCTCGCTCTGGGGACGACGAATTTTTCGGTGTCGGGTCTTCTCAACAATGACCGCGTGACGGGCGTGACGCTGTCGAGCGCCGGCGCGTCGGCGACGGCGGCGGTCGGGGTGTCGCCGTATGCGGATTCCGGAGAATTCGCCCATGGATTCCGATTTTAATTCGCCCACGATTCCGACGTTTATTCGCCCGGGGATTCCGAGATTTATTCGCCCGGGTAGCGGTCTCTGTGGCTGTTGATTTCGTTGCTCTCCTGTTCTCGTTGGGTCAAGCGGTTTTTGGGGTTTGCTTGCGGATCTTGCGCAGGCTTTCGCCGGTGAGTTCGATGCGGTGGGCATTGTGGAGCAGACGGTCGAGAATGGCGTCGGCGTAGGTCGGATCGCCGATCAGCTCATGCCAATGCGCCGGGGGGATCTGGCTGGTGATGATGGTGGCGCGGCGGCCGTAGCGATCCTCGACGATCTCGAGCAGGTCGTGACGGGCGCCGGCGTCGAGTGGAGCAAGGCCGAAGTCGTCGAGGATCAGTAGATTGACGGCACCGAGGGTGCGGATCATCCGGCCGTGACGCCCTTCGGCGCGGGCGACCGCGAGTTCTGCGAAGAGTTTGGGGGCGCGCTGATAGAGCACGGTCCTGTCATCGCGACATGCCTTGTGACCGAGGGCACAGGCCAGCCACGATTTTCCGACCCCTGTCGGCCCGCTCAGGACGAGATTGTCGTGCGCGTCGATCCACTCACCCTGGATCAGCTTCTGGAACAGAGCCCGATCGAGGCCGCGGGCACTCCGGTAATCGACATCCTCGATTGCAGCGTCATGGCGCAGCCTGGCATGGCGCAGCCTTGTGCTCAACCGCTTGTCACGTCGGACGGTGATCTCGCGGTCGAGCAGAAGACCGAGCCATTCGGCGTGACTGAGGCTGGGGGTTTCGGGATTGGCGTGCAGCTCGGTGAACGCGCGGCCATGCCTGCAAGACCGAGCTGGTGGATCTGATCGAGGGTCGGATGGTTCAGCATGAGGCTTCTCCTTGTCATCAGTGGAAATATCCGCCGCCCCGGATGTTGGGGTGGCGGATCGGGGTGGGATCGGGACTGGCGGTGCCGGCGGCTCGCTCCAGCCGGTTATCGAGGATGGATTTGACCGAGCCGTAGGTCAGGGTGCCGATGGTGAGCGCGCGCTCGGCCGCGGCATCGAGCCGGTCGGCGCCAACACTGCGGGCCAGGCGAAGGATGCCGATGCAGGCGCGGAACCCCTGCTCCGGATGAGGCCGGCGTTCGAGGATCAGGGTGCAGAGTGTCGCGACCGAGGGACCAAGCCGTGCGGCTTCCTGATGGATCCGTGCGATGGTCCAGTCGCCATAACGCCGGTGGCTCGAGGGCATGTGCTCGGCGATCGTCGTGTGTTTGCCGTTACCCGGCCTGCGTGCGTGCACGGCGATCCGTTCGCCACGGAGAAAGATCTCGACCGTGCGCACGGTGAACCGGGCCTCGACCTCGGCGCGGGCGTGCCGGTAGGGGACGGAGTAAAAATGCTTCTCGATCTCGACGTGATAATCGATGCCGACCCGCCGGCGCCGCCATTGCGCCAGCACATAGGGTTCGGCCGGCAGTTCCTTCAGCGCGGGACGATCGAGTGTTTCCAGCAGATGCCGTCTTGTCGCCCCCAGGCGACGGACGACCCGCTCCTCGTTCAGCCAGCGGCAGAATTCAGCGATCGCGGCATTCAGTTCGGCGAGGCCGTAAAATGCCCGGTTGCGCAGCTTGCCCAGCAGCCACCGCTCCGCCAGCAAAACCGCCACCTCGACCTTCGCCTTGTCACGCGGCCGCCGCGGCCGCGCCGGGAGAATGGCCGTGCCGTAATGGCGCGCCATATCGGTGTAGGTCCGGTTGACCTGTGGATCGTAGAGGCAGGCGCGGATGATCGCGACCCTGGCGTTGTCGGGCACCAGCAGCGCCGGCACGCCGCCAATTGCTGCCAGAGTGCGATTATGCGCCTCGATCCAGTCCGGCAGGGTCTGGGTCCAGGTCGCCTCAGCATAGGTGAAGCTCGATGCGCCGAGAACGGCGACGAAGATCTGGGCCGCACGCGTCTCGCCGGTGAGCCGGTCGATCACCACCGGCACCGTGTCGCCGGCATAATCGACGAACAGCTTCTCGCCCGATGCGTGGGTCTGGCGCATCGTCACCGGTAGCCGGGCTTCCCAGCTCCGGTAGAGCTCGCAGAACCGGCTGTAGCGATACCCATCCGGGTGCTCGGCAATATACTCGTCCCACAGGATCGACAGCGTCACGTGCTTGCGCTGCAACTCGCGGCGGATACGCCCCCAGTCCGGCTCATCCACACGTCGATGCCCCGGCCGCTTGCCCACCGCGCCGTCGAACAAGCGCCTTTCCAATGCCGCTTCGGACAGCGCCAGAGCCCCTGGCCCATCGAGCCCGGCCGCCTCCAGTCGCCGCAGCGTCAAGCGCACCGTCGATGCCGCAACCCCGACCCGGATCCCCACCTGGCGGGTCGAAAGCCCCGCCATCCTCAATCTGACAATCTCGCGCACATCGCGCATCGCAATCCGCTCCACTGGCATTCATCCGCTCCCTCGATCAGCCAAAGGGAGGGAACCTGAACCAGCCAGCAGAGACCTCAAGCCAACCCGGCCAACCCCGCCCGCCTGGGCGAATAAAAGTCGGAACAGGTGGGCGAATTAATCTCGGAATAGGTGGGCGAATAATTCCCGGAATCCCGGGCGAGTTAATCTCGGAATCCCGGGCGAATTGAGCCCGGAATCAGCAGCCTATCACCGGGCGGGCTATCTGCTGGCCTTTGCCTATCTGCCGCCGCAATCGATCCGGCGCGGCGTGGTGCGGGTCGATGTGGTGGAGCCGCGCTATGACGCGGTCACGGTTGCCGGAGTGTCGCGGTTCCGGGCGTCGCAGGCGGTTCGGGTGATGGGGGTGCGGGCGGGCGCGGCGGTGCGGCTGTCATCGCTGAACCGCGGTCTGTTGCTGCTCAACCGCACGCCGGGTGTGCGGGTGGAGGGGCGCTGGTGCCGGGCGGCGCGCCGGGGACGACCACGCTGCGGCTGACCCGGCGGGACGAGAAGCTGGTGGGGTTCAGCCTGTCGCAGAGCAATTATGGCAGCCGCTACACCGGTGCCGAGATCACCAGCGCCACGGCGCGGGTGAACGATCCGTTCGGCTATGGCGGGGCGCTGTCGGTCAACGGGGCGATCTCGGGGACGGGCAATCTGCGCAGCCTTGGGTTCGCGGCCGATACGCCGGATCTGTGGAACGGCGTGCAGGCCGGGCTGTATGGCTCGGCGACGGAGTACCGGCTGGGCGGCGCGTTCACCGCGCTGGACGAGGTGGGACGGGCGACGCAGTTCGGCGGGTATGTGAGCGATCCGGTGCTGCTGGGCCCGCGGCGGGTGGTCGAGCTGCGGCTGGATGTGCTGGAGGCGGTCTATGCGCAGTCGACCCGCAGCACCGCGACGACGGCGCGGCAGACGATCCCGCAGGAGCGGCTGAGCGTCTCGGGGCAGCTGGCGGACCGGTTTGGCGGGGCGACGGCGGCGAGCCTGAGCGCGACGCATGGCGATCTGTCGATCGGCCCCGCGGCGGCGCGGGCGGCGGATGCGGCGGGCCCGCGGGCGGCTGGCGGGTTCGCGGTGCTGCAGGCGCAGCTGCGCCGGATGCAGTCGCTGCCGCTGGGGCTGCGCCTGACGCTGGATGCGCAGGGACAGCTCGCCTCGAAGAACCTCGACAGCTCGCAGCAGCTCTATCTCGGCGGCCCGTATGGGGTGATGGCCTATCCGGTCAGCGCCGGCGGGGGCGACGAGGGGTATCTCTTCACGGACGGCTGAGCCACGCCGTGAAAGTGCCGCGCCTGCCCGGCGCGCTGAGCGCAGCGCTGCTGGCGCAGGCCGGCACGGTGTGGCTGCACCACACCGCCTATGCCGGGGCCACCGGCAAGCCCGAACAGAGCGAGGCGGGGATCGGCCTCGGGCTCACCTATCGCTGGCGGGGCGTCGGCCTCGACCTCTCCTACGAGCACGAGATCGGCGCCAACAGCGCCCCCACAATCTCCCGCGCCCGCGATCAGCTGCTCTTCCAGGCAACCTTCAGCCGATGAACCTCGACATCACGCCCTGGACTCGCGCTGAACCGGCAAAATGCCGCCAAGACGAGCTACATATCCGATCCGAATGGATCGGAAAGTGGACACTAGCCGGTGGCGCGCTTGATGAAACCGGGCTCGCTCGGCGGGTCGGCGAAGGTTTCCACGATGTCGGTGACATCGGCGAGTGGCGGGCCGCGGCGGCAGGCGCGCAGCAATTCCTCGACGGCCGGCGCATCGCCGGCGACCAGCGCCTCAAGCGTGCCATCGGCCCGGTTGCGGACCCAGCCGGCGAGCGCCAGGCGGCGGGCGCGCGTCACCATCCAGTCGCGGAAGCCGACGCCCTGGACCCGGCCCGAGAGGATGAGGCGTTTCGCGATCATTGCCGCGCCAGTGCCACGAAGCGCGCGGCGGTGACGATCTCATCGCCGATTCGCGCGCGGCGCGCGGCCGCCTCGGTATCCTCGCCCCAGAGACGCTCCTGCCAGAGTTCGTCGAGCACGGCGCAGTCATGCGCCGCCAGCGGCGCCAGCGCGCCCGCGGCGACGGCGAGGCCGAGCACGAGGCTGCCGAGCGCCGGCACCGTCACCCCAAGCCCGGCAAGGCTCCAGGCGTCATGCCTGGCGAGAGCCTCGCCGAGAGTTCCGATCGCCGCCGCCGGCTGGTCGATCGCGGTGATGCCGGCGGTGACGGCCAGGCGCGCGCCGAGCGCACTGCCGGCCCAGTCGAGCCAGGGCTGCCAGAGCCGCGCCTGTTCGGCGACGAGCCCCTCCGGCCCGGTGGCGCGGTAGCAGAGCAGGTCGCTCCGCCCATAGGCGAGCAGGCTGGCGCGCACCGACGCCGGGTCCGGCACGATCCGCTCGACCGTTGTGCCGGCAAGGCGGGTCAGCGGCAGGTCGTCGGGGCGGACCTCGTCGTTGTCGCCCGGCGCGTTCCATTCGGCGGCGATGGCGCGCGCGAGCCCCTCCGTCGGCACGGTGAGCGGGGCGCCGCCGGGCAGGCGCACCGGCCGGCCATCGAGCGTCACGCCGAACCCGCCGTCCAGCGCTTGCAGCCCGGCATGTTTCCAGATGCGTTTCATCGTTCCGGCGCCATCAGTGGAACAGCGACTGAAGCAGATTCTGCGGCCCGCTCACCGCGCCGGGGGATTTGCCGCCGCCGCCGGCACTCCCGTGGCTCCCGCCGGCTGCAAGACCCACCGTGGTCGGCGCCGGGCCTGGATGTCCCATCCGCGCGAGCGCCAGCGCGGTGGTGCAGCCTTGCGGCCTCGCGGTGTGCGGGGCGAGCCCGAGCTGGCGGGTGAGCCGCCCGAACAGGGTTTGCCCGCCGCCGACCCGCTGGCCGGCCGCGGCGATCGCCTGCGCGTAGTCGCCGGCCGGTGCCGCGCCGGTCACCGGGCGGCCGAGCGTCCCGGTGATTGCGAGCGGGATCGGCGTTGCCGCGCCACCGATCGTGGTCTGCGGCTTCAGCACGACGTTCAGCCCCTCGGTCGCGAGGTCGACGCTGCCGCCGCCGGTCATGAACAGGCGGCTCGAATCGAGGGTGAGCGCGCGGATGCGGGCGAGGCCGTTGGTCGTGTCGATCCGGGTCGCGAAGCAGCGCAGCTGTACGGGCCCCTGCGCGCCGGCGATGCCCGCCGGCAGGCCGGCGGCGGTGAGCAGGTGATCGAGCAGCGCGCCGTCGATCTCGCCATTCACCGTCGAGACGCCGAGCGTGCCGTTCAGGGACGCGGCGATGTCATGCGCGGTCGAGCCCGCGCCGGCCAGATTGGCGTAAAGCTGAACCGTCGCCGAGGCGGAGCCGGGCTCGCCGAGCAGCCGGAGCAGCGGCCCGAGGCGGAAGGCCGGCGCCTGCTCGACGAGGCGGATGGAGGGTGGGTTGCTGGCGGCGTTGACCATCAGCGCGCCGGAGACCGGGCCGCCCGGCAGTTCGCCGCTGATCGGCCGCACGGTCAGCACGCCGTTGCGCAGCAGCGCATGCGCGGTGAGCGCCTGATAATTCGCCCCGGCATAGGTGAGCTTGTCGATCGTCAGCTCGACATTGCCATCCGCGGCGCGCAGCAGGTTGAAGGGCAGGGGCGCGGTGGGGATGACCCCGGTGCTGCCGGCCGGGTTGGCCGGCGCCGGCGCCGGGTGGGGCTGGCCGGCCGGTGCTGGCGTCGGGCTGGCGCCGGATGAAGCCGGCGGGGCTGGACGCTGCCGCGCGGCGCCGAGCAGCCCCGACAGATCGACCCGCGAGGCATGGATCACCGCCTGCAGGTCCGGCCGCGGGCCGAGGGTCAGGCTGAACGCGCCGCCGAACTGTGCCTGGGTCGAGCTGACCGCAAGGCCATTGAGCGCCACGGCGCGGGTCAGGCTCTGGCCGCCGGGATCGGTCAGCAGGCCGGAAATGCCGATATTGGTCCAGGCCGGAAGTTCCGCGCCCGCGAGATCGGACAGTTTCGCGAGATTGGGGATGGTCGCGCTGAGCTTCATCGCCACACCGGCGAGTTTCGAGGGTGAGGCCATGCCGCCGGCGACATTGAACAGCGCCTTGCCGACGCGGGCGGCGGCGCTGATCGTGAAGCGCTCGGCCGGCGCCCCCGGCAGGGGTGGCTTCGCCGGCATGCCCAGTGCGGCGTCGAGCACCGGGCCGACCGGCCCGGCCTTGCCCTCAAGACCGACCTGGCTGCCCTGATAGCTGCCGGCGAGCGCCACATTCACCGCCCGGTCGAGCGCCGGCAGGGTGATGTTCAGCGAGCGCAGCGACAGGCCCTTGCGCCAGGTGGTGAGGTCGGACGTGCCGGCGGTGAGGCTAACATTGGTGACCGCCGGCATCGCTCCCTCGACCGGCGGGCGGAGATCCGCGCGCAGGTCGACCTTCTGCAGCGGCGGCAGGTCGGCCCGCGCGGCGGCGGGCAGATAGGCGGCGAGCGGCGCGAGATCCGGTGCGGTCGCGTGCAGGTGCAACGCATAGCCGTCCGCCTTGCGGGGATGCGCGATCCGGCCGGTGATGTGCAGTTGCGCGCCCTGGCCGCTTACCGTCAGGTCCACCGGCCAGGGCGCGCCGCCGGCGGCGCTGCCGGTGAGCCGTGAAACCGGCCCCGTGGTGCCGGATATGCTGAACGGCGTGCCGTTATACTGCGCGTCGATCGACAGCAGCAGCGGCGAATCGAGCGAGGCGGCGCTGCCGCTGAACCGCGCGATGTGCAGCACGGTGGGGCGCTGCGCGGTGAGGGCGGCCGGCGCGCCGCCGCTCAGCGGGACGAGCACGGTGGAGGGGTGATAGGTGATGGTGCCGTTCTCGATCGAGACCGATTGCAGGGCGAGGCCGGCCCCGCTGCCCGCCTGGCCGGCCGCACCGCCGGTTGCCCCGCTGCTCCGCCGCCCGCCCCGCCGCCGGGGCCAAGCTCCCAGTTCGGCGTGCCGGTTGGCCCGTATTCGAGATTGATCACCGGATCGACCAGAACGAGATCGAGGATGTTGAGCTGGTGGCGCAGCAGCGGCAGCAGCGCCACCTTGGCTTCGATACGCCGCAGCGTGGCGAAATCGGCGTCGGCATAGCCGGGCGGATTGGCGATGGTGATGCCCGAGGCGGAAATCGTCGGCACCAGCGACAGGTTCATCCGCAGCCGCCCGTCGATGGTGACGGGCCGGTGCAGCATCCGCTCGGCGGCGGCGATCACCTGCGGCTTGTAGCTGTTGGGATCGAAGCTCGCGAGGAATAGGCCGATGACCGCGAGCGGTGCCAGAATGACGATCGCGACTGCGATGACCGCGACGCGCCGAAAGGTCCGTCTTGCCTGCATGATGACCCGGATACGCCAAAACCGCGATCGTTGCGAGGGCAGAGCCTCAGGATTGCGCTGAATTCAGAACCCGAACATGTGATCGAACGAAAACGCGCCACCGCCGAGGTGAGCGCCGTCGTGCTTGCCGTGATAGCCGAACAGCCGGCAGGTCGTATCGCGGATGATCACATAGCCGCCGGCCGCGCGCGCCAGTGCCGCGGCGCCGAAGATCCGCCAAGGCTCGACAATGGCCGAGCCGGAGCAGGCGATGGCGAGGTTCTGCTCGGCCACCACGCGGCCTTCGGCGTCGTGCAGGATCAGCATCGTGGCGGAGTGCGGATGCCAGGCGGCGGAGGCGGGATAGGTCAGCACGCAGAAGCTCGGCCGCGACGCGCTGCCGAGATCGAGGAACAGCCGGGTCGAGAGGCCGGGCGGCGGGCCGGAATAGGATTGCGGCTCGCCCTTCCAGGTCATCAGCGTGTTGAAGACATGCGCGCCGAAGCTGGTTTCGGCGGCGTGCGACCCGTCCCGCGCCTCGTAGCGGAACAGCCCGTGCAGCCAGCCATCGGCCTCGCCGCCGTCGGTGAAGTCGTAGACCAGCTCGCCATGGCCGCCCTCGGGCAGCGCGTCCGCCGGCAGCACGTCGTCGAGATCGATGGCGCAGGCATGGTCGCGCGGGAGCGTGCCGGGGCGGTGTTCGGCGATCTTGCTGCCGTCGGGGGCGAAGATGTCGAGGCGGAGCGGCAGGTTGGCCTGGGTGTGCGCCATCGGCGTCGGCAGTGCTGCCGAGCGGAACCGCTCCCGCGGCAGGATCGGGAAGGGGAGCAGAAAACCGCGGCCGAGCAGCGGCGAGAGGGAGCGGATCGCCGGATCGGGGCGGAGGTCGGCGCGCTCGACATTCATGTGGGCGATACGGGCGCGCCCAGCGCGAACGACTTCGTAACGCGGCCGCACCACATGGCGGCCGGCGCGCAGCTCGATCTGCGCCGGCCAGCGCAGCCCGGGCAGCAGTTCGGCGACGTCGATCGCCCGCGTCGCGAAGGGGGCGATCGGCTCGGCCAGCGTAACGGGCGCCTCGGCGCCCATCCGGTCGAGGCCGATGGCGCCGGCGGGGATCGGCACGGCGTGGCTGTTCTGCAGCCAGAGGATCACCGTCTCGTCCTCGCGCGGGCGGGCAGACCGGCGAAGCGCTCGGAGGGCCAGGCATTGGCGTCGTGCGTGCAGGACAGGCTCGCCCCGTTGCCGGTCGCGTTCGTGTCGAGCGCGTATTTCACCACGTCGTGCCCGGCGACGCCGATGGCGTGGATGAAGAGCTGGCCGGTGAACGGGCCGAGCCCGTGCGCGCGGCGCACCTCGGCGCTGTCGATGCGGATGGTGCCGGCATGGTCGGGCAGCGCGCGCTCGAATTCGGCGAGCACCGCGCCCGCGGCGTCGAACAGGCGGCACCACAGGCGCACGCCCTGCGCGCCATAGCCATGCCAGTAATTCGCGGTGACGAGGCTGGTGGTCATCGCGTCGTCATCGCGGAAGAAGGCGAAATTGGTGGCGAAGTTCAGCGGGTCGAGATAGCGGCGGCGGTTGGTCAGCAGCCGGTCGGGCAGGCGCACCTCGTCGAGGGTGAGGATATCGGCGCCAGGCAGCAGGGCGGCCAGCCGGTCGGCCAGGCGGCGGGCGTCGAAGGCGGCGATCAGCACGGTGGCCGGGGCCGCGGCGATGAGGTCGGTCAGCGGCCGGGCGGGAAAGCCGCCCCGGTTCTCGCCGATCGCCAGCGTGTCGTGAACGTAGACGGCATCGACCGCGAAATCCGGCGCCAGGGCGCGCAGCGGCGCGAAAATGCGCTCGGGATCGTAGACCGCGACCGGCCCGGCGGCGAGGCGCGCGGCGAGGCGCTCCAGCGCCGCGGCGGCCAGTGGATGCGCGAGCGCCTTGTAGACCGCGTTGCCGCCGCGGACATTGTCGAACGTGTCGATCTCGAGCATCGCGGTCAGACTCCCAGCATCCGGCGCAGCTCGGCGGCGGCCATCGGCGTGTCGTTCAGCGCGGAGGTGGCCCAGCTCAGCAGCTTGCCCTCGAAATTCCGGGCGCGGCCGCAGGCGACCATATCGTCCATGAAGGCGCCGATGCGGGTGGATTTCCCGGGCAGGCGCGCGATCATCACCGGCGCGTCGGTGGCCACCGCCTCGGAGACCATCGAGACGGAATCCCCCGTCACCACGATCGCGTCGGCGACGGCGAGCATGCCGAAATAGGGGTTCTCGCCCTGCATGTCCCAGATCCAGGCGCCGCGCGGGCGCAGCGCCTCGTCGAGAATGGCGCGGGCGGCGGGCTCGGTGCGGCGCGAAGGGGTCAGCATCAGCCCGACGCGGTCGCGATCCATCATCCGGGCGAGCTGCTCGGCGAGGGTGCGCGCCGCCGCGGTGTCGAGCCGGTAGCGGCCGTTGGAGCCCCCCACCAGCACGGCGACGAGCGGGCGCGGCAGGGAGGCGAAATGCGGCGCCCAGAGCGCGCGTTCGAGGGCGAGGCGCTCCGGCGTCACGCGGTGCAGCGCGGTGCGGGTGACGATGACGTTCGGGCCGGTCAGCCCGTCATGTTTCGCGGCCACCACGGCGTCGAACCGGCCGGCATCCATGCGCGGGTGCTGGATGATCACCGCCGGAAGGTTCGGCCGGCGCAGCGTCGCCAGCACGCGGGCGGCGGCACCGCCGGCGCCGAGCATCAGGTCGCCCTCCGGTGGGGCGAGGGCGGCGGCGTCGATCGCGCAGCGCGGATCGGGCCAGAGCATGGGCGAAAACAGGGTCCAGGGGCGCTTCGGCGCGATGACCCGGAAATCGGTGCGGAATCCGGCCGCTTCCGCGAGGCCCAGGGCCTGGGAGCGGAGACCGGCGAGGTCGGTGCACAGGACGCGGGCGGTGACCGGAGCGGCCTGTCCGTCGGCGGTGGCATGGGGTGCGGCCATGAGAGTCGGCGCGGCTTGCATCGCGGCGTTTTCGGGCCAGCGGGACATTTCGTCAACACACGTCGAACGGTTGCGAGATTTTCATCTCTGGGTAGAGTGGGGCCATGGCGACACCGGCCCCGAAGCAAGCCCGCCGCGTTCGGCCAGAACGGCCGTTGCCGCCGCGATGAGCGGGGGGGTATCGTTGCCGCGGTTCGAGGTGCGGCTGACCCCGCCGGATCTCGCGGCATGGCTGCCCGGCAACACGGGCATTCCCGGTTTCTCCACCTTCGCCGCCGCGCGCGCCGGGCCGCATGTGCTGGTGCTGTGCCTGATGCATGGCAACGAAATCGCCGGCGCGGTGGTGCTGGATGCGCTGCTGCGCGAAGGGTTGCGGCCCGCCTGCGGGCGGCTGACGCTCGGCTTTGTCAACATCGCCGCCTATCGGCGGTTCGATCCGGACAACCCGGTCGCCTCGCGCTTCGTCGACGAGGATCTGAACCGGGTGTGGGACCAGGCGACTCTGGAGGGGCCGCGCCGCTCCGCCGAGCTTGACCGCGCCCGCGAGATCTGGCCGCTGATCGCCGGGGCGGACATGGTGCTCGACCTGCATTCGATGCTATGGCCGTCCGACCCGCTGGTGCTGTGCGGCCAGGGCGCGCGCGGCCGGGCGCTGGCGATGGCGATGGGCACGCCGGCGCTGGTGGTTGCCGATGGCGGCCATGCCGGCGGCCGCCGGCTGATCGACCATCCACGCTTCCTCGCCGCGGCGGGCGATGCCGCGGCGGTGCTGGTCGAGGCCGGGCAGCACTGGCAGGAGGACACGGTGCGGCAGATGCGCGCGAGCGTCGACGCCGTGCTGGCCCATGCCGGCATGATCGGGAAGGTGGCGCCATGCGCGGCGCCGTCCGTGGCGCCACGCTTCGCCGAGGTGTCGCGGGTGGTGACCGCCAATACCGGCCGCTTCGCCTTCGTCCGGCCGTTCCGCGGCGGCGAGGTGATCCGCCGGCGGGACACGCTGCTGGCGCGCGACGGCACGGCGGAAATCCGCACCCCGCACGATGACTGCCTGCTGATCATGCCGAGCCTGCGGACCGGCCGCGGGCATACCGCCGTTCGGCTCGCGCGCTTCGCCGAGCCGGCCTGAAGGGACGGGCGGGCTATTCCTTCGCGCCTTCGTCCATCCCCTGCCGGCGCCGTGCCTCGGCCTCGGCCTGCAGCCGGCGGAAGCTGCGGCGGCTGAACGGCAGCATGCCGAGATAGGCGAGCACCAGCAGCGACAGGCCGAGCCAGGGATCGGCCAGCAGCACCGCGGCGGCGACGATCACCCCGAGCAGGATGGCGATGACGTGTTGCGGCGGCACCTTGAAATTCTTGAAATTCCAGACCGGCAGCGTCGAGATGCAGAGCAGCGCGGTGCCGGTCAGCACCAGTGCGCTCAGTTCCGGCGCCTGGGCCAGCCGGTCGAGCCCGTCGCCGCCATGCCGCACGGCCTCGAGGCCGAGATAGATCGGCAGCAGCGCGATCGCGGCGCCCGCCGGCGCCGGCACGCCGGTGAAGAAATTGGCGGCGAAGCGGAACGCCGGCAGATGGCCGTCCGCCTCGCGCGGGAGCGCGTCGATCGCCGCGTTGAAGCGGGCGAGGCGCAGCGCCATGCAGGCGGTGTAGACCAGCGGCGGCAGATAGCCGAAGGCGCCCCAGTCGCTGAGCGACCAGAGATAGAGCACCAGCGCCGGGGCGATCCCGAAGCAGAGAAAATCCGACAGGCTGTCGAACTCCGCGCCGAAGCGCGACGTGGCCTTGAGCAGGCGGGCGAGCCGGCCATCGAGCCCGTCGATCACGCCGGCGACGGCGATGGCGATCACCGCGGCGCCGAAGCGCTGTTCGAGGGCAAAGCGGATCGCGCTGAACCCCACGCAGAGGCCCGCAAGGGTCAGCAGGTTCGGCAGCATGCGGTTGAAGCTCATGCCGCGCAGGCGGGGGCGGCGCGGCGGCCGGCGCCGGGGCATGGCGAAGAGCGGCGGCTTTTCCGCCCCGCTCATGCGCCGTCTTGCGGGACGGCGCGCGGCAGCAGCCCCATCACCGTCTCGCCGCCGACCATGCGCTGGCCGACCGCGACCAGCGGCACCGTGCCGGGCGGCAGATAGAGATCGGTGCGGCTGCCGAAGCGGATGATGCCGAAGCGCGCGCCGGTTTCCACCCGGTCGCCCTCGTGCACGTCGCACAGGATACGCCGCGCGATCAGCCCGGCGATCTGCACCACCGCGATCGCGGCGCCGGATTCCAGCCGGATGGCGAGGGCGTTGCGCTCGTTCTCCTCGGCCTCCTTCGCCGCCGCGTTCACGAACTTGCCGTGGCGATAGGAGATGCGGGTGACGATGCCGGCCATCGGCACGCGGTTCACATGCACGTCGAGCACCGAGAGGAAAGTGGCGATGCGCGGCATCATCACCGCCGGCAGGCCGAGTTCGGGCGGCGGCAGCGCCTCGTCGATGATGACGACGCGGCCATCCGCCGGGGCGAGCATCGCATCAGGCCGGGCGGGCGGCACGCGCGCCGGGTCGCGGAAGAAATACAGGCAGAACAGCGCGAAGAGCGCGCCGAGCCAGGCCAGCCAGCCGGCGGTGAGAAGGCCGAGCAGGAAAACCGCCAGCCCGGCGGCGATGAAGGGCCGCCCGGCGCGGTGCGGCGGCACCAGAGCGGCGCGCAGGGAGTCGATGATGTCCATTCCGGGGTTATGGCGAGCGGCGCGGGGCCTTGCAAGAACGCCCCCGCCGCCACGGCTCAGCTCGTGCCGGCCGGCGCGGGCGCCGCCCGTGGCGCCTGGGGTGCCGGCGGCGCGGCGGGCCTGGCCGGTGCGGCGGGTTCCGCCGCCCTGCCGGGCGCTTGCGGCAGCAGGAAGCGCTGGCCGGGATAGACCAGGTTGGGATCGCGGATGCTGGCCTCGTTCGCCCGGTAGATCATGGTGTAGTCGATGCCGCGGCCATAGACGCGCCGGGCGATCAGCCACAGGCATTCGCCGCGCGCGACGACGACCTCGTGCGGCGCCACCTTGCCGAGCGGGCGCGGGGCATAGGCGGTCTTCATCTCGCCGATGATGCCGCCCTTGGCGTCCCGCGCCTTGAGGCTGAAGGTACCCGGCTTCGCCGGCATGTGGCCGACCTTCATGGTCCAGCGGCCATCCGGCCCGGTGGTCGCGCTGCCGAGCTTCTTGCCGTCGAGCGAGAGCGAGACGGTGGCGCCGGGTTTGGCCGTGCCGGCGATCACGGCCTTGCCGCTGGCGCCGTAATCGACCGAGCCGATGCCGAGCGTGCCGGGCGCCGGGCCCTGGCCGCTCAGGACGCGGGAGGGCTTGCCGCCATTCCCGGCGAGCACGGCCAGCGGCCCCTCGTTCGGCGCGGCGGGCACGGCGACGGTGACATCGCGCTGGCTCGTCCGCGTGCCGCCGCCGGGAGTCGCCTCGGCGAGGGCGAGCTGCTGGCCCCCGGCCGGGAGCGGATGCGCGGTGACGAAGGCGAAGCTGCCCGAACCGTCCGCCTTGACGGTGCCGATCGTCCGCCCGTTGGCGGTGATGGTGACGGTGGCGCCCGGTGCCGCGTGCCCGGCGATCACCGCGTTGCCGCCGGCATCCACCCGCACGGTATCGAAGCTCGGCGCCGCGGGGGGCGCGGGTGCTGCCGGCGCGGCGGGCGCGGCGGCGGGCGCTGGCGCCGCGGCGGGGCGGTTCTGGGCGTGCGGTGGCTGCTCAGCACCGCAAGGCCCAGCACCGCGCAGAGGCCGAGCGCGCCGATCGCAGCGCCCGGCAGCCAGCCGGGCATCCGCGTGCGCGTGCCATCGTTATCGCTGCTGGGGGTCTCGTTTGTGGGCATGTGGAAAACTCTCGATCGCGGTCGCTTGCCTGTCGGGCGTTATCCTGCCACGAGGTCAGGCATCTCGAAAGGTTCTGCGGGTCATTCTCCATTATGAGTCACATTTCGGTCACGGTATTTTGCGGGTCATCCCCCGGCGCGGCACCTGATTACCTCGCGGCGGCGCGCGATCTCGGCGCGGGGCTGGCCGCGCGGGGCATGACACTGGTCTTCGGCGGCGGCAATGTCGGGCTGATGGGGGCGACGGCCGGGGCGGCCCTCGGCGCCGGCGGCGCGGTGACCGGCATCATCCCCGATTTCCTGCGCGCCCGCGAGGTCGAGTTTCCCGGCCTGACCGAGCTGATCGTCACCGACACGATGCACACCCGCAAGCGGCGCATGTTCGCGCGGGCGGATGCGTTCGTCGTGCTGCCGGGCGGGATCGGCACGCTGGACGAGCTGATGGAAATCCTCACCTGGAAGCAGCTCGGCCGCCACGCCAAGCCGATCCTGCTGATCGACATCCGCGGCTGGGCCAGCCGGGTCGCGGCGCTGATCGATGGCGTGATCGAGGATGGTTTCGCCCGGCCGCCGGTGCGCGAGCTGTTCGAGACGGTGCCGGACGTGCCGGCCGCACTCGCCCGGCTCGAGACCTATTCGGAATCGGTCAACGGCGCCTCGTCGCTCGGCAACCTGTAATCCTCGCCGAACCAGCGGCCGAGATCGACCGCGCGGCACCGCGCCGAGCAGAACGGGCGGTGCGCCGCCTGCGCCTTCTGGCCGCAGATCGGGCAGGCGCCGGCGGGCTTGCGGCGGGGGCGGCTTGCGGGAGCCGGTTCGTCGGTCATGGCGGCAGCTCGTGCAGCGGCGGGTGGATGCGGGGGCGGCTGATCTCGGCGAAGCCGAGTGCCGAGAAGCCCAGCAGACGCGGGCGGAGCGGATCGCGCGCCAGGGCTGCGGCGAGGTCGGGGGCCAGTTTCGGCCGGGCCGCGGGTTTCATTCCGGCGAAATCGATCAGGATCGCGCCGGCGAGGTTGCGCAGCACGATCTGCCGCGCGAGTTCGGGGATGATCGCGCGGTTGAGCCGCAGCTGCGCGCCCGGCTTGTCGCCCTGCTCGGCGGTGGCGGCACCGGCATCGATATCGATCGCGGTGAGCGCCGGCGTCGGGCAGACCGTGCCGCGCGCGCCCTGCGGCAGCGCAAAGACCGGCTCGGCAAGGCCGGCGATCTCCTCCTCGACCGGGGCGAGGCTGGCCGGATCGTGCGCGACCCCCTCATGCGCGGCCCGCAGCAGCGCCACCAGTTCCCAGTCATCGGCGAGGATCGGCGCGGCTGGATGCGGGGCGCGGAATTCGGCGAGCGGGCCGGGGCCGCGGGCGAGCAGGCCGGGCTTCGCGCCGGGGGCGACGTCTTGCGCCAGCGCGAGGCGCGGGCCCTTGCCGCCCTGGGGGGCGCGGGTGATCCGCACCGCGACGGGATCGCCCTCGGCGAGATGTTTGCCGCCCGCGCTGTCGGGCAGGAAGCCGGACCTGCTGCCGAGATCGACGAACACGCCGCCGAGCGCGGGGGCGCGGGCGGTGATCCGGCCCGAGCAGAGATCGCCGACGCCATCCGGCGCGTCGGGCCGCCAGCGCGTATAGCCGGCGAGGCGGCCGGAGTGGGTGAGGGCGAGATGCACCGTGCCGCCGCGCAGCCCGGCGCGGATGACGGCGTTCATGCCCGCCAGCCGAGGCCGCGCAGCAGGTTCAGCGTTTCGTGCAGGGGCAGGCCGACCACGCCGGAATGCGAGCCGGCGAGAAAATCGACGAACCCCGCGGCGCGCCCCTGGATCGCGTAGCCGCCGGCCTTGCCGCGCCATTCGCCGCTGGCGAGATAGGCCTCGGCGCTCTCGCGGTCGAGCCGGGCGAAGCCGACGCTGGTCAGCACGTTGCGCGCGGCGACGCGCCCATCCGGCCCGCGGACGGCGACGGCGGAATACACCCGGTGGCGGCGGCCGGACAGCAGGTCGAGACAGCGTCTCGCCTCGGCCTCGGTTTCGGTTTTCGGCAGGATGCGGCGGCCGAGGGCGACGACGGTATCGGCGGCGAGGACGAAGACCCCCGGCGCGGTGACGGCAGCGAGCTTCCCCGCCGCCATGCGCGCGGCGTAGAGCCGGGGCGGTTCCGCCTTTTGCGGGGTTTCGTCGATATCGGGGGAGATCACCGAATCGGGGATGATGCCGAGCTGGCGCAGCAGGTCGAGCCTGCGGGGGCTCGACGACGCCAGGATCAGGTCGGCCACGCGGCGGTCCGGCTTACTTGAAGCGGAAGGTGATCCGGCCCTTGGTCAGATCATAGGGCGTCATTTCGACGTTGACGCGGTCGCCGGCCAGCACGCGGATGCGGTTCTTGCGCATCTTGCCGCTCGTATGGGCGAGAATGACGTGGTCGTTGTCGAGTTTCACCCGGAACATCGCGTTCGGGAGCAGCTCCGCGACGGTGCCGCTGAACTCGATCATGTCTTCTTTGACATCAAGCCTCGATAAAAATTTGCAACATGCGATCCAAATGAGCCGATGGCGCGTTCAGGTCAAGTTTTCCGCGCGGTTGCGGGTCAGCCTTGCGCGGATGGAACGGGCATGGCCGTCGAGACTCTCGGCCACTGCCAGCGTCGCCGCGGCCGGGCCGATGGCGGCCATCGCCGCCGGATCGAGAGCGACGAAGGTGGTGCGCTTGAGGAAGTCGAACACCGACAGGCCGGAGGAGAACCGCGCCGTGCCGCCGGTCGGCAGCACGTGGTTGGGCCCGGCGACATAGTCGCCGATCGCGGTCGGCGCGTCGGCGCCGAGAAAGGCGGCGCCGGCATGGCGGATGCGGGCGAAAACCGCCTCCGGGTCGGCCGTCATCACCTGGAGATGCTCGGAGGCGACGCGGTTGGCGATGTCGGCCGCCTCGTCGAGGTCGCGGGCGATGATGATCGCGCCATGGGCGACGAGCGAGGCGGCGGCGATCGAGGCGCGGGGCAGGGTTTCCAGTGCGCGGGCGATCTCCGCGGCGACCGCGTCGGCCAGCGCCGCATCGTCGGTGACGAGGAGCGACTGCGCCGCCTCGTCGTGCTCGGCCTGGGCGATCATGTCGAGCGCGACGCGCCACGGGTCCTGCCCGGCATCGGCGATGATCAGCACCTCGGAGGGGCCGGCGATGGAATCGATGCCGACCTGCCCGAACACCTGCCGCTTCGCCTCGGCGACGAAGGCGTTGCCGGGGCCGACGATGCGGTCGACCGGGGCGATGGCCTCGGTGCCATAGGCGAGGGCGGCGACGGCCTGCGCACCGCCGACGCGGTAGATCTCGGCCACCCCGGCGCGGCGCGCGGCGGCGAGGACGAGATCGTTCATCTGCCCGTCCGGCGTCGGCACGCACATGGCGATCCGCCCGACGCCGGCGACACGGGCGGGAATCGCGTTCATCAGCACTGAGGAGGGGTAGGACGCCTTGCCCCCCGGCACGTAGAGCCCGACGGCGTCGAGCGGCCCCCAGCGCAGGCCGAGCCGCGCGCCGGCGGCATCGGTGAAGGCGATGTCCTGCGGCAGCTGGGCGCGGTGGAACGCCTCGATCCGGGTCGCGGCGAGGTCGATCGCCTCAAGTTGTTCGGCGCTGACGCGGGCGCAGGCGGCGTCGATCTCGGCGGCACTCACCCGCAGGGTTTCGGGCGTGAGGGGAAAGCGGTCGTAGCGGCGGGTGAGGTCGATCAGCGCGGCGTCGCCCTCGGCGCGCACCCGGGCGATGATCGCGGCGACCGGGGCGGCGACGTCGGTGGCGCTGGCGCGGTCGCTGGCCAGGGCGGCGAGGGCGGCGGCGAAGCCGGGGGCGGCGGCGTCGAGGCGGCGGATCATGCGGCGGCCAGCGCGTCGCGGAAGCGGGCGATCCAGTGGGCGATCGCCTCCGGCCGCGTCTTCAGCGCGGTGCGGTTGACGATCAGCCGCGAGGTGACGTGGGCGATGGTCTCGGTCTCGACGAGGCCGTTGGCCTTCAGCGTCGAGCCGGTCTGCACCAGGTCGACGATCAGGCGCGACAGGCCGAGACCCGGGGCGAGTTCCATCGCGCCGTTCAGCGCCACGATCTCGGCCTGGATGCCGCGCGCGGCGAAATGGCGGCGGGTGATGTTGGGGTATTTGCTGGCGACGCGCACGCGCGAGAGGCGGCTGAAATCGGTGCGCCCGGCGGCGTCCGCCGGTTCGGCGACGGCGATGCGGCAGGCGCCGATGCCGAGATCGAGCGGGGCGTAGATTTCCGGATAGTCGAACTCCATCAGCACGTCGGCGCCGCAGATGCCGATTTCGGCGGCGCCGAAGGCGACGAAGGTGGCAACGTCGAAACTGCGCACGCGGATCACGTCCAGTTCGGGGATCGCGGTGTGGAAGCGCAGCCGGCGGCTGCTCTCGTCGGCATAGTCCGGCTCGGGCGCGATGCCCGCGGCGGCGAGCAGCGGCGCGCATTCCTTGAGAATGCGGCCCTTGGGCAGGGCGAGGACGAGTCCGTTGCTGGCGGCCTCGGCGGCGATCGGCGATGGGGTCACGGCGGTCATCGCGCGGGTTCGTAGCATTGCCGGCGCGCCCTGCCAAACCCGGCGGCGCGGGGCTTGTCCCTTCGGTGCTGTGGGCGCAGATTGCGGCCATGAGCGAACACGTGATGATCTGCGAGGTCGGCCCGCGCGACGGGCTGCAGATAGCCAAGTCGAGACTGGAAACCGGGGCCAAATGCCGCTGGATCGCCGCGATGGCGCAAGCCGGGCTGAAAGAGATCGAGGTCGGCAGTTTCGTGCCGCCGAAGCTGATTCCGCAGATGGCCGATACCGAGGCGGTGGTGCGCTTCGCGAAGGAGATTCCGGGGCTCGTCGTCGTCGCGCTGGCGCCGAACCTGCGCGGGGCGCAGGCGGCGGTGGCGGCCGGGGCGCATCGGGTCAGCATCCCGGTTTCCGTCAGCGAGGGGCATTCGCGCGCCAACCTCAACCGCGCGCCCGACGCGCAGGTGGCGGTGGTCGGCCAGATCGTCGCGTGGATGAAGGACATGGGCAATCCGGCGGAAATCGAGGTCGCCTGCTCGACCGCCTTCGGCTGCTCGATCGACGGCGCGGTGCCCGAGCGCGAGGTGGTGCGCATCGCCGCGGCACTCGCGGAGACGGGCGTCGAGCAGATCGGCCTCGCGGATACGGTGGGCTACGCCAACCCGGCGCAGATCAGGTCGGTCGTGCGGGCGGTGCGGCGCGAGATCGGCCCGGCGCTGCGCGGGCTGCACCTGCACGACACGATGGGCCTCGGCATCGCCAATGCGCTGGCCGGGCTCGACGCCGGGATCCGGGATTTCGACGCGGCGCTGGCCGGGCTGGGCGGCTGCCCGTTCGCGCCGGGGCCTCTGGCAATATCGTCACCGAGGATCTCGTGTTCATGCTGGAGAGCATGGGCTTCGCCACCGGCATCGACCTTGAGGCGCTGATCGCCGCGCGGCGCCTGCTGCACGAGGGGCTGCCGGCCGAGCCGATGCACGGCCAGGTCGCGAAGGCGGGCATTCCGCGCACCTATCGCCAGGCGGCGTGAGGGGCGAGGCATGAGCGGCACACCGCTGGCGGGGCTGCGCGTCGTCGAGTTCGCGCATATGGTGATGGGGCCGACGACCGGGCTGATTCTCGGCGATCTCGGTGCGGACGTGGTGAAGATCGAGCCGATGCCGGTGGGTGACAACACCCGCCGGCTCACCGGCTCGGGAATCGGCTTCTTCACCATGGCGAGCCGCAACAAGCGCAGCGTCATGCTCGACCTGAAATCGCCCGCGGGGCTCGCCGTCGCGCGCGACCTGGTGGCGCGGGCCGATGTGCTGACCGAGAATTTCCGCCCCGGCGCGCTGGAGCGGCTCGGCCTCGGCTACGCGGCCTGCGTGGAGCGGAA
>NZ_CAJQZK010000034.1:0-30940 GCF_907164655.1 Acidocella sp. C78
CCGGCAACAAGCCGACGAGGCGCTCGGCTTCGGCGACGATCGGCTCGGCGATGGCGGCGGCACGGGCAGCGCCGGCCTGGAGCATGCGGTCGATCTCCGCGGGATCGGCGGCGAGGCGTCTGGTCTCGGCACCGATCGGGGTGAGTTTCTGCACCGCAAGCTCGGTCAGCCGTTCCTTGAACGGGCCGAAGCCGCTGCCGGCGTGCTGGCGCAGAACCTCCTCGGCGGTGAGGCCGGCGAGCGCGGCGTAGATGCCGACGAGGTTGCGGGCCTCGGGGCGGGAGTCGAGCTGCGCCGTGCGCTCGGGCAGCGGTTCCGGGTCGGTCCTGGCGCGGCGGATCTTCTGGGCGATGGCGTCGGCATCGTCGGTGAGGTTGATGCGGCTCTGGTCCGAGGTGTCGGATTTCGACATTTTCCTGGTGCCGTCGCGCAGGCTCATGATGCGGGCGCTGCCGCCGATGATGCGCGGCGTGATGGCGGGGAAGAATTCCGTTCCGTAATCGTGGTTGAATTTTTGCGCGATGTCGTTGGCGAGTTCGAGGTGCTGGCTCTGGTCCTCGCCGACGGGCACCTCGGTCGCGTGATAGGCGAGGATGTCGGCGGCCATCAGGTTGGGATAGACGAACAGGCCGGTCGAGACGGCCTCGCGGTCCTTGCCGGCCTTGTCCTTGAACTGGGTCATGCGGTTCAGCCAGCCGAAGCGGGCGACGCAGTTGAAGATCCAGGCGAGGCGCGCATGGGCGTGCACCGCCGACTGGTGGAACAGGATGCTGCGGGCGGGGTCGATGCCGCAGGCGACGAGCAGGGCGGCGTTCACCCGCGTCTGCTGGCGCAGCGCCTCGGGCTCGACCCAGACGGTGAGCGCGTGCAGGTCGACCAGGCAATAAATGCCCTCGTTGCCCTCCTGCAGCGCGACCCAGTTCTGGATCGCGCCGAGATAATTGCCGAGATGCGCGATTCCGGTGGGCTGGATGCCCGAAAATATGCGTGCCATGCCCACTGTATCAGCGCGCTTCGCCGGCCCGGTCAAGCGCCGTTCAGGCGGGTTTGGGGCGGCGCAGGAACAGGCGCAGCTCCGCCGGGCGGATGGCGCCGAGGACAACGCCGGCGAGCGCGAAAACCGCGAGGCCGGCGGCGATCAGCAGGGCGAGGCTGGCGATCGGGGGCAGATGCATCAGCGCGGTGCGGCGCAGGGCGAGCAGGGCGAGAGCCATCAGCCCGCTCGCCAGCGCGATGGCGAGGATGCGGCGGGCAAGCGCGCGGTCGGGCGCGAAATCGGCGCGGCGGCGGAGCAGGAGGGCGAGGGCGAGGGCGTTGAACCAGGCGGCGAGGCTGGTGGAGAGCGCAATGCCGACCTGTTGCAGCGGGTGCATCAGGGCGAGGTTGAGGGCGAGGTTGATCGCGACCGCGGCAAGCCCGGTCTTGACCGGGGTGGAGGTGTCGCCGCGGGCGAAGAATCCGGGAGCGAACAGCTTCACCAGCACGAAGGCGGGGAGGCCGAAGGCGTAGACGGCGAGGGCGGCGGCGCTGCGGGCAGCGTCGGCGTCGGAAAAGGCGCCGTGGGCGAAGAGCGTGTGCATCACCGGCAGGCCGATCGCTGCCAGCGCGGCGGCGGCGGGCAAAGTGAGGAGCAGCGAGACCGCGATGGCGCGGTTGAGCGACCCGCGGGCGGCGTCGGTCTCGTTGCGGCGGAACTGGCGCGAGAGGGTCGGTAGCAGCACGGTGCCGACCGCGGTGCCGATGACGCCGAGGGGGAGCTGGTTCACCCGGTCGGCATAATACAGCACGGAGACGGTGCCGGTGGGCAGCAGCGAGGCGATGATGGTGTCCACAGTAAGATTGAGCTGGGTGACACCGGCGCCGATCAACCCCGGGCCGAGGCGGCGCAGCACGGTGCGTGCCCCCGGCGTGAGGCGCGGAACGCGCAGGCGCAGCGGCGAGCCGGCGCGGGCGAGCGCCCAGGCGAGCAGGACGAACTGCACGATTCCCGACAGGGCGACGCCATAGGCCAGCGCCTCGGGCACGCGCTGGCCGGCGGCGTGCAGGATCAGCAGGGTCGCGATGATGCAGACATTGAACAGGATGGGGGCCGCCGAGGCGGCTGCGAAATGGCCGCGCGCGTTCAGCACGCCAGAGAACAGGGCGCAGAGGCAGATCAGCCAGAGATAGGGGAAGGTGATGCGCGAGAGCCGGACCGCGAGGGCGAATTTCGCCGGGTCGGCGCGGAAGCCGGGGGCCAGAACGTCCAGCACCAGGGGCATGAACACGAGGCCGAGAATGGTGAGGGCGAAGAGAAACACCGCCATGATCGCGGTGACCTCCTCGGCGAGGCGGCGGGCCGGGGCCTCACCCTCCTGCGCGAGGGCGCCGGCATAGGCGGGAATGAAGGCGGCGCTGAACGCGCCCTCGCCGAACAGGCGGCGGAACAGGTTGGGCAGGCGCAGCGCCACGAAGAACGCATCCGCCGCCGGGCCGGCGCCGAGCAGGGCGGCGATCAGGATATCGCGCGCGAAGCCGAGCACCCGGCTGCCCATCGTCCAGGCGCCCACGGTCAGCGCATTGCGCAGCATTCTTGCTCCTCGGCGGTTGGCGCCCGGCCGGATCGGCCGGAACGAGCGCAGAGCATTAGCGGGTGGCGGGGACGGTTTCCAGCCTTGGACCGGCGGGGAGGATGAAGCCGTCGGTGGGATAGATGGTGCGGCCGGGTTCGCGATCCGGCGCGTACCACACGCGCACGGAAGTCCAGTCATTCGCGGGCGAGACGTCGAGCACCGGGGTGGCGCGCTGGATGCGGCCGGGCAGCCAGTTGGCCTGGGTGACGAGGATTTCGCGGGGGCCCAGCACTTGTGTGACGACGGCGACATGGCCCGCGGTCATCGCGCCGTGGCGGCGGAAGACCAGCACGGCGCCGGGGACGGGGCGATGCGCGCGGGGGTAGCGCCCATCGGCCTCGGCCCACCAGCGCCACGCATCGCCGGTCAGCTCGATGCCGGAGACGGCGCGGGCATAGGGCACGCAGGTGAGCGTGGTCGGGGTGCCGTATCCGGCGAAGCGCGAACTGGCGCAGGCGGCGAGCAGCAGCGGCGCCGCGAGGGCGGGCAGAGCGAGTCGCATGGCCCGAGAATACCTGCTAGTCAGCCGCCATGGACACGATTTTCCTCGGCGACCTGTCGACCCCGGCGGGGCGGCGCAATGCCTGGATCGACGCGCTATTCGTCGACCACGCCGTGCTGCGGCTGGGCTGGACCAATTTCGCGCCGGTGAAGCCGGGCGCGCTGTATCGCTCGAACCATCCGGTGCCGTTCCAGCTGGCGAAATTTCGCCGCCGTGTCGGGATCAACACGCTGATCAACCTGCGCGGCGAGTGCCGCAACGGCTCGGACGCGCTCTCGCGCGAGGCGGCGCGGCAGCTCGGGCTCGATTTCTACGACATGGCGCTGGAATCGCGCGGCGCGCCGCATCGTGACCGCATCCTGCGGCTGGCCGAGATCATCCGCACGATGCGGCGGCCGGCGCTGGTCCACTGCAAATCCGGCGCCGACCGGGCGGGGATCGCGAGTGCGTTGTTCGTGCTGATCGAGGGCGGCAGCGTCGCCGAGGCGCGGCGGCAGCTGAGCCTGCGCTTCGGCCACATCCGACAGTCGAACACTGGAATTCTGGACGCCTTCCTCGACATGTACGAGGAGGAGGGCGGCGGAATGGCCTTTCTCGACTGGGTGCGCGACGTCTACCGCGAACAGGCGCTGCGCGAGCGCTATGCGCGCGAAACGCGGAACCGGCCGGCCGGCGGATCGCGCGGTTCGTCAACGACAGGCTGCTCGCCGGGAGTGACCGGGCGGCGGCGCGGGCGGTTCCGGTGGGCGGTCAGACCTCGGGCGGCGCTGCGCTGATCGGGATTTCGCGGGCTTCGGTGGAAGGCTGGTCGCCAAGGCCGGGAGCGGCTTCACCGAGATCCTGATCGTCCTGCGACTCGGCGGACTGCGGGGCGTCGTTACGCCGTGCATGACCATTGCCGTGCTGGGCTTGAGCGGCCTGGTTCATGGCTGAAATAATGCGAAAATAATGCTCAGCATACTGGAAATAGCTTTCGGCGAGAACCCTGTCGCCGGCGCTCGAAGCGTCGCGGCCGAGTTGCTGATACTTGTCATAAAGCTGCTGGGCGGTGCCGCGGACCCGCTGTTCGGGCCGTTGCTGTCGAAGACGTGGTTGCGGTTCAGCGGGGTGCCCCCCTGATAGCTGCGGAAAGAGCCGCCGCCGCCACCACGATTGTTGCGCCCGCGCATACGTTTGATGTTCATCGAGTTTCGGTATCCTGTTGCAGTGCGACCATGCGCGTGCCGGACCGTCGTTTCCCTGGTCGAGGCCGGGCAGCGTCTTTCATGGTGTGGTCGTTCAAACGAGTTCGATACGGCATCTGCGGAACCGGCACCGCGTCGCGGGACGAAGCGGTCGGGAACCCGCCGTTCCAGCCTCGTGAGACCGGGTATCGAATACGGAATTGTTATCTAGTCTGATTCGGCCGGAACGCCAAATGGTTTTTCACGAATATTTTCCCGCCCCAGACATGAGCACGGCGCGGGGGATTCCCGCAAGGTCGGGCGCGGCGATCGCGTCCAGCCCATGCGCGGCGGCCAGCGCGATGAGCGGCTCGGCCTGGCCGATGCCGGCTTCGAGAACGGCAATGCCGCCAGAGGCGAGCAGGCGGGGCAGATCGGCGACGATGCGGCGATAGGCATCGAACCCGTCCGCACCGCCATCGAGGGCGGAGGCGGGTTCGTGGGCGGCGACTTCCGCCATCAGGTCGGGAATGTCGGCGCTCGGGATATAGGGCGGGTTGGCGAGGATGAGGTCGAAGCGGCCGGCGAGGGCGTCCGCCCAGTCGCCGCAGCAGAAGGCGGCGCGGGCGGCAAGGCCGGTGCGGGCGGCGTTGGCGCGGGCCAGCGCGCAGGCCGCGGGCACGCGGTCGATGCCAAGTCCGAAGGCGTCGGGATATTCGGCGAGGGCGGCGAGGAGCAGGGCGCCGGTGCCGGTGCCGAGATCGAGGATCGTGCGGATCTTGTTCCGCTCAGGGCGGTGGCGCAGCGCGGCTTCGATGAGGGTTTCGGTGTCCGGCCGCGGGATGAGCGTTGCCGGCGAGACGGCGAGGTCGAGGCTCCAGAACCCCTTCGCGCCGGTGATGTAGGCGAGCGGCTCGCGGGCGGCGCGGCGGCGGGCGAGGGCGAAGGCGGGTTCAGGATCGACGTCGTCAAGCGCCCAGAGCGAAGCGAGATCGACGCCGAGCGCGTGGGCGAGGATGAGTCGTGCCTCGCGGGTCGGGTTCTCGACGCCGCCCGCCGCGAGGATGCGGCCGAGTTCGCGCAGGGCCTCGGTGGTCGGAATCATGCGCCGGCGGCGGCGAGGCGGGCGGCCTGGTCTTCCTCGGTCAGCGCATCGATGATGTCGTCGAATTCGCCGAGCATGATGCGGTCGATCTTGTGCAGGGTGAGGTTGATCCGGTGATCGGTGACCCTGCCCTGCGGGAAATTGTAGGTGCGGATGCGCTCGGACCGGTCGCCGGTGCCGACCTGGGACTTGCGGTCGGCGGCGCGGCCGGCGGCGGCGGTGGCGCGGGACTGTTCGTAGAGCCGGGCGCGCAGGATCTTCATCGCCTTGGCGCGGTTCTTGTGCTGGCTCCGCTCCTCCTGCATGGCGACGACGATGCCGGTGGGCAGATGGGTGATGCGGACGGCGCTCTCGGTCTTGTTGACGTGCTGGCCGCCGGCGCCGGAGGCGCGGAAGACGTCGATCCTGAGGTCCGCCTCGTTGACCTCGACATCGACATCCTCGGCCTCGGGCAGGACGGCGACGGTGACGGTGGAGGTGTGGATGCGGCCCTGGGTTTCGGTGGCGGGAACGCGCTGGACGCGGTGGACGCCGCTCTCGAACTTGAGGCGGGCGAAGACGGCGCGGCCGGTGATTTCGGCGATGCCCTCACGCAGGCCGCCGAGTTCGGTTTCGGTGTAGTCCAGCACCTCGAAACGCCAGCCGCGCAGATCGGCGTAGCGGCGATAGGCGGCGAAGAGCTCGGCGGCGAAAAGTGCCGCCTCGTCGCCGCCGGCGGCGGGGCGGATTTCGAGGATGGCGGGGCGCTCATCGGCGGCGTCGCGCGGCAGGAGGGCGAGGCGGATTTCGTGTTCGAGCCGCGGCAGGGTCTCGCGCAGGGAATCAAGCTCGGCATCGGCCAGTTCGCGCAATTCGGGGTCGGCGCGGGCGGCCTCGGCCTCGTCGCGGGCGCGCTCGGCGGCGCGGAGCAGAAGGATCTGCTGCTCGACCGGCTCGATCTCGGCCAGCTCCCGCGATGCCGCGACGAAGCGCTCGCCGTCGATCCCGGCGGCGAGCATCGCGCGCAGCTCTTCGGCGCGGAGGACGATACGATCGAGTTTCTGCTCCAGGGTCATCGCGTCAGCGGGTCATCCGAGGGCGGCGAGCAGTTCGGCGCGGGGGAGTTCGCGCTGGGCGCCGTCATCGAGGGTTTTGAGAGTCACGGCGCCGCGGGCAAGCTCGTCCGGGCCGATCAGCACGGCGGCGCGGGCGTTGATGCGGTTGGCGCGTTCGAGACGCTTCTTCATGTTGCCGCGATAGGCGACCTCGGCGGCGATGCCGGCGCGGCGGAGGGTGGCGAGGATCTCGATCGCGGCGATCTGCTCCGCCTCGCCCATCGGGATGACGGCGACGGGGCGCGGCGTGGCGGGGGTTGCGGCCAGCAGCATGGCGAGGCGCTCGATGCCGGCCGCCCAGCCGACGCCGGGGGTGGGCGGGCCGCCCATCTGCTCGACCAGCTGGTCGTAGCGGCCGCCGCCGAGCACGGTGCCCTGCGCGCCGAGGGCGGTGGAGACGAATTCGAAGGCGGTGTGGTTGTAGTAGTCGAAACCGCGGACGATGCGCGGGTTCTCGACGAAGGCGATGCCGAAGGCGGAAAGCGCGGCTTTCAGACCGTCGTAGAACGCGGCGGAGGCGGGGTTCAGGTGGTCGTGGATCCGCGGGGCGTCGGCGAGGAGGCGGATGTCGTTCGCATCCTTGGTGTCGAGGATGCGGAGCGGGTTCTTGACCAGGCGGACCTTGCTCTCGGCGGAAAGCTCGGATTCGTAGCGCGAGAGATAATCGACCAGGGCGGTGCGGTAGGCATCGCGGCTGTCGCGGTCGCCGAGCGTGTTGATGTGCAGGGTGATGCTGGCGCCGACGCCGAGTTCGTCGAGGATCTGCTGGCCGCAGGCGATCGCCTCGGCATCGGCGAGCGGTTCGGCGGCGCCGATGATTTCGAGGCCGATCTGGTGGAACTGGCGGTAGCGGCCCTTCTGCGGGCGCTCGTAGCGGAACATCGGGCCCTGGTAGAAGATTTTCTGCGGCAGGGTCTGGGTGAGGCCGTTGGAGACCAGGGCGCGGCAGACGCCGGCGGTGCCCTCGGGGCGCAGGGTCACGGATTCGCCGGAGCGATCCTCGAAAGTGTACATCTCCTTGGTCACCACGTCCGAGGTTTCGCCCAAGTTGCGGGCGAAGACGGAGGTCAGCTCGAAGACCGGCGTGGCCCATTCGGCGGCGCCGTAGAGGCCGGCGACGCGGCGGGCGGTCTCGATCACGTGGTGATGCCGGCGCGCGTCCTCGCCGATGATGTCCTGGGTGCCGCGCACGGGCTGGGGCTTGGTCAAGGCGCAAATCCTTCAGACGACGGAGATTGCCCGTGGTTTGCCGGAAATCGCCGCCGCTGAACAGTCCGCGGCGCGCGGGCGGGCTATTCCGCCGCCTGTTTCGCTGCCGCCTTTTCCTCGCGCAGGCGGGCGGCGCGCTGTTCGACCAGCTCGACGACATGGTCGATCATCGAGGCCCCCTCGACCGTGTGGTCGGTCTTGCCGGCGGCGTAGACCATGTGACGGCCATTGCCGCCGCCGGTCACGCCGAGATCGGTCATCAGCGCCTCGCCGGGCCCGTTGACCACGCAGCCGATGATCGAGAGGGTGATCGGCTCCTCGATATGGGCGAGGCGGTCTTCGAGCTGGGCCACCGTGTCGATCACGTTGAAGCCCTGGCGGGCGCAGGAGGGGCAGGAGATGACGCGCACGCCGCGATGGCGGATGCCGAGCGATTTCAGGATGTCCCAGCCGACCGCGACCTCTTCCTCCGGCTCGGCGGAGAGGGAGACGCGCATCGTGTCGCCGATGCCGGCCCACAGCAGCGAGCCGAGGCCGATCGAGGATTTGACCGTCCCGGTCCGCCGTCCGCCGGCCTCGGTGATGCCGATGTGAAGCGGGTGGTCGCAGACCTCGGCGAGCTGCTGGTAGGCGGCGACGGCCATGAACACGTCGGATGCCTTCACGCTGATCTTGAATTCGTGGAAGTCGTGATCCTGCAGGATCTTCGCGTGTTCGAGGGCGGATTCGACCAGCGCGTCGGGGTTCGGCTCGCCGTATTTCTCGAGCAGATGCTTCTCCAGCGAACCCGCATTGACGCCGATGCGGATCGAGCAGCCGTGATCGCGGGCAGCAGCGACGACCTCGCGCACGCGCTCGGCGCTGCCGATATTGCCGGGGTTGATGCGCAGGCAGGCCGCCCCCGCCTTCGCCGCCTCGATCGCGCGGCGGTAGTGGAAATGGATGTCGGCGACGATGGGGACGTTCACCTGCTTCACGATGTCGGCAAGGGCGGCGGTGGCCGCCTCGTCGGGGCAGGAGACGCGGACGATGTCGACTCCGGCGCGCTCGGCGCGGTGGATCTGCGCGACCGTGGCCGCGACATCGTCGGTCGGCGTGTTGGTCATGGTCTGCACGGTGATCGGCGCGTCGCCGCCGACCTTGACCGGGCCGACGCTGATCTGCCGCGATTTGCGGCGGACGATCTGCTGGTATTCGCGGTAGTTCATCGGGCTCGCTTCCGTGGAGGGGTTACTGCGCGGCCGGGGTGGCGGCCGGGGCGGATGCGCCGCCCGCGGGCGCGGCCGGCGTGAGGGGAACATTGTGGAGCACCGTGCCGGGCTTGCCGAGCGGCGCGCCAGCGGTGCCGTTGCGGACCAGTACGGTGCCGCCGGCATTGCCGGTGGTCATGGTCAGGCCCGGCTCGTTCGGCACCGGCCAGGACTGGCCGGCCTTGAGCACGCGGCTGAACAGGATGGTGCCATGCGGGCCGCGAACCTGAACCCAGCTATCGGCGCTGGCGCTGATCACCAGAGGGTTCGATCCGGCCGGTGAACTGGCGGAGCCGGTTGGGGTCGTGGCTGTGGTGCCAGGCGCGGTTGCGGAGGCCAGGCCGGCAGGTTGCGCACCGGCAGATGTCGTGCCGGTGGCTTGGTTCGGCGTCACTCTGGCGGAAGCCGCCGATGCGCCGGGCACCGCAGTGTCGGCACTGGCGGCGGGCGACGCGGCGCTGCCAGCCGCTCCGGCGCCTGCACTTGCATTCGCTGCCGAGCTGACCGTAGCTGCCGATACGGGCGCTGCGGCAGTGTTGGTGGCGGCGGTGTTGTTGGCTGCGGTCACGGCGGAAGATGCCGCCTGCGGCGAGGCGGGTTGGCTGGCTTGGATTTGTGGGGCAGCACCCGGCGACACCCCGGTCGGGGCTGGTGCCGCCGGTGGCGTGGCGGCGGGCTGCGCGGCGGAGGCGGCGGTTCTGGAATGCCCTGTGACGGGTTTCGGCTGCGGTGATTTCGGAATCGCCAATGGGGCGAGCTTGGCAGGGACCTCCGGGACCATCCGCGCCATCCGCAGTTCGTGCTCCGAATGTCGATACCACAGGAAATATCCGCCGAGGCCGATCGCGGCGACGAGGAAGAGCACGGCACCGGGCGGAACGGCGCGGTCGGGCAGGGGCTCGGGAAAGCTGAGGGCGGGCAGGCGGGTGCGGCTCATGCCCTCGGCCCGGAAGCGGCGGAGGATTTCCTCAGGATCGAGCCCCATGATCTCGGCATAGGAGCGGATGAAGCCCGCCGCGTAGGTGGGGGCGGGCAGAGCGGCGAGGTTACCGGATTCGATGGCTTCGAGAAATACCCGCCTGATCTTCAGGCGCGCCGCGATGTCCGGCAGTTTCCAGCCCAGACGCTCGCGGAAGGCGCGCAATTCGGCGCCGACGGCTTCCGGACCGCCCCTGGAGGAAGTGTCGTATCCGGGTATGGTAAGGTGATCGTTGTCGCCGTTCATGATGCTCTTGACTGCCCGCAGGGCGGAGTTGAGGGAGGGCGGCCGAAAGGCGGCGACCTGCCGCAGCGGCCGGACGAAACAGTGTTCCGGTCCGTGCATGCGCCCGGTCTCGACCCGACCCGATCGGCGGTTTAGCGCGTTCGGCCTAGATCGGCAAACCGTGTTCCCGCGCCCAGGCGGTGAGCGGATCGCGCAGCGAGGTGCCGGCGGCGCCGGCGCGGCGCAGCTCGCGCAGCACCGGGCGCAGGGTGGCGAGGTCGGCTTCGGCGAACAGCGCCTTGACCGGCAGGATCGCGGCGCCGGACATCGACAGCGTGTCGACCCCGATGGCGGCGAAGACCAGGGCATCGAGCGGGCGGCCGGCGGCCTCGCCGCAGATCGAAAAGCCCACCTCCTCCTCGGCGCAGGCGGCGGCGAGTCCCTCGATCAGTTCCAGCACCGGGGCGGAGAGCACGTCGTAGCGGCCGGCGAGCCGCGGCGTGCCGCGATCGGCGGCGAAGAGGAACTGCATCAGGTCGTTGGTGCCGAGGGAGACGAAATCGGCCTCGGCGAGCAGGCCGGGGAGCTGGAACAGCAGCGAGGGCACTTCGAGCATCGTGCCGATCTCGATGCGGCGGGGTTTTTCGTCGAGCCGGGCGGCCTCGGCTTCGAGCAGGTCGCGCGCGGTGCGGAATTCGGCGACGGTCGCCACCATCGGGAACATCACCGACAAATCGAGCCCGACCGCGCCCATCAGCAGGGCGCGCAGCTGCTTGCGCAGGATGGCCGGGCGGTCGAGCCCGACGCGCAGCGAGCGCCAGCCCATCGCCGGGTTCTCCACCTGGTCCTCGGCCTCGCCGGGAAGAAGCTTGTCGGCGCCAAGATCGAGGGTGCGGAAGACGACGCGCTTGCCGTCGGCGCGCTGGAGCACGCGGCGGTATTCGGCCGCCTGGGCGGCGACGCCGGGCACGCGGGCGGCGGCGAGGGCGGCGATCTCGGTGCGGTAGAGGCCGATGCCGTCGGCGCCGGTGCGGGTGAGCTGGTCGATCTCGAAGGCGAGGCCGACATTGAGCATCAGCGTGACCTCGGTGCCATCCTGGGTGCGGGCGGGACGGTCGCGGAAGACTGCGAGCTCGGCGGCGCGGGCGCCACGGGCGGCGAGGGCGCGATCATACAGCGCGGTGACCTCGGGATCGGGGCGGAGGATGAGGGCGCCGGATTCGGCATCGAGCAGCACGGGATCGCCCTGGCGGGCGGCCTCGGTGGCGCCGGCCTCGACGGCGATGGCGGGGATTTCCAGCGCCCGGGCGAGGATCGCGGCATGGCCGCCGGTGCTGGCCTCCTCGATCGCCACACCGGCGATGCCGCGCTGGTGCCAGTCGAGCAGTTCGGCCGGGCCGAGGCGGCGGCAGACCAGCACCATGCCGCTGGCATCATCGGGTTTGGCGGTGCCGGCGCCGAGGGCGGCGAGCATGCGCTCGATCATGTCCTCGATATCGGCGACGCGCTCGCGCAGATAGGGGTCGGCCACCTTGCGCATGCGCCGGCGCAGCTCGCTGCCGACCTGGTCGACCGCGGCCTCGGCGGTCAGGCCGTCATTGATCGCGGCGCGGACGCGCTCGAGCCAGCCAGTGCCCTGGGAAATCAGGCGATAGGCTTCCAGCACCTCGCGGGTGGCGTGGCCGGAGGGCAGATGCTCGGAGACAAGATTGTCGAGCGAGGTTTCGGCATCGGCCATCGCCTGGTCGAGCCGGGCGAGTTCCGCGGCAGTGTCTTCCGCGAGGACGTGACGAGGGCCGGGCGAACGGCCGAAGGGCAGGACGGTGCCACGAACGATCCCCGGCGCGAGCGGATGGCCGGAATAGCGCCGGGCCAGCGCGTCGCCGAAGCCGGCGGCGGCGATATCCGCCGCACCCTGGCTGGCGAGGATCTCGCCAATCAGCATGGCGATGGTCGAGATCGTCTCGACCTCCAGCGGGGTGTAGACGCGGGGGTCGGAATGCTGCACCGCGATGACGCCGAGGGTGCGGCCGGCGCGGCGGATCGGCACCGCGAGCATCGAGGCGTAGCGTTCCTCGCCGGTTTCGGGGCGATAGGCGAATTCGGGGTGGTTCTGCGCGTCCGGCAGGTTGAGCGCCTCGCCCTTGGCGGCGGCGAGGCCGATGATGCCCTCGCCGACGCGCACCCGCGTGTGGCCGACCGCGGCGATGCGCAGCCCGTGGGTGGCGGCCAGTTCGAGCATTTCGCCGGCGCGGGCGACATAGACCGAGCAGACCTCGACGGCGAGTTCGGCGGCGATCAGCTCGACCAGCTCGGCCAGGCTGGAATTGCCGGAACTCAGCCTGTCGCGCAGCTTCGCGAACAGCCGCCGCGAGGCGGCGAGCGGAACGTTGCGTGGGCGGGGCGCGCCCTTAGGCCGCTTCGATCGAGGCATCCGGCTGGCGGAGGGTGGCGCGGGCGGCGAGGGCGGCATCGGCCTGGGCGATCAGCTCGGCGATGATATCGGCAACCGGCTGGATCGCGGTGACCATGCCGACCGACTGGCCGGCCATCACCGAGCCCTGCTCGACATCGCCTTCGACCACCGCGCGGCGGAGGGCGCCGGCCCAGAAATGCTCGATCGAGAGCTGGGCCTGCTCGCGGTCCAGCTCGCCGGCCTGGAAGCGGCGGATGGTTTCGGCCTGGTGCTCGATGAAGCGGGCCGTGCCCGCATTGGCAAGGCCGCGCACCGGAATGACCGGGAAGCGGGCGTCGAGCTGGATCGAGGGGATCGCGTCGCGCGCGTTGGCCTTGAGGAAGGCCGCCTTGAAATTGGCGTGGGCGATGCTTTCGGCGGAGGCGGCGAAGCGGGTGCCGAGCTGCACGCCGGCGGCGCCCATTTCGAGAAAGGCGAGGATCGCCTCGCCGCGGCCGATGCCGCCGGCGACGAAAACCGGAACCTCGGTGATGACGGGCAGGATTTCCTGCGCCAGCACGGCCAGCGAGACCGGGCCGATATGGCCGCCAGCCTCGGAGCCCTCGATCACCAGGGCGTCGGCGCCGCTGCGGATGAGGCGCTTGGCGAGCACCAGAGCGGGGGCGAAGCAGACGAGTTTCGCGCCGCCGTCCTTCACCGCGCGGACCGCGGCGGAGGAGGGCAGGCCACCGGCGAGGACGACATGGCCCACGCCGTGGCGGACGCAGACGGCGATCAGCTCCAGCAGCTGCGGGTGCATGGTGATCAGGTTGACGCCGAAGGGTTTCGTCGTGAGCGCCTTGGTCGCGGCGATCTCGGTGTCCAGCAGTTCGGGCTCATCGAGCCGCAGGCGATGACGCCGAAGCCGCCGGCATTGGAGATGGCGGAGACGAGGTGGCGCTCGCTGACCCAGCTCATCGCGCCGCCCATGATGGCGGTCTCGGTGCCGAGGAAATCGCGGCCGCGGGCCCAGAGCGGATCGAGCGCGCTCACGCGACGTCGAGCCCGTAGGCGGTGTGCAGGGCGCGGACGGCAAGCTCGGTGTATTCGGCGTCGATCAGCACGCTGACCTTGATCTCGCTGGTGGAGATCACCTGGATGTTGATGCCGCGGCAGCGAGCGAGCGGAACATGGTGCCGGCGACGCCCGCATGGCTGCGCATGCCGACGCCGACGACGGAGATCTTGGCGACGTCCGGGTCGGTCGCGAGTTCGGCGAAGCCGATCTCGTCGCGCTTCTCGTCGAGCACGAGGCGGGCGCGGGGCAGCTCGGTCTTGTTGAGGGTGAAGGTCATGTCCGTGGTGCCGTCGGCGGAGACGTTCTGCACGATCATGTCGACATTGATGCCGGCCTCGGCGAGCGGGCCGAACACCGAGGCGGCGACGCCGGGCGGTCGGGCACGCGGCGCACGGTGACCTTGGCCTCGTCACGCGAATAGGCGATGCCGGCGACGATTTCCTGTTCCACGATTTCATCCTCATCAACGACCAGCGTTCCCGGCGCATCCGTGAAGCTGGAGAGAACCTGCACCCGCACCCGCTCCTTCATCGCGAGTTCGACGGAACGGGTCTGGAGTACTTTTGCACCAACCGAGGCCAGCTCCAACATCTCCTCATAGGCGATGGCCGGCAGCTTGCGGCCTTGGGGACGATGCGCGGGTCGGTGGTGTAGACGCCGTCGACATCGGTGTAGATGTCGCAGCGGTCGGCCTTGACCGCGGCGGCGACGGCGACGGCGGAGGTGTCCGACCCGCCGCGGCCGAGGGTGGTGATCCGGTTGTCCGGCCCGATGCCCTGGAAGCCGGCGATCACCGGGACCTGGCCCATCTGCATGCGGCGGATCAGCTCGGCGCCGTCGATCGCGTCGATCCGCGCCTTGCCGTGCTGGCCGTCGGTGCGGATGGGGATCTGCCAGCCGGTCCAGGAGCGGGCATCGACGCCGATGGTCTGCAGCGCGATCGCCAGCAGGCCGATGGTGACCTGCTCGCCGGTGGCGACCACCGTGTCGTATTCCCGCGCGTCATAGAGCGGGGAGAGTTCCTGGCACCAGGCGACGAGCTGGTTGGTGGCGCCGGCCATCGCCGAGGTGACGACGGCGACCTCGTGCCCCTCGTCCACCACGCGCTTGACGCGCGCGGCGACGTTGCGAATCCGGTCCAGATCGGCGACCGAAGTGCCGCCGAATTTCATCACGATGCGCGCCATTTGATCCGATCTTGCCGTGAAACTGGTATCGACGCGGGAGCGGCGCTTGCTGCCAACTCCCGGCAGGCTCACATAGCGAGAGCCCGGGAGAAGGGCAATGCGGGCTGGAGAGGATGTGAGCATGGATGACGGGCAGTCCGCCGGGCGGGCGGACGCGGCGGAGGTGCGGAAATTCGACGCGCTGGCGGCGCGCTGGTGGGACCGGCACGGACCGATGCGCGCGCTGCATGCGATGAACCCGGCGCGTAGCCGGTGGATCCTGGAGCACGTCGCCGCGGCGCGCGGCGACGTGACGGGGGTGGAACTGCTCGATGTCGGCTGTGGCGCGGGGCTGCTGGCGGAAAGCCTCGCACGGGCGGGATGCCGGGTGACGGCGATCGACGCCGCCGCCGAGGCGATCGCCGCGGCGCGGGCGCATGCGGCGGCGCAGGGGCTGGAGATCGACTATCGCGCGACGACGACGGATGAACTGGCGGCCGCCGGCGCGCGGTTCGATGTGGTGACGGCACTGGAGGTGATCGAGCACGTGCCGGACCCGCAAGGGTTTCTGGGCACGCTGGCAGGATTGCTGCGGCCGGGCGGCCTATTGTTCATATCGACCCTCAACAGAACGCCCCAATCAATTGTTTTTGCAAAATACGCTGCGGAGTATGTGTTGGGCTTGGCGCCGCCCGGCACGCATGACTGGCGGAAATTCATCACGCCGGGGAGTTGGCGGCGATGTGCCGCGCCGCCGGGCTGCGGCTGGCGGCGACGGCGGGGATGGTGCCGGCGCCGCTGGCCGGCGGGTTCCGCATCGCGCGGGATACAGGGATCAACTATATCGCGATGGCAGCGGCGCCGGGCTGACACCGCACGCCGGCTCGCCCCGGTGAAGGCGCGCCGAATGTTTTCGGTATGCTGATCGGTGCTTGTATGGTCTTATGCTCCATTGTCGCATGGCTCGTATGCGGCGCGATGGCGGAGGCGACCGATGGGCGAACGGGTGGCGAACGGGTCACGGGGCGAGGAGCGGCGGCCGCTTTCGGTCGGCATTCTCCTCACGCATGACTTCACGCTGTCGGCATTGTCGATGTTTGTCGACACGCTGCGGCTTGCCGCCGACGAATCGGATTTCTCACGGCCCATCCATTGCCGCTGGACGATCATGTCCGACAGCGCAGCGCCGATTCGCGCGAGCTGCGGGGTGCAGGTGCTGCCCGGCACACCGTTTCTCGACCCCGCCGGCTTCGACTACGTGGTGGCGATCGGCGGTTTGCTGACCAGTCTCAACCAGAACGCGGCACCGCTTTGCGCCTATCTCACCCGCGCCGCAGCTGCCGGAGTGAAGCTCGTTGGAATCTGCAACGGCAGTTTCCTGCTCTGCCAGGCCGGGTTGATGCAGGGGCGGCGCGTTTGCGTCAGCTGGCTGCATTACCAGGATTTCCGGGCGGCCTTTCCCGATCACGAGGTGACCGGCGACCGGCTGTTCGAGATCGACGGCGACCGGATTACCTGCGCCGGTGGCGCCGGCGCGGCGGATCTCGCGGCACTGCTGATCGAGCGGCATCTCGGCAGCAGGCTCGCGCAGAAGCCGCACCAGGTGCTGCAACTGGCGCGCACGCGCGGCGAGGAGGCGGTGCAACCGCATCCGCCGGTGGCGCATGACGTCGCCGACGGCCAGGTGCGCCGGGCGTTGCTGATGATGGAGCAGAACCTTTCCGACCCGGTACCGATCGCCATCATCGCCCGGCGGCTCGGCCTGTCGACGCGGCAGCTGGAGCGGCGCTTCGAATCGGCGCTCGGGCAGCGGCCCTCACTGCTCTACCGCACGCTGCGCCTGCGCTACGCACGCTGGCTGCTGGAGACGACCGACCGTTCGGTGACCGATATCGCGCTGGAGGCCGGCTTTGCCGACTGCGCGCACTTCTCCCGCCAGTTCAAGGCGTTGCATGGACTTTCACCCTCGCAGATGCGGCCGGGCGTGGCGACGCGCGGCACCAACAGCGGCAGCGGATCGGGACTCCATGCCGGGCCACGGCCATTCTGACGCGCGCATGTAAAAGGCGCATGGCCGCCATGCGGAAGACCTGCGAAATCGTTCTGGCGCGATGTCGCAAAAACCAAAGACGCTGCATCACCGAACCGTCACAGTCCGTCGCCGGGCACTGACCCTTATTGAAAGTGAACGTCATGGCGGATGTCGCTTCCCCCGCATTGCGCGACCTCGTGGCCCGGCGCCGCCGTGGCTTCATGCTGGAGCGGGAGTTCTATACCGATCCGGCGATTTTCCGCGCCGATCTCGAATATATTTTCAACCGGCACTGGATTTTCGTGGGCGTCGAGCCGGACGTGCCCGAGCCGGGTGACGTGATGACGCTGAAGATCGGCGATAACGAGATCCTGATCTGCCGCGACGACGATGGCGTGATCCACGCCATGCACAATGTCTGCCGGCACCGCGCCGCGCGGCTGGTTTCCACCGAGAAGGCGACGGTGGGGCGGCTGGTCTGCCCGTATCACGCCTGGACCTATGGGCTGGATGGCGCGCTCGTGCATGCCGATCACATGGGCGAGGATTTCGATCATTCCTGCCACGGACTGAAGAAAGTCCATCTCCGCTCGCTGGAAGGGCTGCTTTTCGTGTGCCTCGCCGCGGAACCGCCGGCGGATTTCGACGAGATGGCACGGATCGTCGGGCCCTATATCGCGCCGCACGACATCGCCAACTGCAAGGTGGCCCAGCAGATCGACCTGATCGAGGAGGGCAACTGGAAGCTGACGATGGAGAACAACCGTGAGTGCTATCACTGCGCGCTGAACCATCCGGAGCTGACCTCATCGATCTTCGAGTTCGGCTTCGGCTTCGATGCGCGTGAGGACGACCCGGCGCGCGCGGCCCTGCGGCGGAACTATGACGACATGGTCGCGCGCTCATGCAGCGCCTGGGCGGCGAGCGGGTTTCCCTCCGAGGAGATCGGCCGTCTCGACGACATGGTCTCGGGCTTCCGGATCGGCCGGATGCCGATGGACCGCGACGGCGAATCGCAGACGCTCGATACCAAGGTCGCCAGCCGGCTTCTGCTCGGCCGGGCGAAGGAGAAGCGGCTCGGCGATCTCTCGTTCCACACCCAGCCGAATTCGTGGCACCATTTCATGAGCGATCACGTCGTGACCTTCTCGGTGCTGCCGCTCTCGCCGGACCGCACGCTGCTGCGCACCAAGTGGCTGGTGCATCGCGACGCGATCCAGGGTGTGGATTACGACCTGGAAAACCTGATCCGGGTGTGGCGCGAGACCAATCTGCAGGATGGCGCGCTGGTCGGCCTCGCCCAGGCCGGGGCGGCGAGTGCCGGCTATGTGCCGGGCCCGTATTCGGCGGAAACCGAAGGCCAGGTCGAGGCGTTCGCCAACTGGTATATCGGCCGCATGGCGGCGCAGCTCGGGGCAGAGACGACCTGATGGCGATGACGCCGGCCGAGCGCTGCCGCGCCGCGCGCGATGGCAGCCTGTCCGCCTGGGATCCGGAGACCGACGACATTCTGGTCTGCGTCGACTCCCGGCTGGAGACGCATGATGTGCGGACCTTCACCTTCGTCAGCCGCACGCCGTCGCGCTTCAGCTACTGGCCGGGGCAGTTCCTCGTGTTCGATGTGCCGGTTGGCGGAGAGATCGTGCAGCGCTGCTACACGATCGCTTCCAGCCCGACCCGGCCGGACCAGATCTCGATCACGGTGAAGCGCAAGCCGGATGGCGCGGTCTCGACCTGGCTGCACGACAATCTGCGACCGGGGATGGACATCCGCGCGATCGGGCCGCTCGGGGATTTCAGCTTCGTCGCGACGCCGGGGGAAAAATACCTGTTCCTCTCGGGCGGTTCGGGGATCACGCCACTGATGTCGATGACGCGGGCGCACCAGGATCTGGCGCCAGACGCGGACATCGTGTTCATCCATTTCGCGCGGACGCCGGAGGACATCATCTTCCGCGACGAACTTGCCGTGATGGCGCGGCAGATGCCGAATTTGCGGGTGATTCCGGTGTGCGAGGCGGATGGCGCCGGCGGGCGCTGGGGCGGGCCGCGCGGGCGGGTGACGCCGCAGCTGCTCGCGCTGCTCGCGCCGGATTTCGCCGAACGCTGGATCTTCAATTGCGGGCCTCCGGTCTACATGCAGGTCGTGCGCGAGGGGCTCGTGGGCCTCGGTTATGACATGCGTTACTATTACGAGGAGAGCTTCGATTTTGGCGTGCCGCCGCCGGTCGAGGAAGTGCTCGCCGCGCAGGGGGCCGAGACCTTCGAGGTGACGTTCAGCAAATCCGGCCGGACGATCGGCGTCGCGCCGGGGCAACATATCCTCGCCGCCGCGCGGGAGGCCGGGATGCGGCTGCCCTCGTCCTGCACCAAGGGCGTGTGCGGCACCTGCAAGAGCAAGCTCGTCTCGGGACGGGTGGACATGAAGCACCAGGGCGGCATCCGCCAGCGCGAGATCGACCAGGACATGATCCTGATCTGCTGCTCGACACCGCTCACCGATCTCGTGATCGAACGCTGATGCCGCGGCCGCTGACCCCGGCGGCGCTGGCGCATTCGCGTATTCCGAAGCCCGGAGGCATTGCATGATCGCCCATGCCGAGGCGCTGTTTCGCCCGCTGACGATCCGCCGGACCACGTTCCGCAACCGGATCATGAGCACGAGCCACGCGCCGGGCTATGGCCGCGACGGGAAGCCGCAGGAGCGTTATCAGCTCTATCACGTGGAGAAGGCGAAGGGCGGCATCGGGCTGACGATGTTCGGCGGATCGTCCTCCGTCTCGCTCGACAGCCCGGCGGCCCCGTGGAACCAGATTTCGGTCGCGGATGACAGTGTCATTCCGTATTTGCAACAATTTTCCGATCGCGTGCACGCGCATGGCGCGGCGCTGATGATCCAGCTCACGCATATGGGGCGGCGGACGCGCTGGGATACCGAGAATTGGCTGCCGACGATTTCCGCCTCGCCGCGGCGGGAGCCGGCGAGCCGGTCGATCCCGCGGGAGATGGAGCAGGAGGATATCGACCGGGTGATCGCCGATTTCGCCGCGGCGGCGCGACGGGCGCGCGAGGGCGGGCTGGATGGCTGCGAGCTCTCGGCGGCGCACGGGCATCTGGTTGACCAGTTCTGGTCGCCCTCGGTCAATCACCGCGGCGACAGGTATGGCGGGTCGCTCGAGAACCGGATGCGCTTCGGCTTCGAGATTCTCGAGGCGATGCGGGCGGCGGCGGGGGATGATTTCCTGATCGGCATCCGCATGTCGGGCGACGAGATGCTGGCCGAGGGGCTGAGCCACGAGGATTGCGTCGCCATCGCCGAGGCGCATGCGCGGCGCGGGCTGGTCGATTTCATCAACGTGCTCGGCGGGCAGGCGCGGGACCATCTGGCGCATGCGGTCTCGCTGCCGAACATGTCGTTTCCGGTGGCCCCGTTCCTGCCGCTGGCCAGCGCGATCCGCCGCGAGGTGGAGGTGCCGGTGTTCCACGCGCAGCGGGTGACCGACCTTGCCACCGCCGCGCGCGCGGTGGCGGAGGGGCATGTCGACATGATCGCGATGACGCGGGCGCATATCGCCGACCCGCATCTCGCGCGCAAGCTGCAGGACGGGCGGGAGGACGATATCCGCCAGTGCGTCGGCGCCGGCTACTGCATCGACCGGATCTATACCGGGGCGGATGCGCTGTGCATCCAGAACGCCGCGACCGGGCGCGAGGCGACGATGCCGCATGTGATCGGCAAGGCGGCGCGGCGGCGGCGGGTCGTTGTCGTCGGCGGCGGGCCGGGCGGTCTGGAGGCGGCGCGGGTGAGTGCCGAGCGCGGCCACGAGGTGGTGCTGTTCGAGCGGGAGACGGCGCTCGGCGGGCAGATCAACATCGCCGCGAAGGCGGGATGGCGGGAGGCGCTGTCGGGCATTCCGCGCTGGCTTGGCGCGCAGGTGCGCAGGCTCGGCGTGGATCTGCGGCTCGGGGTGGCGGCGGATGCGGCTATGGTGCTGGCGGAGCGGCCGGACATCGTGATTCTCGCGACCGGCGGTGTGCCCAATCCGGGCTTCATGGAGGGGGCGGAGCTGGTGACGACGACCGCCGCGATCCTGCGCGACGGGATCGCGCTCGGCGGTTCGGTGCTGCTCTATGACGGGATGGGGCAGCACAACGCCGCCTCCTGCGCCGAGTTCCTCGCGAAGCGCGGCGCACTGGTGGAACTCGCGACCGGCGACCGGATGGCGGCCGAGGAGGTCGGCACCACCAACCAGCCGATCCATCTGCGCGAACTCTACCGCCATGACGTGATCATGACGCCGAATCTCGACCTGCTCGCGGTGCGGCGGGAGGAGAACCGGCTCGTCGCGGTGCTGCGCAACACGATGGATCTCGCCGAGGAGGAACGGGTGGTGGATCATGTCGTCGTCGATTTCGGCACGCTGCCGGATGACGCGCTGTATGATCCGCTGAAGGCGGGGTCGGTCAACCGGGGACGGATCGATGCCGGCGCGCTGGTGGCGGGGCGGGCGCAGCCCTGGCCGGAGGAAGGATACGCGCTGTATCGCATCGGCGATGCGGCGGCGGGGCGCAACATCCACGCCGCGATCTACGACGCGCTGCGCCTCTGCAAGGATTTCTGATGGCGGGGCTGTTCGTCCTGCTGGCCTGGCTGCTGCTGGCCGGGGTGATCGCGCAGGGGCTGCGTCTCGCCGCATCGTGGCGGCGGGGCGGGGCGGCGACGGTGGACTGGGCGCGCGGGCTGGCCGCGCTGCCGCGGCGCTATCTCGTGGACGTGCACGGCGTGGTGGCGCGGCGGGCGGCGGCGGCGCGGATGCACCAGGCGATCGCCGGGGGCTTGCTCGGCGGCACCGCTCTGGTGCTGCTCGGCATCATCCCGGCGCTGCGCGGCGCGGACATGCTGTGGCTGTTGGCCGCTTTCGGTTTCGGCTTCGCGATTTTCGGCGCTCGGCTGGTGGCGCGGCGGCGCCAGCCGGCGCTTCCGGCCTCGCTTTCCGGCGGGGCATTCCAGGGTCTGGCGCGGGATCTCGCCGCCTATGCGGCGGGCGGGTTCCTGGCCTCGCTCGGCATTCTGCTCGGGCTGTGGCTGCCGGCGCTGGCCGGGATCGGGCTTGCGGCCTGGGGCGGGGCGCGGCTGGTGGCGGGGATCGCGACCGGGCCGATGCGGCACGCGCTGGCCGGGGCGGTGCATCTCGCGGCGCATCCGCGGCCGGAGCGTTTCGTGGGAACGGCGGCGAGCTTGCTGTCGCCGGCGCAAAAATTCGGCGTGGCGGCGATTGGCGATTTCGCCTGGAACCGGCTGGCGGGGTTCGATGCCTGCATCCAGTGCGGGCGGTGCGAGGAGGCGTGCCCGGCCTTCGCCGCCGGGCAGAAGCTGAACCCGAAGGCGCTGATCCAGGACCTGGCGACGGCGCTGCATCCGGAGGCGCCGGCCTATGCCGGCTCGCCGCATCCGGGCATTTCGTCGCCGGGCCCGGTGCTGGGGCGGCTGCACGCGGAAACGCTGTTCGCCTGCACGACCTGCCGCGCCTGTGTCGCCGACTGCCCGATGATGATCGAGCATGTGGATGCTGTGGTCGATCTGCGGCGGCATCTGACACTCGCGGAAGGTGGCGCGCCGGGCAAGGCGGACCAGGTGCTTTCGGAACTGCGCTACGCGTTCAATCCCGGCGGGTTCGAGTCCGGGCGGCGGCTCGATTTCGCGGCCGGCGGGCTGCGCGAGCTGGGCGAGGGCGAGAGCGCCGACATCCTGCTCTGGCTCGGCGACGGGGCGTTCGATGCCCGCTATGGGCGGACGCTGCGGGCGCTGGTGGCGATCATGCGGGCGGCGGGGCTGGATTTCGCGGTGCTGGGGGAAGCGGAGCGCGATTGCGGCGACCTTGCCCGGCGGCTTGGCGACGAGGCGGGGTTCGAGCGGCTCGCGCGCGCCAATGTCGCAACGCTGGCGACAAGGCGGTTCGTGCGGATCGTCACCGCCGATCCGCACGCGCTGCATGTGCTGCGGCAGGAATATCCGGCGTTCGGCGGGCTCTACACGGTTCAGCACCATACGGCGCTGATCGACGAGCTGATCGGTACTGGCGCGATCCGACCGGAGGCGGCATCCGGCGGGACGGTGACCTATCACGACCCGTGCTATCTCGGCCGCTATAACGGCGAGTATGACGCGCCGCGGCGGGTGCTGGGGCGAATCGGCCTGGCGGTAAGCGAGATGGAGCGGCATGGCGCGGCCTCGTTCTGCTGCGGCGGCGGGGGCGGCGCGCCGGTTTCGGACATCGCGGGCGTGCGGCGAATTCCCGATCTGCGGATGGCGCAGGCGCGGGAGACCGGGGCGGACATCGTCGCCGTGGCGTGCCCGGGCTGCACGGCGATGCTGGAAGGGGTGACGGGCCCGCGGCCCGAGGTGCGCGACATTGCCGAGCTGGTGCACGCGGCGATGGAAGCGGTGCCGGTGGAGGCGCGGGCGTGAGCGCGAGGCGGCGCGATCCCCGGGCCGAGCGCGCGGCGGTGGTGGTGGCCGAGGCGCCGCGCCGGCGGATCGACCGGACGCATCGCGGCGGGGTGGTCGCGCATTGTGCCGCGGTGGCGCCGACGGCGGCGCAGGTCGTGACGATCGCGGACCCGGCCTATCTGGTGTTCGCCGTGGCCGAGATGGCGGGCGGTGTGCTGTCGCGCCATGACCGGCAGGTGCTGGGGGCGGCGCGACTGCTCGATGGCGGCGGCGCGGCGGCGGTGGTGCTGCTGGCGCCGAGCCTGCCGGAGGACGCGGGTGCGGCGGGGGCGGACCGGGTGATGGTGCTGCCGGAGCGGGACGATCCGGCCTCGCTGGCGGCATCGGTCGCCGCCGCGATCGGCGCGCATCGGCCGCGCCATGTGGTGTTCGCCGAGAGCGCGGATGGCGGGGATCTGGCGCGGCGGGTGGCCGCACTCTGCGACGAGGCGCTGTTCGATGCGGTCGAGAGCCTGTCGGCGCGGCAGGCGATCCGCCCGGCTGCCGCGGGGCGGGCGGAATGGCGGGCGGCGCCGCCGCGCCTGCTGAGCATCGCGGCCAACCGCATCGCGCCCTGGCGCGGGGCGGCGCATGCGGCCGAGCCGGTCGATCTGCCGGCCGATCCGGCGATGGATGCGGCGATGGCGGTGCGGCTGTCGCCCCTGCCGCTGGAGGCGGCGACGGTGCGGCTGGACGAGGCGGGATTTGTCATCGCGGCGGGAAACGGGGTGACCGATCTCGCGGGGTTTCTCGATCTCGCGCGCGCGCTCGGGGCGACGCCGGGAGCGAGCCGGGTGGTGTGCGACGCCGGCGCGTTGCCGCGGGCGATGCAGGTCGGCGCCTCCGGAACCGTTCTCAACGCCGACTGCTACGTGGCGTTCGGGATTTCCGGCGCGCCGCAGCATCTGCAGGGGATCGGCACGGTGGACCATGTGGTCGCGGTGAATACCGACCTGCACGCGGCGATGATCGCGCGGGCGGACCTCGCGGTGGTGGCGGATGCGCAGGCGGTGCTGCCGGCGCTGCTCGCGCTTCTGGGAGCCGAGGCATGAGGATCGTCGTGCTGCTCTCGGCGGGGCGGCATCCGGCCACGGGTGACCCCTGCCCGGTGCCGGTAGAGTTGCAGGCGATCGCGCTGGCGCGCCGCATTGCCGGGGCGGGCGGCGCAGTCGAGGGGTTGCATGCCGGTGGGCGCGACGCGGCGGTGCTGGACGCGCTCGGGCACGGGATCGATGGGCTGACGCTGGTCGGGGCCGGGGCGGCGGACGATCCGCTCGGCGCGCTGGTGGCGGCGCTTGAGGGAAGGATGCCGGTCCTGATCCTCGCGGGGCGGCGCGGCCGGGGTGGCGCGGATGGCGGGCTGCTGCCCTATCGGCTGGCGCGTGCGCTGGGATGGCCGATCGTCGCCGATGCGATCGCGGCCGAATTTGCGGGCGGCGAAACGAGGGTGACGCAGGCGCTGCCGCGCGGCGGGCGACGGGCGGCCACGGTGCGCGGGGCGGCGGTGATCACCGTGCATCCGGCCGCACCGGCGCCACTGCCCTATGTGCATCGCGCGCGGCTGGCGGGCCGGGTGAGCGAGGCGGCGGGACCGGCGCTGATTTCGGCGCTGGCGCCGGAAGGAATCGAAATCCGGCCCTATCGGGCGCGGCCGAAGCTGATCGGCGATGTCGGCGGCGGCGGTTCGGCCGAGGCGCGGTTGCAGGCGGTGAGCGAGACGCGGGATGCCGGCGGACGGGTGATGCGGCACCCGTCGCCCGACGAGGCGGCGGTGGCGATCCTTGATTTCGTGGCGCGGTTCAGGCCCCGCAAGGCCTGACGCATCCGGTCAGATCACCCCCTAGGTTCTGGACTCAACTGATCCAAGATGTGACGGCGAGGACGAGGCAGATACCTGCGAGGAAATTTCGTGCGGTTTTGTCGTAGCGTGTGGCGATGGCGCGCCAGTCCTTGAGCCTGCAGAAGGCGCGTTCGATGAGATTGCGCTTTCTGTAGGCGACGGGGTCGAAGGGCGGAATGGCGCGGCGGTTGGGCATGGGCGAGATCACGGGCCTGGTGCCTTGGCGGGTGAGGAAGGCGCGCAGGTCATCGGCGTCGTAGGCTTTGTCGGCGATCAGCTCTTCTGGTGGCGGTATTGTGGGCAGAAGCGCCCTGGCGCCGCTGATGTCGGAGGCCTGTCCCGGCGTCAGGAGGAGTGCGGCGATGCGTCCCTGCTCATCCGCGACGGCGTGGATCTTGGTCGTCCGTCCACCCCTCGACCGGCCGATAGCCTGGCTTTGCGCCCCCCTTTACCGCCCGCGGCCGCGCGATGTGCCCGAACCGAGGTGCTGTCCACCATGGCGATGCGCGGCGGATACGCGCAGGCGACCAGGGCCGCAAAGATCTCCTGCCAGAGGCCACGCTGGCTCCAGCGGTTGAACCGGTTGAACACCGTGGTTCGTGGCCCATAGGCCTCAGGAAGCGCTCGCCATCGCAAGCCCTCGCGAAAGCGATGCAGGATGCCGCTCAGCACCCGGCGGTCATCAACCCGAGGCTTGCCGCCAAGCTTCGGCAGCAATGGTTCGATCGCAGCCCATTGCGTGTCGTTCAGCCAGAAAAGTTCCGCCATGTTCCAAGTCCTCCAAACAGACTTGAATCAGACGCTCCGTAGTCATGGCAATAGGTACAGAACCTAGAGCACTTTCCGATCCATCCGGATCGGATGCAGTGCTCTATGATAATGATATTCAGAGCATCTTTATCCGATCAGATGATTCCATCTGATCGGATGATGCTCTAGGCGCCGGGAAAGCATTGATCGGGATATTATTGATCGGGATATTCTCGGCCGATGGTCGCGAGAAGGCCCCAGAGATAGGGGGCAAATGAGCGCCAGACCTCGATGTGGAAGCGAGTATCCGCGGTGCGCCAGAGCACGATATCGGCCTTGCCGAACAGGGTGCGGGTGGCCATGCCGACGGGGAAGGCGGCGAGGTCGAGATCGAGCGGGCAGAGGGCGTTGAGCATCGCCGTGCAGTCCGGCCCCTCGATCGAGACGCCGAGCTGGCGGTGGGAGATGTCGGCCAGCGCGTGGTCGCGCGGCGTGAGAACCGCGGCGAGGGCGGCTTCGAACGCCTCCCAGGTGTCGGCGACCGGGGCGATGAGCAGGAATTCGTCCGGGCCGAGGCGGATCGCGGTGCGGGAGCCGGACTCGGTGGCGCGGTTCATCCCGAGGGTGAGATCGACCTCCAGCGCCGCGCCGGCGGCCTCGATGGCCTCCGGTTTCAGGCGCAGCGAGACGCGCGTGGCGCGCGGCATCTCGCGCATCCGGGAATCGCCGATGCGCCCGGCGAGCGGGGAGGCGAGGCGGGTCTGCATCAGGTCAGCCATCGAGCCTGGCTCCTTCACGATCGTAGAACACCGGATCGGTGAGGCGGACCGGGATCGCACGGTCCGAGAGTTTCACGTGAAACGTTTCGCCGATGCGGTCGCGCCCGCGCGCACCAGAGCGAGGGCGATGGAGCGGCCGAGCGTTTCGCTCCAGTAGGCGGAGGTGACGTGGCCGAGAATCTCGGCGGGCGGCGGCCGGTCGGGGTCGGTGACGAGATGGGCGCCTTCCTCGAGCACGACATCGCCGGGCTCGGTGAACAGGCCGACGAGCTGCTTGCGCCCGGTCTGGCCGGCGAAGGCGGCGCGGTCGAGCGCGCGCTTGCCGACGAAATCGGGCTTCGCCTTGCCGATCGCCCAGGCGAGGCCGACATCGTCGGGCGTTGCCGTGCCGTCGGTTTCCTGGCCGACGATGATGTAGCCCTTCTCGGCGCGCAGCACGTGCATCGTCTCGGTGCCGTAGGCGGTGACGTCGTGCCGGCGGCCGGCATCGAACACCGCCTCCCAGACGGCGCGGCCGTAATCGGCGGGAACGTTGATCTCGAAGCCGAGCTCGCCGGTGAAGCTGACGCGGAACAGCCGGGCCGGGATGCCGGCGACGCGGCATTCGACCATGCTCATGTGCGGCATGGCGGCGCCGGAGATGTCCGCCCCCTCGACCAGCGGGGCGATCACGTCGCGGGCGCGGGGGCCCTGGACGGCGATGACCGCGTATTGCTCGGTGGTGGAGGTGAGCCAGACATCGAGTTCGGGGAACTCGGTCTGCAGGTAGTCCTCCATCATGGCGAGCACGCGCGGGGCGCCGCCGGTGGTGGTGGTAACGTGGAAGCGGGTGTCGGACAGGCGGCCGATGACGCCGTCGTCGACCACGAACCCGTCCTCGCGCAGCAGCACGCCGTAGCGCAGGCGGCCGGGTTTCAGCTTCGTCCAGGCGTTGACGTACATGCGGTTGAGGAATTCGGCGGCGTCCGGCCCCACGATCTCGATCTTGCCGAGGGTCGAGGCGTCGAAGATGCCGACGCTGGCGCGCACGGCGCGGCATTCGCGGGCGACGGCGCGGTGCATCGTCTCGCCTCGCGCGGGAAGTAGCGGGCGCGCTTCCAGGTGCCGACATCCTCGAACACCGCGCCCTGTTCCTCGGCCCAGTCATGGATCGGGGTGTGACGCTCGGGCTCGAACAGCGCGCCGCGCGCGTAGCCGGCGAAATAGCCGAAGGGCACCGGCGTGTAGGGCATGCGGAAGGTGGTGGTGCCGATCTCGGGGATCGGGCGGCCGAGTTCGGCGGACATAATGCCGAGCGCGTTCATGTTGGAGAGCTTGCCCTGGTCGGTCGCCATGCCGTTGGTGGTGTAGCGCTTGACGTGCTCGACCGAGCGGAAGCCCTCGCGCAGGGCGAGCGAGATGTCCTTCGCGGTGACGTCGTTCTGGAAGTCGATGAAGGCGCGCACCGCGCCGGGGTTGCGGCCGTGCGGCGTGGCGCCGAGGAAGCCGCCGGTGGCGGCGGGGGCGTTGGCGACCGCGATCGCCATGGCGGGCGGGGCGGTGAAGCCGGCGGCGGTGGCGGCCGCCTCGCCGGCGGCGCGGCCGGAGGCGAGGGCGTCGGCCAGCGAGGTGGTGCCGGCGGCGGCACCGGCGGCGCGGCAGGCCTCGGCCGGCTCGCCGGGGATGAAGGCGTCGAGCGCAGGATCGAAGCGGAGCTTGCCGCGGCTCTGCGAGAAGAGATGCACGCTCGGGGTGAAGCCGCCGGACATCAGCACGAGGTCGCAGGAGAGGCGCTCGCCGGCACCGCCGTCGCGCCGCGCGATGGTGGCCGCGGTGACGCGCAGCCGCCCCTCGGTGCCGGTGAGGGTGCAGCCGGGGCGGATCGGCAGGCCGGCAGCACGCGCGGCCTCGACCAGTTCGCCGGACGGATCGGGCCGGAGATCGGCGATCGCGGCGATGCGGGCGCCGGCGCGATGCAGGGCGAGGGCGGCGGCATAGGCGGAATCATGCGCGGTGAAGACGACGGCGTTGCGGCCCGGCAGCACGCCGTAGCGGGTGACGTAGGTGCGCGCGGCGTCGGCCAGCATGATGCCGGGGCGGTCGTTGTCGGGGAAGGCGAGGGGGCGCTCGATGGCGCCGGTGGCGATCACCACCTCGCGGGCGCGGACCTGCCAGAGCCGGCCGCGGGGCTGGGTGTCGTCGGGTTCGCCGAGATGATCGGTGAGATCCTGGGCGAGGCCGATCATGTTGTGCGGGAAATAGCCGAAGGCGATGGTGCGCGGCAGGATGGTGACCTGGCCGGCGGCCTGCAGCCAGCTCAGCCGGGTGGCGAGGAAGCTGGCGACGTCGGCGCCGTCGAGCGTCGCGTCGGTCTCGGCCAGAAGGGCGCCACCGGGTTCGGCCTGTTCGTCGCACAGGATCACCCGCGCGCCGGAGGAGGCGGCGGCCAGGGCGGCCTCGATGCCGGCGGGGCCGGCGCCGACCACCAGCACGTCGCAATGGGCGTAGCGCTGGGCGTAGCAGGCGGCGTCCGCGATCTCCGGGGCGCGGCCGAGGCCGGCCATGGCGCGGATGCGCGGCTCGAACACCCGTGTCCATGCCGTCTTCGGCCACATGAACGTCTTGTAGTAGAAACCGGCGGGGATGAATTTCCAGAACAGGTCGGTGAGGCCGCCGACGTCGCGTTCGAGCGAGGGGAAGCGGTTCTGGCTTTCGGCGACCAGGCCGTCATGCAGGACGACCTGGGTGGCGCGCAGGTTGGGAGTGTAGTGCCCCTCGTCGCGGCCGACGCCGACCAGGGCGTTCGGCTCCTCGGCGCCGGCGGTCAGGATGCCGCGCGGGCGGTGATACTTGAAGGAGCGGCCGACCAGATGGACGCCGTTGGCGAGCAGGGCGGAGGCCAGCGTGTCGCCCGGATGGCCGGCATAGGCGCGGCCGTCGAAGCGGAAGGCGAGGGTGCGGGAGCGGTCGATCCGCCCGCCCTCGGCAAGCCGGAAGCTCTGGCTCATCGTGCGGCTCCGCGGTCGATCATGTCGGTATAGGTGTTGCGGCGGAGGTTGAAGAAGCGGCCGCAGCCATGGGCGTGGCGCCAGCGTTCCTCGAACTCGCCGCGGGCGTTGCGGCGGATGTAGAGATAGTCGGTCCACGAAGCGTCATCGACGGCGCGCGGGTCGGCGGCGCGGACGCGATGGGCCTCGCCGCCATAGGCGAACTCGATTTCCGGACGCTCGCCGCAATGCGGGCAGGGGATCAGCAGCATGGCGGGGCTCCTCAGTGCGCGACCGCGGCGGCGGCGGCCTCGTCGATCAGCCGCCCCTCGGCGAAGCGCTCGAGGCTGAAGGGGGCGTTGATCGGGTGCGGCTCGTCGCGGGCGATGGTGTGGGCGAAGAGATCGGCGGAGCCGGGCGTGGCCTTGAAGCCGCCGGTGCCCCAGCCGCAATTGACGTAAAGGCCGGGGATCGGCGTTTTGGCGATGATCGGCGAGCGGTCCGGCGTGACGTCGACGATGCCGCCCCAGTTGCGCAGCATGCGCATGCGGCGGAACATCGGGAACAGCTCGCAGATCGCCTCCAGCGTGTGCATCGAGATGTGCAGCGCGCCGCGCTGGCTGTAGGAGATGTAGGCATCGGTGCCGGCGCCGATGACCAGCTCGCCTTGTCGGACTGGCTGATATACGCGTGGATCGTGTTCGACATGACGACGCAGGGAAAGCACGGCTTCACCGGCTCGGAGACCAGCGCCTGCAGCGGGAAGCTTTCGAGCGGCATGCGCAGCCCGGCCATCGCCATCACCACCGAAGTATTGCCGGCGGCAACCACGCCGATGCGCCTGGTTGCAATCGCACCGCGCGTGGTCTGCACGCCGCTGACGCGGCCTGCGGCGTCGCGGTCGATGCCGGTGACCTCGCAGTTCTGGATGATGTCGACACCGATTGCGCTGGCGGCGCGGGCATAGCCCCAGGCGACGGCATCGTGCCGCGCCGTGCCGCCGCGCCGTTGCAGCGCGCCGCCGGTGACCGCATGGCGCATGCCGGGGGCGATGTTCAGCGGCGGGCAGAAGGCCTTCGCCTGTTTCGGGGGTGAGCCATTCATTGTCGACGCCGTTGAGGCGGTTGGCGTGGACATGGCGGCGGAAGACCTGTTCGTCGTGCACGTTGTGGGCGAGCATCAGCACGCCGCGCTGCGAGAACATGACGTTGTAGTTCAGCTCGGCCGACAGGCCTTCCCAGAGTTTCAGCGCGTGATCGTAGAGCGCTGCACTCTCGTCGAACAGGTAGTTCGAGCGGATGATGGT